>DATBKW010000070.1:0-36973 GCA_036555665.1 Solirubrobacteraceae bacterium | reverse complement strand
GCGCCCGGGCTCGACGCCGCCGCCGAGTCGCGCGCGATCGACCTGCGCCAGGCGGGCGACACCGGCGGCGTCGTTGCGCTCCCGGGCGCCTGCGAGCTCTTCGAAGGCTCGGAACCCGTGGCGGTCGTGACGTCCTGCACCCTGCCGCTGGCGACCGCTCGCCTGCGCGCCGCCGGGCTGCCGATCCCCGACGTGCTCGTGACGCCCGAGCGCCTGGCGCGCGGGAAGCCCGATCCCGAGGGCTACCTGCTGGCGGCGCGCGAGCTCGGCGCCGATCCCGTCGACTGCGTCGTGCTCGAGGATGCGCCGGCCGGCGTCGACGCGGGCCGCGCGGCGGGCATGCACGTCGTCGGCATCACCACCACACACCCGCTCGCCGAGCTCGTGGCCGACGAGCACGCGCCGTCGATCGCGGCGTGGCTCGCCTCGCGCAACGGTCAGTCGCCCTCGTAGGGCGGCGCGACGCCCCAGCCCAGTGCGGCACCGGTGCCGCGCGCGGCGGCGTCGCCCCTGGCTGCGAGTTGGGCGGGCCGCCGAGGACCTGCCGAGCGACAGCGCGACGTGGTGGTGGTGGTCGGGCGGCATGTTGGCGAACACGGGGGCCAGGATCGGGTCCTCGTGCACGCGGCGGTAGAAGCATTCGGTCAGCCGGTCGAGCGCCTCGGCGGCGCCGGCCCATTCGTAGAGCGTCGGTGTCATGTCGCCTCCGTCCGAGGCTCGCGAGGTACGCCCGGGCCTCATCCTCGTGGAGCTCCTCGCCGTAGACGGCGCGGGGCGCCGCGGCGCCTTCATCGGCGCGGCGTCGGCCGTGCCGCCCGTGTCGACCGGCGTAAACCCGGCGTCGTCGATCAACCGGGCGACGACGCGCTTGGCCTCCTCGTCGTCGCCGCACACGAACATGACGACTCGATCGGGCCCGGTGCGCCCTGCCGCCTGCTCCTGAAAGACGGAGGTCAGGGTGTTGAAGGCCTTCGTGTAGCGCGCTCCCGTCATCCGCGCCGCGTTGATCTGGGCCGCGGTGCGCCCGCCGAGGTCCTCCCAGCCGTCGCGGCCGAACTGGTTCGTGGTGTCGATGACGATTTTCCCGTCGAGGGAGCCGGCCTGCGCGAGCGCCTCGTCGACGAGCAGCCACGGCGTCGCGAACATGACCACCTCGCCGAACTCGACCGCCTCGCGAGGCGTGCCCGCCTGGCCGCCGATCTCGGCGGCGAGCTCCCGCAGCCTTGCCTCATCGCCGGCCTCGAGCGCCCCAACGGCATGACGATGCGCGGCACCGCTGCTGGCCGAGGAGCACGAGACGCCCGAGCTGCTCGCGCTGTACCGCGAGCGGCTGGTCGCGCCCGGCCGGCGCGAACTGCGCGCCGTCCTCCGTGCCGCGCGCGACCGCGGCGAGATCCGGCGCGACGCCAACTTCGACGTCGCGGTCACCGCGCTGGTCGGCGCGTTCTTCGCCCGCTACCTGGCGGGCGACTCGCTGGGCGGGCGCTTCGTCGCCCAGGTCGTCGACACCGTGCTCGACGGGCTGCGACCTTGAAGAAGCTCAAGCTGCGCGCGCCCTGCAAGCAGCTCCAACTGCCGCAGCAGCGGTCGCGCCCCAATCCGCGCCGCCACCGCGTGGGCCTCTCGGAGCGGGACGCTGGCGTCGCCGCCGGTGGTGGCGAGCGCCTCGGCTTGCCGCCAGCGGCAGTAGGCCGCCAGCGGCGGACGATCGAGCTCGTCCCACAGGTGCGCAGCTTCGGACCACGCCTCGGGCCGAGGCTCTCCGCGCGCCCGCGCATGCTCGGCCTCGGCGAGCGCACGCCAGCCGGCGGCGTTCGGAGTGACCGCGGCGGCTGCGGTGGCGGCTCGGCGCGCGGCGATGAGGAGCTTGCGCCCGCGGCCGAGGTGGCCTTCGAGCGTGTCGCCGTCACGGCGGGCGCGCGCCAGCGCTGCGAGCTCCGCCTGCGCACGCAGACCCTGCGCGCACAGCTGGATGCGGATCAGCGCGGCGTCGCGCTCGCGCGTCCGCGCGAGCGCGTCGCGCACGATCGTCTCGGCGTCTGTCCACCGGTGCTCCCACAGGGCGAGTTCGGTGACAAGGAGGTCGTAGGCAGGCGAAGCACGCTCGTCCCCGCGCACGGAGGCGGACGCGGCCTCGAGATCCACCCGCGCGTCGTCGAAGTGGCCGCGGCCGATGGCGAGCGAAGCGCTGTTGAGGCGACGAAAGTGCGGCCAGTTGGTCGTGCTGGGGCGGAGCGCCACGGCGCAGAGGCGGTCGGCATCGTCCCACTCCCCAGTGGCGATCAGGGCCTCGACCTGGTTGGAGATGATCGTGCCGTGCGCGACGCCGAAGCCACCGACGACGCTGACCGCAGCGGCCGCCACTCGAGTTGATTCCCGCGGCCGTCCGAGCATCGTCAGGACGTCAGTGAGCCAGCAATACGCGAACACCAGCTCCCCTGGGTCGCCACTCTGTTCCGCGAGGCGCACGGCCAGGCGAAGGTGCTCGAGCCCTTCGTCGCCGTGTCCCAGGTAGGCGAGGTCCACTCCGAGGACCGCCTCCGCCCTGGATTCGACCGAGGGCGCGCCGACCGCGCGCGCTAGTGCGAGGGCCTGCTCGCATGTCGGACGAGACGCTTCGTGGCGCCAGACCAGCATCAACGCATGCCCGAGCGCCGCCAGCACGTGTGCGCGGGCCGCGGACAGCGGCTGCGCCGGCACGAGCTCGACCGCGCGCTCGCGCGCAGCAAGGCCGGCATCGCGGCTGCCGGCCGCGAACAGGTAGTTGCCGAGGCGCTCGTGCAGGAGACCGGCGCGCACTGGATCGGCATCGCCGACAAGCGCGACGGCTCGCTGACCGAGTTCAACGGCGCGCGGCGCGGCGTCGGTCTGCAGCGCCCGCTGCGCCGCCCACGACAAGAGCTCGACGAGGTCGAGGCCGGCGACCGCAATTGCGTCCGGCACGGCGACCCACAGTCTGAGCGCCCGCTCGAGGTGGGCCAGAGCCTCGGCGAGGCCGAAGACCGCCTCGGCCTCGCGAGCCGCCTCGACCGACGTCACGAGCGCCTCCCGGGACCGACCTGCCGCCGCCCAGTGCGGGGCGAGCTCGGCCGCGGCCGCCGGCGGTTCGCCGCGCGCGAGCTCGTCGGCGAGCCGCGCGTGCAAGTCCTCGCGCTCGCCGGGAAGCAGCGTGGCGTAGACCGCCTCCGCCAGGAGCGCGTGCCGGAAGCGGAAGCGGTCCTGATCGGGAACGAGCACGCCATGTTCGACGGCGCGGCGCAGCGACTCGCGCACATCGGGCTCCGGAAGCGCCGCCGCGGCGCGCAGCAGCGGGTAGCCGACGTCGCGCCCAGCGGCGGCCGCCAGCCGCAGCACGCCCTTGGTCCGGCGGTCGAGGCGCGCCACCCGTCGCAGGAGCAGATCGCGCAGCCCACGTGGCAGCTCGCCGCTCTCGTCGCCCGCCGCGGCCAGGAGCTCCTCGGCGAAGAATGGGTTGCCTTGCGAGCGGGCGACGATCGCCTCCTCCACCGCGGGCGGGGGCGAGGCGCAAGCCAGCAGCTCCCGCACTTCGTCGGGCGCAAGCGGATCCAGCGCGAGCACCAGCGACGAGGCCGAGCGGCCGACGCTGTCGGCGAGCCTGCCGACCCGCTCCGCCGACTCGAGCTCGTCGGCGCGGTAGGTCGCGACCAGCAGCACGCGGCGTTCGTCGAGGTTGTGCGCGAGATAGGCAACGAGGTCGACCGTCGACGTGTCCGCCCAGTGCATGTCCTCGAGCACCAGAAGCACCGGTCCGCCGAGATCGTCAAGCAGCGCCAGCGTCTCCTCGAACAAGAGGAGCTGCGAGGCCGAGCGGCCCTCGACAAACGGAAGCTGGGGCGCGAGCGGACGCAGCGCGTCGACGAACGGCTGGTATGGCAGCTCGGTGCCGACGAGATCGAGGCAGCGCCCGACGAGCGTCTTGAATCCGGCGGCCCGGGCCCGCGCCGCAAGCTCGCTCACCAGCCGCGTCTTACCGATCCCGGCCTCGCCCGAGACCAGGGCGGTCGACCCACTTGCAGACTGCGCCCGCCACAGCGCGTGCTCGAGGCGCGCGAAGTCCTCGGCGCGCCCGACCAGCGGCGCCAGGGCGTCACGATCGGAGTCGACAACGGCATGCAGGCGCCATTCGCCGCGGACGCCGGCCAGCGTCCGGGTTCCGCGGTCGGTGAACTCGAGACCGGAACCGGCGACGAGGTCGGTGACGGTCTGAGATACGAGCACCTCGCCGGAGGCGGCCGCGGCGGCCACGGCAGCGGTGACGTCGAGCGCGTGGCCATGGGCGTGATCGTCGGCGATCTCGACCTCGCCCGTGTGCACCCCCGTGCGCACCTCGATACCGTGCGCGCGGGCCGCCTCGGTGACCGCGGCCGCGTAGCGGACGGCCCTCGCCGGTCCGTCGAACGACGCGAGGATCCGATCGCGAGTGCCCTCGAGCCGCCGGCCGCGATGGTGGGCGAGATTGCTGCGCACGATGTCGGGCTCGGGGAACGTCGAGGCGCCCACGACCTGGGTCGCGACGAGCGTGACCAGCACGCTGTCGGGGTCCGCACGGATCGGCGCGGCGCGGCATTCGGCGAGGAACTGCTCGACCACGTCGAGGATCTGATCGGGGTCGACGCCGACGAAGTGGTCGGCTCCGGGCAGCTCGACGAAGCGAGCGCCGGGGATGCGCTCGGCGGTGTAGCGGCCCTCCTCGACGCGCACGTCGTAGTCGGTGCCGCGGTGGACGACCAGCGTGGGGACCCGGATCGTCGGCAGCAGCGCGCGCACGTCGATCAGCGAGTTCATCTCGTTGAGCGCCCGGATGGCGCCGGGGCTGGCCGCGGCGCGACACCGCTCGCCCCACCAGCGCGCCATCGCCTCGTCGGCCGAGGGGCACATCATCTTCATGTCCGATTCGAAGCCCCAATCGCGCTCCAGACGCTCGATGTACTCCGCGCGCGCCTCGCGCGTCGGCGCCCACGGGTAGTCGTCGTCGGGATCGAGCCGCTTCGCGTACGCGCCGTAGAGGACCAGCGCGCGCGTGCGTTCGGGGTGGCTGGCGGCGAAGAGGACCGCCATCGGCGCACCTTCCGAGTATCCGAACAGCACGGCACTGCGGCTTTCGACCTCGTCCATCACCGCGCGCACGTCGTCCATGCGGGTCTCGAGATCGGCCAGGCCGGGCGGCCGGTCGGAGAGCCCGGTGCCGCGCTTGTCGAGGCGGATCAGGCGCGCGACCGATGTGAGCCGTTCGAGGAAGCGCGCGTGGTGCGGCTCCTCCCAGTCCTTCTCGAGGTGGGAGATGAATCCCGAGATGAGGACGAGGTCGATCGGGCCGTCGCCGGTGACCTGGTAGGCGATGTTGAGGGCGCCGCTGCGCGCGTAACGCACCGGCGCCTGCCGCGGCGCCGGTGCGCGAACCGCCGGCACGTCCAGGCTCGGGTCGTGGCGAAGGATGGCCAGCTCGAGCGCCACCAGCGCCGGCCCCGGGTCGATACCGAGTTGCTCGACGAGCGCCCGGCGTCCGCTCTGAAACGCGTGCAGTGCGTCGGCCTGCCGGCCGCAGCGGTAGAGCGCCAGCATCAGCTGGCCACGCAGACGCTCGCGGAAGACGTGCTCGGCGACGAGCGGCTCGAGCTCTGCTACCAGCTCGTGATGGCGGCCGAGCGCCAGCTCGGCGTCGATGCGATCCTCGAGCGCGGCCAGCCGCAGCTCCTCCAGTCGGGCGATCTCGCGCTCCGCAAACGGCTCGCCGCGCAGCTCGGCCAACGGCTCACCGCGCCAGAGCGACAGTGCATCGCACAGACCCGACGACCGCTCTCCGGGATTGTCGCGCCCGCGGGCCTCCGCGATCAGCGACTCGAACCGGGCCACGTCGACCTCGCCGGGGGAGACCTGCAGCACATAGCCGGGCGGGCGCGTCCTGATCCGGTCGGCGCCGAGCAGCTTGCGCAGGTTGGAGATGTGGCCATGGAGCGCGGTCTGGGCGCTGCCAGGCGGCTCCTCGCCCCACAAACCCTCGATCAGCTGCGCGCCCGGCACCACCTCTCCGCGGCGCAGCAGCAGCAGCGTGAGCAATACCCGCTGCTTGGGGCGCGCCGGGGTCACATCGCAGTCACCCTCGACAACCCGCAGCGGACCAAGCAGCTCGAACCGCACCTGGTCGGATTCTCCCACGCCGCGTAAGCCCTGCGTTAGCCGCGCAACACGGGCACGTAAGGCGGCTGCGCGATCGTGGCCACTCGAGGCACGAGCCGAAAGGAGTTCCCGTGGAGCACCACCCGCAGTCGTTTCACACTTCCCCGGCCGAGGCGATGAAGGCTCCGCCGGAGGAGTTCCTCTACCTCGCCTGCCTGCACGAGGGCACGGGGGTCGACCGCCCCGACTTCCTCGCCGTGGTCGACGCCGAAGACGGCCGGATCGTCCACGAAACGCCGATGCCGAATGTCGGCGATGAGCTGCATCATTTCGGCTGGAATCGCTGCAGCTCGGCCTGCCATGGCCCTGACCGCTCGCACCTGATCGTGCCGGGCTTTCGCTCCTCGCGCATTCACGTGGTCAATGTGGCCGACGATCCGCGGCGGCCGCGGATCGAGAAGGTCATCGAGCGCAACGAGCTGGTGCGCGCGACCGGGCTGACGCGTCCGCACACCGTGCACTGCATGCCGGGCGAGAACATCGTCATCAGCATGCTCGGCGATGCCGACGGCAACGGCGCCTGCGGCTTTGCCGTCCTGGATGCGCGGACCTTCGAGGTCAAGGGCCGCTGGGAGAACGGCGGGCCGCACCCGTCGCTGAACTATGACTTCTGGTATCAGCCGCGCCAGAACGTGCTGGCGTCCTCGGAGTTCGGTGAGCCCAATGCCTACGAACCCGGTTTCGATCTCGACGATGTCGCCGCCGGCCGCTACGGCAGCCGCCTGCACTTCTGGGACCTGCGCGAGCGCAGGGTCGAGCAGACGCTCGAACTTGGCGAGACTGGATTGGTCCCGCTCGAGGTGCGCTGGCTGCACAACCCCGACGCCGATCAAGGGTTCGTCGGCGCCGCGC
The DNA here is from genome assembly GCA_036555665.1 of Solirubrobacteraceae bacterium. Taxonomy (GTDB): domain Bacteria; phylum Actinomycetota; class Thermoleophilia; order Solirubrobacterales; family Solirubrobacteraceae; genus JAOPZW01. The sequence goes on along the minus strand of DATBKW010000070.1, from coordinate 29,923 downwards.
TGTCGAGCACGATGTGGCACTTTCATCGCGATAACGGCGCCTATGGCGCCGACCAGGTGATCGCCGTCGACGGCGTCGAGCAGGAGGGCTGGCCGTTCCCCGTGCCCGGCCTGATCACCGACCTCGTCGTCTCGATGGACGACCGCTTCCTCTACTTCTCCAACTGGCTGCACGGCGACCTGCGCCAGTACGACATCAGCGATCCGAGCAGTCCCGAGCTCACCGGGCAGCTGCAGCTCGGCGGCGTCCTCGGCCGGCCGTCCGACGCCGGCCACGACCTGGGCGGCGGTCCGCAGATGCTCCAGCTGTCGCTCGACGGCCGCCGGCTTTACGTCACCAATTCGCTGTACTCGACCTGGGACAACCAGTTCTACCCGGGGCTGCAGTCGTGGCTGCTGCGCGTCAACTGCTCGCCTGACGGCGGGATGGAGCTCGACCCGGACTTCTTCGTCGACTTCTACGACCGCACCGGCGGCCCCGCCCGAGCCCACGAGGTCCGGCTGCAGGGCGGCGACTGCACGACGGAGATCTTCCAATGACATTCGCGCACGTCGGCGGCCTCCCGGTCGAAGAGACCCTCGCAATGGGAGGCCCTGCGCTGTTCACGGCCCTGGGCGCCCTCGCCGCCCAGCTCCGCGCGCGCCGCACCCGGAGGCGCCGCGCTGATCGTCAACGACGCATCGCGGCCCACACGAGCGCGATGAAGAGGCCCTGCACGGGCAGCCGCGCGTAGAGCGCCGCACGCCCGCCCGGCACCGGGTAGCGCTCGGGATGCTGCGCCATCCACACGTTGGCCGGGAAGACGGCCACCAGCGTCGCGATGAGCCACCACCCGGCCGCGCGCCGCGTCGCGGGCACCATGAGCCCGGCTCCGCCCGCGATCTCGGCCACCCCGCTGACGTAGACGAGCTCGCGGTGCGCCGGCAGGTAGTCGGGCACGATCGCCACGTACCAGCGTGTATGGGAGAAATGCAGGGCGCCGGCGACCACGAACAACGGCCCGGCGAGGGCACGAACGGCGCGCACGGGCGGGACTGTAGTGTCGCGAGGTGCTCTCCTACCTCGAGGCCGCCCCCGACGGCGAGGCGCGCGGCACGCTGCTGTGCCTGCACGGGTACCCGGAGTCGGGGCACATGTTCGGCGTGCTCATCGCACGCGCGGCCGAGGCCGGCTGGCGCGCGCTTGCCCCCGACCTGCCCGGCTACGGCGACTCGGAACCCGATCCACCGCACACGTGGACGCGGATGGTCGACGCGGTCGACCGCTTCCACGGCGAGCACATCGGCGGGCCGGTCGCGCTCTGCGTGCACGACTGGGGCGGGCTGATCGGTCTGCGCTGGGCCTGCGACCACCCCGAGAAGGTGAGCGCCCTGGTCATCTCGGCGACCGGCTTCTTCCCCGACGGCAAGTGGCACGGTCTTGCGCAGGCGATGCGCACCGAGGACCAGGGCGAGGAGATCGTCGAGGGCGCCACGCGGGCGGCCTTCGGCCAGATGATCGCGGCCGTGGCGCCGGGCATCGACGAGCTGGCGCTCGACCAGTACTTCAAGGCCTACGGCGATCCGGTCCGCCGCCGCGGCCAGCTCGAGCTCTACCGCTCGGGGAACTTCTCCGAGCTCGAGCCCTACCGGGGCCGCCTGGCCGCCCTGGACGTCCCGACGCTGCTGCTGTTCGGCTCCGAGGACCCGTTCGCGCCGGTGGCAAGCGCGCATCGCTTCGCGCGCGAGATCCCCCACGCGCGGTTGGAGATCCTCGACGGCGTCGGCCACTTCCTCTTCGACGAGGTCCCCGATCGGGCCGCCGGCATCGTCGTGGGCTTCCTTGGGTAAGGGAGGCTCGTCTGACCCCCGCCTTGTGCACCGGCACCGGGGGCTGGTAGGCGTTCACACAACACAACACCCAATGGGGAGGGAGCACATGCAGGGAAGTTCTCGTCTGCGGGCGACTGCGCTCGCATGCGTGCTTTTCGGCACGCTGGCCACCTCGGCCGGCGCACAGCAGGCGCCGAAGCTCGACTGGCAGCCTTGCGGTGACGCCGCCGACGTCGTGTGCACCAAGGCCAAGGTGCCGCTCGACTACGACCGACCGAACGGCAAGACCATCTCGCTGTTCCTGGCCAAATCCCCCGCGACCGACCAGGCGCACAGGCTCGGCACGCTGTTCTTCAACTTCGGCGGTCCCGGCGGCCCCGCGGCCGACTACGTCGAGGCCGTCGGCGCCGACCCGCGAGGCGTATGGGGCTCGCTGAACACGCGGTACGACATCGTCGGGATGGATCCGCGCGGCGTCGGCCAGAGCGAGCCTTCGATCGACTGCAAGGTCAACCAGGAGACGCAGGGCATCTACGGCAAGCCGTTCACGACGCCCGACAATCTCAACAAGGCGGCGCAGATCCAGCACGACCTGCGCTACGACGCGCGCTGCATCGCGCTCAACAAGGAGATCCTGCCGCACGTGTCGACGGCCAACGTCGCGCGCGACCTGGACCTCCTTCGCCAGGCCGTCGGCGAGCGCAAGCTGACCTATTTCGGCTTCTCGTACGGCACGTTCCTGGGCGCGACGTACGCGAGCATGTTCCCCCACAACTACGATCGGATGGTCCTCGACGGGCCGGTCGACGCCGACTCGTACATCAACGAGCCGCTCGACGAGCTGAGCGCGCAGAGCGACGGCTTCGAACGGGCGATCGGTCGCTTGTTCCAAGCGTGCGCAGTCGATCAGGTCGCGTGCAGCGGCTTCGGCGGAAGCGATCCGTGGGACGCCTACGACCAGCTGATCGACAAGGCCAACGCGGCACCGATCCCGGCCGGTGGCGACGACCCGCGCCCGATCGACGGCGACGACATCATCACGGCGACGTTCTACGACATCTACGCCAAGCAGTTCTGGGGCGAGCTCGCGAAGGCCCTGGCCGATGCGGCCAACGGCGACGGGACCGGCATCCGGATCCTCGTCGACGGCTTCTACGGCAACAACCTCGACGGGACATTTGATCCGGGCGGCGATCGCTACTTCACGATCGGCGCGATCGAGCAGCGCTACCCGCACGACCCGGACCTCTACTTCCGTCTCGGCAAGCGCTCGTGGACCGAGCACGAGCACATGTGGTCCAACAACGGCTACGTCGAGCTCTACTACGGGCTCTGGCCGATCCGCGACAAGGACGCGTACGACGGGCCGTTCAGGATCCCGAACTCGTCGCCGACACCGCTCGTGGTGGCGACGACCTATGACCCGGCGACGCCGTATCGAGGCGCGAAGAACCTCGTCCGCGACCTCGGCAACGCGCGCCTGCTGACCATGCGAGGCGACGGGCACACCGCCTACGGCGGCAACTCGCCGTGCATCGACTCGGCGGTGGACACGTTCATGTTCACCGGCGCGCTGCCGGCCGCCGGTACGACGTGCAAGCAGGACGTGCCGTTCGAGGCGCCGCCGGCGCTCACCGCGCAGGCACTGAAGGTTCCGCAGATCGCGCCGTTGCAGCGGCAGGCGCACATGAAGCCGCTGACGGCCATCCGCTGAGCATCCATCGCGACCCCGCCGCGGCGTCATGCCGCGGCGGGTCGCGTTGACCTCGCTTCCGCGCGGGTGTAGGACTCGGCGATGCCCACCGCCTTCGATCCCGGCTACGTCGAAGAGCCGTTCAGCTCGCTCGTCACCGGCTATCCCGGCTCCGTCGCCTATCCCGCCGACGGGTTCCGCCTCGAGTGGGGCCCGATCTTCCACCGCGGGCGCCTCGACGGCACCGCGCGCGTGCTGGTCATCGGGCAGGACCCGGCCCAGCACGAGACCATCGCCCGGCGGATCCTCGTGGGGGAGGCGGGCCACCGCCTGCAGGGGTTCCTCTTCAAGCTCGGGATCGACCGCAGCTACGTGATGGTCAACACCTTCCTGTACAGCGTGTACGGCAGCGCGTCGAAGAACGCGGGACTGACGCGCATCGCCACCTACCGCCACAAGTGGCTCGACGCGATCTTCGCCCACGAGCCGATCGAGGCCGTCGTGGCGCTCGGAACCCTGGCCGACAAGGCGTGGCTGAAGTGGGCGGCGACGCCCAACGGCCAATCCTTCTCGCCGGCCTACCGCCACATCACGCACCCGACCGCGCCCGAGAGCGGCGCGGCCAAGGACGGCAGCAATCACGCGGCGCTGATCAAGAAGATGCTCGCCAACTGGAACGACGGGCTGCAGGCGCTCAAGCCCGCGATCGTGCACCCGGACAAGAACCGCAACCTCGTTCTCTACGGCGAGGCGTTCGCCGACGGCGACAAGAAGCCGATCCCGATGGACGACCTCCCCGCCGGATCGCCGCTGTGGATGGCGACCAACGACGGCTGGGCCGACCGCGACGGCAAGGGCCGGCGCAAGCCGCAGATCCTGGTGACGGCGCCGAAGAGCGCGTTGCCTTAGGGGTGGCGAAGGCGGCCACGTGGCCGCCTGAGACGGGCCCCCAGGTCGCGAAGCGACACGGTCTCCTAGACGTAATAGTCCTTGAGCCCGTCCAGCGTGCCCCCGTGCAGCGGGCTGGCGGTGACCGCGTCGAAGTACGCCTTGTCGTGGACGAGCGTGTCCAGCGGCGGGATGCGCACCACCTGCGGCAGAATCTTGACCTCCTTGCCCGTGACCTTCGGGTTGTCCCAGGGCTTGTCGGTCATCAGCCACAGCGGCCGCTTCTCGGGGTTGGGGTTGCCGTGCGCCTTCTCGAGCTCGAAGTAGCGCCCGAGCGGGTCGGCGCGCGCCGCGGCGATGTCGGCGAGCACGGCCGCCCATCCCATGTCGGCCTCGGGGACCGCGGGGTAGATGAGCTGGACCGAACGGCGCAGGCGCCCGAAGCGGATCGGCTCGGCGTGCTCGGCGCCGGCGGCCTTCATCAGCGGCGTGGTGCCGTAGAAGGGCTGGCCGTTGATGGCGACGAACTGCACGTCGCGCTCGACCGACTTGACGAGGTTCTCGTAGGGGTCGTCGAGCCGGTCGGTGGTGACGAGCACGTCGCCGTGCAGCCCGGGCTTGAGCCGCCCGATGCGGTCGCCCCAGTTGATCGCGTCCGCCGGATTGCAGGTGGCCATCTCGCACATGTCCTTGGCCGTCAGCTCACCCGCGAGGTGCGTGCGGTTCCACAGGTCGGCGACCTTCAGCTCACCGAGCAGGTTCTTCGAGCCCGACGGCGACCAGTCGGCGCCCAGGCACAGGCGCACGCCGGCGGCGCGCGCGGCGAGGACGTCGGTCGTGTCGCGGTACAGCCAGAGGTTCGAGAACGGCGACCACACGACCGAGCCGCCGTGCGGCGCCCACTCGTCGTAGTTGGGCCGCTCGAGCGCCGTGCAGTGGATCGCCGCGAGCCCCTGGTGCAGGCAGTGCTCGTCGCGGATCTTGCCGTACTCGTCGACGAGCTTCGGATCGCTGCCCTCCGACAGGTGGTAGACGAAGGCCAGCCCGTTCTCGAGGTGCTGGGCCTGTGCCTTGTAGGCGCTGTCGTCGCGCAGCGGCAGGGCGGAGACATAGACCGTCTTCTTCTTGGTCTTGAACGTCTCGAACTCGATGTTGCGCACGAGCCAGCCCTCGTACGGCCGCCCGGTCTTGGCCGTGCCCTGGATCGCGGTGACGCCGCCGATGACCGCCTTGGTCTCCAGGTACTTCAGGTGCGCCTTGCCGGCCAGGGCGCCCAGAGCGTTGGCCGGGTCGGAGATCAGGGCCTCGTAGGTGCGGTCCCCGGGCCACTGGTAGCGCGAGGTGTAGGGCTCCGTGCGCCCGGGCGGCGACCACAGCGGAAGCCCGTTGTAGGCGATGTGGTTGTGCAGATCGATCAGGCCCGGGTAGATCACGCCGCCGGTGCGCACCCGAGGCGCGCCGTCGAAGCCCGGCGGGGCGGGCGCGGTGCGCGGCTGCACCGCGGCGATCAGCTCGTCGCCGCCGATGTAGACCGCCCCGTCGTCGAACTGCGGGTGCGCCTCGTCGAAGGTCACGACGCGGCCGGTGAGGATGAGAGGGGGAGTCATCCCGCGCCAGCCTACGGCCAGCCCGGCTCCATGGGGAATTCATCGTCGCCGAGGGCGAGCACGATCGGCTCGCTGCCGTCGGCGCGGGCGGTGATGGCCAGCGGCGCCTGCGGGTCGTTGGTGGCGAACTGCGCCATCGCCACGTTGCGCCCGCCGAACGCCGCGGCGAGGTCGCGCACCGCCTCCGCCAGATGGGCGACGCCGCCGACCGGCGCGGCGATCTCGGCCTGCGCAGTATCTACCTCGAACCGCGGCAACATGCGCACTTCGGGCAGCGGCGCGGGCTCGACGTCGAGCTCCACGGAGTGGGGGAGGTGGACCACGCGGTCGCCGAAGTCGACCTCGATCGGCAGCAGCCGTCCGCAGTCGACGACCGCCGCTCCCTCGCCGGGCTCGCGGTCGACGACCGCCACCGCGCGCACCGCGCCCGAGCGATGCAGGAACTCGCGCAGCGTGGCGACGACCACGTCGAGCGGCCCGACCGACGCGACCAGCTCGATCGCGTCGTCGTCCATCAGTCAGGCAGCTCGGCGGGCGTGACCGTGACCGCCCGCAGATCGCCCCCGCGCACGACAGTCGCCTTGATCGCGACGTCGATGCGCTCGGCCGTCATCAGGCGCTGCAGATCGTCGGCGCCCGCCAGCGCGACGCCGTCGAGCTCGACGAGCAGGTCCTCGGGGCGCAGCCCGGCGCGCTCGGCGGGCGAGCCCTCCACGATCTCGACGATCTCGACCGCGCGGTCGCGCCCCAGCCGCCCGGCCACCCGCGGCGGCAGCGGCCGCGGGCCGACCGCAATGCCAAGCCAGGCGCGGCGCACGCGGCCGTCGGACATCAGCGCGGCGACGATGCGCCGCGTGGCGTCGTTGATGGGGACCGCCAGCCCGAGGCCCACGCCGGCCACCGCGGTGTTGATGCCCACGACCGCGCCGCGGCCCTCGACGAGCGCGCCGCCGGAGTTGCCGGGGTTCAGCGCGGCGTCGGTCTGCACGACGTTCTCGACAAGGCGGTGCGGCCCGCCGCGGCGGCCGACGGGCAGCGAGCGGCCGAGCGCCGACACGACGCCGGCCGTGACCGATCCGGCGTAGCCGTGCGGGTTGCCGATGGCCACCACGAGCTGGCCGACCTGCAGCGCGCCGGCGTCGCCGAGGCGCGCGGGCGCAAGGCCGTCGCCGTCGGCGCGCAGGACGGCGAGGTCGGACAGCGGGTCGGCCCCGACGACCGTGAAGCGCATCTCGCGCCCGTCCACGAAGGAGGCATCGCCGCCGCGCGCGCCCTCGACGACGTGCGCGGAGGTGACCAGGAAGCCGTCGGGCGTGATGACGACCGCGCTGCCGCCGCCGACCGCCATGCGCCCGCCGCGCAGGCGGCGCGAGACCCGCAGGTTGGCGACGCTCGGGGCGAGGTCGCGCGCGACGGCGGTGACGACGCGCGAGTAGGCGTCGAGCGCTTCGCCGTCCGACGGGCGGTCGCCGGGCGGACGCGGGTCGGCGGTGTCGCCGATGCCCGCGACGAAGGAGAGGGTGCTGCTCATGCGATGACGCTAGCAACCGGCTTTTCTCGGGCTCCAATAGATTGCGCGTTCCCCAACCCCAGAGGAAGGAGGCTCGATGCCGGTCACCAAGATCATCGAGCTGGTCGGCAGTTCGCCCGAGAGCTCAGACGCCGCGGTGAAGGCGGCGCTCGATGAGGCTCGCGTCACGCTGCGCAACATCAAGGCGGTCGATGTCGTATCCACCGGGCTGCGCGGCGACAACCTCGACGAGTGGCGCGCGCTCGTGCGCCTCTCGATCCTCATCGATCGCGTCAGCGAGTAGAGCCAGCAGCTAACCCATCGCGGCGCGCTCGATGCGCGCCGCGACGACATCGCCCCACGGCGCGCCGTCGGCGACCTCGCGTACGCGCGCGGCGCTGGCGGCGTGGTCGTAGGCGACGCGACGGCGCTCGATGCGCCCGTCGTCGTGCATGAGCGCCCACGCGGCGCGGTGGTCGCCGTCGGTCGGCATGCCCACCGAGCCGGGCGCCACGAGCTCGATCCCGTAGGCGCCCACGCGCTCGAAGGCGACGTGGAAGTGGCCGAAGACCAGCCGCCGGTCCTCGACGCCGTCGAGCAGCTCGCGCTCGTCGTCACCGGGCTCGGGCCAGAACGAGGCGAGGTCGGTCTTCGGCGAAGCGTGCCACGCGCGGGTGTCGTGGCCGAGATCGGCGCTCGGCGGCAGCGCACCCAGCTCGGCGATCGTCGCCGTGTCGAGCAGCTCGCGGCAGGCCGCGACGCCGCTGCGCGCCGGCTCGCCGTCGGGAGGCTCGGTTGCCGCCCAGCGATCGACGTTGCCGCGGATCCAGGTTGCGTCCTGCAGCTCGCGCAGCCGCGCGATCGTTTCGGGCTGCCAGCCACCGAAGACCGCGTAGTCGCCGCCGAGCAGGTAGCGTTGCGCGCCCGCGGCGCGGGCGTCGTCGAGCACCGCCTCGAGCGCCGGTAGGTTGCCGTGGATGTCGAACAGCAGCGCAAGCATCGCGTTGCATGGTCCCACGCTGACCCTCCGCCTGCCCGCTCCCGAGGACGCGCAGGCCCTGCTGGAGCTCGCCGGCGATCCCGAGGTGACGCGCTGGTTCTCGTGGGGCCCGTACACGTCGATCGAGCAGCCGCAGGCCTACATCGCGCGCCTGGACGGCCAGCGCGAGCGCGGCGAGCAGCTCGACTTCCTGATCGTGCACCGCGAGCGCGGCCCCGCGGGGATCACCGGATTGAGCGAGTTCTCCGCGCGCGACCTGCGCTGCATGGTCGGCACGTGGTTCGGCCGCGCGTTCTGGGGCACGGGCGCCAACGCGGAGTCCAAGGCGCTGCTCGCCCACCTCACCTTCGAGGTGCTCGGCATGCACCGCCTGGGCTCCTACTCGAACCCTGACAACGTCCGCTCGACGAAGGCGCTGCTCGGCGTGGGCTTCCGGCTCGAGGGCGTCCTACGCGACTGGCACCGGCACGGCGACAACTGCTTCGACGTCAACGTCTTCGGCATGCTGCGCGCCGACTGGGAGGCGGGCCCGCTGGCCGGCGTGCCGGTGACGGTCGAGGGCGCGCCGCCGCCGGCGTTCGTAGCCTAGTAGTGGGCCTTCTCGCAACGTTTCAACGTCACGAGAAGACCCACTAGCCGGCGGGGGTGAGCAGGTCGACGACGTCGTGGGGGCCGGGGTGTCCCGGCGCGCGGGCACAGCAGTCCTTGAGCCGCTCGTGCGCGGCGAGGTCGCGCGGGTAGGTGGTGAGGGCGTCGGCCGCGCCGCGCTCGACGAGCGCTCGCCAGCGCGCCGGCTCGCGCGCCAGGTAGGCGTGGGCCGTGTAGGTCCTGGCGCCGTCGAGGGAGGCGACCGCGATACGGTCGCGGACATACGGGCCGCTTTCGAGCCGGTCGAGCTCGGCCACGGCGTCGTCGTCGATCAGGAACAGGTCGCCCTCGACGCGCAGCGGTTCGACGCCCGCCACCAGCGCCGCCATCCGATGCACGTACTGGCATCCGGGGTTGCTGCACGCCGCTGCTCGTGGCACGACGATCGCGTGGGCCGCCACCGTGCGAACCCGATCCACCGGCTCGCCCAGCAGGGCCGCCAGCCGGCGATGGTGCACGAAGCCCTTCTGCGTGGTGCCGTAGGCGAAGTAGGGGACGGGCTCCCTCACGCGAAGATCGACAGCGGCAGCAGCGCGCTGACGACGTACTGCCCGGCGTCGACGATCTCCGAGATGCGCAGGTCGACGGCCAGGCTGCACAGCACGTACGCGTCCTCGCGCGACAGCCCGTGCTCGCCGGCCAGGTGGGCCACCATCGCCCGCACCGCCTCCTGCGCGCCGGCGTACAGGTCGGGGCCGACGCCCGTCGTCCCGTACCAGCCACCGTCGCCCGCCCGCGGGACCAGCGGGCCGGCGGTCTGGTACTGCGGCGCGGGAATGGTGCGGCCCTTCTGCAGGGTCAGGCGCAGCGAGACGTACATCGGCGATTCGATCCCGGTCACGCAGACCTCGCCGTCGCCCTGGGCGGCGTGCGCGTCGCCGCAGCTGAACATCGCGCCCTCGACCTGCACCGGCAAGAACAGCGTCGTTCCGCGCGTGAGCTGGCGTGTGTCCATGTTCCCGCCGAAGTTCCCCGGCGGCATGATCGGAGTGGCGCTCGCGTCGGCCGGGCAGACGCCCATCGTGCCCAGGAACGGCTCGATCGGGATGGCGACGTCGTCGCGCAAGTAGGTGACGTCGCCGGCGGTGAGATCGAAGATCCGCAGGTACGGATCGGGGAAGTCGTCGGGCAGCAGGCCGAAGCCGGGCAGGATGGCCGTCCAGCCCCAGCCCTGGGTGTGCAGGTCGAGCACCTCGACCGCGAGCGTGTCGCCCGGCTGGGCGCCGTCGACCGCGATCGGGCCGGCCAGCGGATAGACCCGATCCCAGTCCAGGCTCGCGATGACGTCCGCCGTCGAGTCGGGCGTGACCTGGTTGTCGCTGACGTCGCGTGTGTGGACGACGACGACGTCGCCGCTCGCGACGGTGATCACGGGATCGTTGCCGGTGTCCCAGCTGAAGTGGACCCGGTCGGACGGGAAGTAGTGCGTCTGCGCCATGGCGCGACCCTACCCCCGGCGGAAGTGCTCAGGTGCTCAGAATGCCGCGGCCGCAGCCTCGGCGACCTTCGTGTCCTGGTCGCCGTCGCCGCCGCTGACGCCGACCGCGCCGACGACCTCGCCATCGCGCTTGAGCGGGACGCCGCCGGCGAAGATCATCACGCGGCCGTTGTTGGACTCGTGGATGCCGTAGAACTGGCCTCCGGGCTTGGACTCCTCAGCGAGGTCAGCCGTCGGCAGATCGAACGCTCGCGCCGTGAAGGCCTTGTTGATCGCTATGTCCACGCTGCCGATCCACGCGCCGTCCATGCGAATGTGAGCGACGAGGTTGCCGCCCGCGTCGACCACGGCGATGTTCTGCGGCTGCTCGATCTCGCGCGCGCAGTCCTCACCGGCGGCGATCACGCGGCGTGCTTCCTCGAGCGACACGGTTCCCTGCGAGGTGGTGCTACCTGCCATCGATCTTCGTCTCCCGGTCGTGGAAGTGCCGGGTATACCCGTGAGGGCCCGGAGCTACCCCACGGCTTCCTCGCCGCGCGAAGGCAGCGGCAGGCGTGCGCTCACGCGGGTCCCGACGCCCTGCGGGCTTTCGACGTCGAGCCGGCCGCCCAGCGCATCGACGCGGTCGGACAGCCCGCGCAGGCCCGTCCCGGACGCTGGGTCGGCACCGCCTGAGCCGTCGTCGACGATCTCGACGAGGAGCGCATCGGTCACGCGGGCGACGCGGATCCGGACCGCGTCGGCGTCGGCGTACTTGCGCGCGTTGGTGAGCGCCTCGCAGACGATGAAGTACGCGGCGAGCTCGACATCGTCGGGCAGGTCGTCGGCGGCGACGTCGAGCGTGACCGGTATCTCGGATCCGACCATCAGCGATTCGAGTGCGCCGTGGAGCCCGCGTTCGGAGAGCGCCACCGGGTGCAGTCCGCGCGCGAGGTCGCGCAGCTCGGTCTGAGCCGCGCTGAGCTCGTCGCCGGCGAGGCGGAGCACGTCGAGAGCCTCGTCGCCGTCGTCGAGCCGGCGCTGCGCGAGCTTGAGCAGGTTCCCGACCGCCACGAGCCGCTGCTGCGCGCCGTCGTGCAGATCGCGGCCGACGCGCCGGCGCTCGGAGTCGGCGGCCTCGATCACGCGCGCCCGCGAGCGTCGCAATGCGGCCGCCTGTTGGCGGCGCTCGAGCTCGGCCGCGGCCCGCGACGCGAAGATCCGCATCGCGGCGACGTCGTCGTCGCCGGCCGCCATCGGTCGCGCGTCCATCACGGCCATGTGGCCGAGGTGGGTGCCGTCGGCCGCGCGCAGGCAGACCGCCAGGTAGCTCTCGAGGCCCATCTCGATCGCCGGCCTGGCCTCGGGGAAGCGCTTGGTCAGCGCCTCCGGGAACGCGACGACCGATCGTTCGACCACCAGCGCGCACGGCTTGCCGCGCGTCTCGTACTCCAGCGGCTCCTGCATCCAGTCGCCCTCGTACCAGCCGCTGATGACCCGCACCAACTGTCCGCTGGGGTCCGCGGCCTCGGCGACGAACGCGAATCTCGCGTCGAACGCCAGCGCGACGTGACGGACCAGCTCGCGAAGGAAGGCGTCGCCGACCGTCCCCGCGGTGCCTTCGGCAACCGCGCGAAGCAGGTCCCGGTGGCCGAACCTCGCATCGGGACCGTCGATGTGGACGTCAAGAGGCACGAACCCCGCCTCGATGCTAGCGCGGCGGACGCCGCGCCGACCCACGGAGTGTCAGAAGTCGAGCCGCATCACGACCCGCCGCACCGTCGGCCGACTGACCTCGGTGAAGCCCGCGGCGGCGAACACGCCTTCGGTGCCGACATGAAGCTCCTCCAAGAGCGCGTTCTTGGTGGTCATGGGGTAGCCCTCGATCGCGCGGGCGCCGCGCTCGCGCGCGATGTCCACCGCGGCGCGCGCGAGCGCCCGGCTGATGCCCTGCTTGCGGAAGCCCGCGCGGGTGAACAGGCAGGTCACGGCCCAGACGCTGTCGTCGGCCTTGTCCTCCGTGCGGCCCTCCCAGGGGACGCGGTTGTTGCGCACGAGCCCCTCGTACGCGGTGCGCGGCTCGACGGCGCACCACCCGACCGGCACGCCGTCGAGGTACGCCACGAGGCCGCTGGTCGTGCCCGACCGGGGATGGCCACACTCGGTCTGCCGGCGCAGACGGTCGGCGCGTTCCTCGACGGGAAACGACCGAAAGGACTCCCGCGGGCGCAGCTTGTAGCGCTGGCACTGACACCGCGACGCCTGGCCACGCGTGCCGAGGATCGTCTGCAGGTCTTCCCAGCCGGCCCGGTTGGCGGGCACGACCGACAACGCAGATGCGGTCATGCGCACGATTCTGCCGGTGAGCTACGCGTCGCGTTCGGCGACGAGCACCGACAGGCAGGTGACGCAGCCTTCGCGTTTCTCGAACTCGCCGATGTCCACGGTGATCACGTCGAAGCCCAGGTCGTCGAACAGCCCTGCCGAGCGTGGGGCCGACGCCGCCATGACGACCGTGCCACCGCCCGTCAGGACCACGTGCGATCCCGCCTCCTCGGGGACGAGTCGCATCGTCGGGAAGGGCGCGGCGTCGAAGAGGGAGACGTCCGACGCGATGAACGTGCCGTCCGGCAGCGCCGTCACGGCCGATTTCAGGTGCAGCACGCCATGCAGCTGGACGGGGACGATCGTGCGTCCTCTGGTGGCCGCATGTCTGCGGAGCTGGCGGATGCCCTCGGCGTTGGTCCGCCCGCTGCGGCCCACGTAGACGGTGTGCCCGACCTGCAGGACGTCGCCGCCGTCAAGTGTGCCCGGATCCTCGATCCGGGCGACCTCCAGCCCGAGTGAGCGGACCACCTCTTCGATTGCCGCGACCTCCGCCCGGCGCCCGACGGCTCCTGGCCTTGCCAACACCGCCAGATCGCCGAACACGACCACCGTGTCCTCGACGAACGCGCAGTCCGGCAGATCGTCGGCCGGGGACATCTCGCGGATGGTCCAGCCCGCGTGGGCGACCGCGTCGACGTACGCCGCATGCTGTCGCGCCGCGAGCCCGGCGTCCGCGGGCAGACGGTCGATGTGCGTCGTGATGCCCTCCGCCATCCGGCTGCTCGGCTGCCTTACGAGCGCCACCTTGTCCGTCATATACAGCGGCCGTCTCTACTCGTAGCCGGTGAACGGCTCGGTCTCGAAGCGCGTGCCCTTCTCGCGATCCTCGAAGACGTGGGTGATGCGCACCGCGGGCTCGACCCGTTCGACCCGACTCTCGACCAGCCTGACGTTCTCGTCGTCGCCCAGGCCGAGGGCGTTGAGGCGATCGGCCTCGGCCCTGGCGACCTCGCCGGGCGTGGGATTGCTCTCGGGATAGACGTCGGTGTGGTGGCGGACGAGGGCGTCCCAGTGCTCGTCGCCCGCGCGTTCGATGGACTCTCGGATCTGCTGCCGGGTGAACGCCATACGCCCGGTCACTCCCGCCGCGAGTCCCAGCTGAAGCCCCGCACCGCGAAGAACACGCCGAAGACGCCCCACGCGAGGATGACCGCCAGGTCGCCCACCGTGTCGGCGAGCGACGCGCCGGTGACCAGCGCGGCCGAGAGCCCGTCGATGATGTGCGTCAGCGGCAGGATCTGGGCGATGTCCCGCAGGAACTGCGGCGCGGTGTCGACGTCGTAGAAGACGCCGGAGATGAAGATCACCGGCAGGAAGACGATGTTCGTGTAGGCCGGTGCCGCGTCGAAGTTGGGGATCACATGGGAGAAGGCCACACCGAGCGCGGCGAGCGTCGCCACGCCGGCGATGCAGAAGACGGCGAGCTCGAGCCAGTCCTTGGGCCAGCCGATGCCGAAGAACAGCCGCCCGGCGAGCACCACGATCACGACCTGGACGGCGGCGTTGGACACCGCGTTGGCGGCGACGCCGGCCAGGTAGGAGCTGCCGGGCATCGGCGTGCCGTGGATGCGCTTGAGCACGCCCTCCTCGCGCAGGAAGGTGATGTTCATCGCCAGTGCGTTGAACGTCGTCGACATGACGCTCATGCCGAGGATCCCGGGCACGATGACGTTGAGGGTCTTCTGATCGCCGCTGAAGATCGCGCCGAAGAGGAAGAGGAAGAGCAGCGGCAGGGTGAATGAGAAGAAGGCCGCCGTCGGGTTGCGCCAGAACATGCGCCGCTCCAGGCGCCACTGGCGATAGGCGAGCACGGCGGCCTCAGCCACGGAGGGACTCCTCGGGCTCGGATGCGGTGAGCTCGAGGTAGACGTCCTCGAGCGACGGCCGCGTCACCGACAGGTCGCGCAGCGCCTCGCCGCGGGCGAGCGCGCCGCTGGTGAGCTGGTGCAGCAGCGCGGTCGGGTCCTCGACCTCGCGCGTCTGCAGCGCTCCGTCCTCATCGCGCCAGACCACGCGGTAGCGCGTCGACGCCGCGCCGAGCTCGCCGGGCGGCCCCTCGGCGAGGATCAGGCCGTCCTTGACGATCGCCACGCGATCGCACAGGGCCTGGGCCTCGTCGAGGTAGTGCGTCGTCAGCAGGATCGTCTTGCCCAGCTCCTGCAGCGAGCGCACCACCTCCCACGCATTGCGCCGCGCCGCCGGGTCGAACCCGGTCGTCGGCTCGTCGAGGAAGATCAGCTTGGGATCGCCGATCAGGGCCAGCGCGAGGTCCAGCCGCCGCTGCTGGCCGCCGGACAGCGTCTTGGCCAGGGCGTCGGCTTTCTCCTGCAGGCCGGTGATCGCGATGACCTCCTCGACGTCGCGCGGGCGCGGGTAGATCGCGGCGAAGTGGCGCAGCGCCTCGCGCGGGGTGATGTGCCGGTACATGCCGGTCGACTGCAGGACGATGCCGACGCGCTCACGCAGCGCCCGCGCTCGCTGCTGCGGGTCGTGTCCGAGGACGGACACGATGCCGCTGCCGCGGTTGCGATAGCCCTCGAGGATCTCCACCGTCGTCGTCTTGCCCGCGCCGTTGGGGCCGAGCAGGCCGAAGACCTCGCCGGGGGCGACCTCGAAATCCAGGCCGCGCACGGCCTCGTGCTCGCCGTAGGACTTGTGCAGGTCCCGGACGAGGATGGCGGGTGCGGAAGCGCTCACCTACGGAGATGATGGCAACCGGATGGCTTGCGCGTGCGTTGACATCGGCAGCAACACCACCCGCCTGCTCGTCGCCGAGCGCGATGGCGAGCAGCTGCGGGAGGTCGTCGCCGTGCGCCACTTCCTGCGCATCGCGCCGGGCCCGGACGGCGTGATCCCGCGCGCAACGGTGGCGCGGCTGGCCGAGTCGGTGGCCGCGCACGTGCGGGTCGCGCGCGACCACGGGGCACGGCACGTGCGCACCGTGGCCACCGCGGCGATCCGCTCGGCCGCCAACCGCAGCGAGGTGTGTCAGGCGGTGCAGCGGGCGGCCGGCGTCGAGGTCGAGGTGCTCAGCGACGAGGAGGAGGCGCGGCTGGCCTTCGCCGGCGCCGTCGCCTCGCTGGCCGGGCCGCGGCCCGACGGGCTGCTCGGTGTCATCGACATCGGCGGCGGCTCCTCGGAGCTCGTCACCGGCACGCCGGAGGACGGGGTGAGCTGGTGGGCGTCGTTCCCGCTGGGCTCGGGCGTCCTTACCGACCGCCACGTCCGCTCCGACCCGCCGGCGCTCGACGAGCTCGCCGCCATACGCGCGGAGATCGACGCCGCGCTCGACGGCGTGCGGCCGCCCGCTCCGCAGGCCGTCCTCGCGGTCGGCGGCAGCGCCACGTCGTTGGCCGCCGCGGCGGGCGGCGAGCTGGCGCCCGAGACCATCGCGCGGGTCCTCTCGGTGCTCATCGCCGAGCCGGCCGCCTCGGCAGCGAGCCGCCTGAGCCTGCCGGTCGAGCGGGTGCGTCTGCTGCCGGCCGGGCTGCAGGCGCTCGAGGCGGCCTGGGTCGCCTTCGGGCGCGCGCCGCTGCGCGTCGTGAAAGGAGGCTTGCGCGAAGGCGTCGTGCTGCGCGCGCTCGCCAGGCATAGTTGAATGCGCCTGGGCGAATGGCGAAGCCACGCGACATCGGAGGGCTGCACGCCGACCTGAGCTACCGGGAGGCTGCGGCGCTCACGGTCGCCGTTCGCACGCAGGAGCTGTTCGAGTACGCCGACGGCGTGCTCGACACCTCGGACATCGAGCGCGTCCACGACATGCGCGTCGCCAGCCGGCGGTTGCGCGCGGTGCTCGAGATCTACGAGCCGTGTTTCCCGGGCAAGCCGCTGCGCGACGTGCTGACCGACGTCAAGGCGCTGGCCGCCGCCCTCGGCGAGCGCCGCGATCCCGACGTGCACCTCGCCCAGCTCGAGGAGTTCGGCACGGCGGTCAAGGAGGCCGACCGGCCGGGGGTGGCCCTGTTCGCCGACCGTGTGCGCGCCGAGCAGGGCGTCGGCAACGAGGCGCTCGCCGCCGCCCTCGCCCAGCTCGAGGAAACCGATCTGCGCGGTCGCCTGGCCGCGCTGAGCGCCGCCGCCTCGCCCGAGCATGATCCGCGCAGGTCGTTCGGCCTGCAGCGGCCCGAGGCACTATGAAGGCCCGGCGCGTCAAAGGGCTCGACCCCGACGGGACGCTGGCCGACAACCTCCAGCGCATCGTCGCCACCCGCCTGGACGAGCTGTGCTCGTTCATGCCCAAGGCGCGTGACCCCGCGCGGATCAAGGCGCTGCACGACATGCGCATTGCCGCCAAGCGCCTGCGCTACATCCTCGAGGTCGGCGCCGAGCCGTGTTTCGGCCCGTACGCGGAGACCGCGATCAAGCGCACCAAGGACCTGCAGGACCTGCTCGGCGAGCTGCACGACTGCGATGTCCAGCTCCCGCGCGTCCGGGCGCTCCAGGACGAGCTGCGCGCGGCCGACGCCCTCGAGGCTCGCGCGCGCGCGGGCGACGCCCCCGACCTCGACCCGACTCTCGCCTCCGGGACGCCGCACGCCGACTGCTGGCGTGGCCTGGAGACGATGGCCATCTACCTCGAGGCCCGTCGTGGGCTGCTCTTCGAGCGCTTCCTCGAGCTGTGGCAGTCGCTGGAGCGCGACGGCTTCCGCGCGCGCCTGGAATATGCGATCAGCGAGCGGCCGGTCGCGATGACGGCGCCTGCACCGGACGACAACGGCGCGGCCCCGGCAACTCCCGTCGCCTTGCCGGCCGAGGACGATGGCTGAGCAGCACGCCATCCGCGCCGTTCCGCTGCCGGAGCCCGAGCCGCCGCTGCCGCCGTCGGACCTCGACGATCCGCGCCTCTACAACAACCGTGAGCTGTCGTGGATCGAGTTCGACGCGCGCGTGCTCGAGCTGGCCGAGCAGGAGGACCTGCCGCTGCTCGAGCGGGCGAAGTTCCTGGCCATCTTCACCTCGAACCTCGACGAGTTCTTCACCATCCGCGTCGCCGGCCTGCACGACCAGGTCGACGCGGGCCTCAGCGATCCCGGGCCCGACGGGCGCACGCCGTCGCAGGTCATCGACGAGCTGCGCGAGCGCATCGTCGAGCTCAACGAGCGCCAGACGCGCTGCTCGCAGAACTCCGTACGTCCCGCCCTGGCCGAGCACGGGATCGCGGTCGTCTCGATGGACGACGTCCCCGAGGCCGAGTGCGCCGCTCTCAACGAGCGCTTCCGGCGCCAGATCTTCCCGGTGTTGACGCCGCTGGCCGTCGGCCTGGGGCGCCCGTTCCCGTACATCTCCAACCTGTCGCTGTCGCTGGCGATTCTCGTCCGCGATCCCCAGACACAGGTGACGACCTTCGCGCGCGTGAAGGTGCCCAAGGAGATGCTGCCGCGCTTCGTCCCGGTCGGCGGCAGCACGACGTTCGTCACCCTCGAGCAGCTCATCGCCGGCAACCTCGACGCGCTCTTCCCCGGCATGGAGATCGTCGAGCATGGCTTCTTCCGCGTCACGCGCGACGCGGACTTCGACATCTCCGACGAGGCCGACGACCTGCTGCGCGCCGTCGAGGCCGAGCTGCGCCGCCGCCGTTTCGGCGAGGTCGTGCGCCTGGAGGTCGACAGCGCGATGAGCACCGCGCTGCGGGCCGAGCTGACCCAGGCCCTGGAGGTCGAGGAGCGCCAGGTCTACGTCGTCGACGGCCTGCTGGACCTCACCGATCTGTGGCAGCTCGTCGGCCTGCCGGGGTTCAGCGACCTGCGCGACCCGCCGTGGACGCCGGTGACCCAGCCGCGGCTGCAGGGCGAGGAGGGCAACGGCGTCGACATGTTCGCCACCATCCGCAGTGGCGATCTGCTCGTCCACCATCCCTACGACTCCTTCGCCACCTCGGTCGAGCGCTTCGTCGAGCAGGCGGTCAACGACCCGCAGGTCCTCGCCATCAAGATGACCGTCTATCGCACGAGCGACGACACGCCGCTCGTGCCCGCGCTCATCCGCGCCACCGAGAAGGGCAAGCAGGCGGTGTGCCTGGTGGAGGTCAAGGCCCGCGGCGACGAGCGCGCCAACATTCAGTGGGCGCGCGCGATGGAGGAGGCGGGCGTTCACGTCGTCTACGGCCACCCGGCGCTCAAGACGCACGCCAAGTGCGTGATGGTCGTTCGCCGCGAGGGCGACGGCGCGCGCCACTACGTGCACATCGGCACCGGCAACTACCACCCCACGACGGCGCGTCTGTACACCGACTTCGGCCTGTTCACCTGCGACGAGCAGATCGGCGCCGACGTCGCCGACATGTTCAACCTCCTCACCGGCTACGCCCGGCCGCGCCGCTACCGCCGCGTGCTGGTGGCGCCCAACTTCCTGCGCGACGGGATGATCGCCGAGATCGAGCGCACGATCGCGGCGCACGAGCAGGGCAGGTCGGCGCGGATCGCGATGAAGATGAACTCGCTCGTCGATCGGCGCTGCATCGCCGCGCTGTACCGCGCGTCGCAGGCCGGCGTGCGCATCGACCTCAACGTCCGCGGGATCTCGTGCCTGGTGCCGGGAGTGCCGGGCATCTCGGAGACGATCAGGGTCAACTCCGTCGTCGGGCGCTTCCTCGAGCACTCGCGCATCTACGCGTTCGAGCGCAACGGCGAGACGAAGGTCTACATCGGCTCGGCCGACCTGATGCCGCGCAACCTCGACACGCGCGTCGAGCTGGTCACGCCGGTCGAGGACCCGGTCCTGCGCGACGACCTGCTCGACACGCTCGAGCGCTCGCTGGCCGACGACACCAACTCCTGGGACCTCGGGCCCGACAACATCTGGCGCCGGCGCACGCCCGAGGGCCCGGAGGCCCGCTCGGTGCAGCGCGAGCTGATGCTCGGCCACCAGGCGCGGGCGGCCGAGGGCGCGAGCGCCTGACCCGCCGAACGTCCGCGACGTAACAACAGGGTTGTTACGTCAGGGACGTTCGTCGCAAGTTGCGGGGGCCGTGTGCGTTGCAGCCGGTATGTCCGGCCGCACCGCCTGCGCCCTCGCCGTGTGCGTCGCCGTCGCGGCCGGGGGCGTGGGCTGCGGCGGCTCGCACGACGTCGGCTGGGTCGGACATCCGCGCTCGGGCGCGATCGAGGGCGGGCAGATGCTCTTCGGCGCGCTGGTCAACCGCACGCACAGGCCGCTGACCCTGCGCGCCGCGCACGTGCGCGTGCTCGACGGCGACGGGCGCGCGCTCGCCTCGGCCGCCGCGTTCGCCG
Organism: Solirubrobacteraceae bacterium; assembly: GCA_036555665.1. Lineage (GTDB taxonomy): Bacteria > Actinomycetota > Thermoleophilia > Solirubrobacterales > Solirubrobacteraceae > JAOPZW01. Next base: position 9,732 of record DATBKW010000070.1, on the reverse strand, counting down.
GCGGCTACAACGCGAGCATCGCGCTGCGCGGCTTCGGCGCCGAGATGTTCGCCTCGGCGACCGGCGACGCGAGCGCCGGCTCGCGCGCGGTCCTGGCACCCGGCGCGACGGTGCCGCTGAGCCTGTCGTGGAAGGGCCGGGCCCGGGCCATCGTCGTCGCGGGGACCTCGCTGGCGCTCCAATAGGCTCCGGGGCGCGTGGCACACGCCGACGCCCTGGGCGACATCCACATCCGCGCGCCGACGCGCGGCAACCGGCGGCTCGAGCAGCTGCTCGCGGCCGTCAACGGGGACCCGCAGGTCAAGGCGTGGTGGCACATGGCGGGGATCAACGCCCAGCGCCTCGGCCTGACCGACCACTCGTGGGTCCACATCCAGATCGTCACCAACATCGCTCTGCGGCTCGGGCGCCTGCTCTTCCGCCGCGGCATCACCCCGGCGATGGTGGCCGACCACGGCATGACCGAGCGCGACGCCGAGGTCACGATCGCGGCCGCGGCGCTGTTTCACTGCGTCGGGATGTCGATCCATCGGATCGACCACGAGAACTACTCGCTGTTCCTGACCGCCGACAAGCTCGGCACGCTGCTCGAAGGCATCTACGCCGAGCCCGAGCGCTCGATCGTCGTCGCCGAGGCGATGCATGCGGTCATCTCGCACCGGTCGGCGGGGCGGCCGCTGACCGTCGAGGGCGCCATCGTGCGCGTCGCCGACGCGCTCGACATGGCCAAGGGCCGCTCGCGCGTGGAGTTCGAGGCGGGGCGGCTGGACATCCACTCGATCTCGGCCTACGCCATCGACGAGGTGCGCATCGAGGCCGGCGATGACAAGGCGGTGCGCGTCGAGATCGAGATGTCCAACAGCGCCGGGATCTTCCAGGTCGACGAGGGCCTTGGAAAGAAGCTGCGCGGCACGCCGCTGGCCGAGCACATCGAGGTCATCGCGCGCGTCGAGGCCGAGCACGAGACTAGGCTGGTCCCGGTGTTTCGCCTGTGATCCGGGTGCTGACGTGGCAGGGCGTCGACGAGTGGCTGGTCGAGCACGCGCACGTCGAGCTGAGCGACGACGGCATCCTGGCCACCGGGGTGCAGCTCGGCGTAAAGCCCGAGGCCTATCGCCTCGAGTACCGCCTGGAGGTGCCGAGCGACTGGGTCACGCGGCGCCTCGAGGTCGACGCGTCCGGCGCCGGGTGGCGGCGCTCGCTGGTACTCGAGCACGACGGGTCGGGAGCGTGGCGGTGCGATGGCGAGCCGAACGCCGCGCTCGACGGCGCGCTTGACTGCGACCTGGCCTTCTCGCCGCTGACCAACTGCATGCCGGTGCGCCGCCACCGGCTGCACGAGGACGAGGGAAGCGCCGACTTCGTCATGGCGTGGGTGTCGGTTCCCGACCTGGCGGTGCATGCGTCGCGGCAGCGCTACGAGCACATCCGCCCGGGCGTCGTGCGTTTCTCCGAGCTCGACGGCGACTTCACCGCCGACCTCGAGCTCGACGCCGACGGCCTCGTCGTCCGCTACCCGCGACTGGCCGAGCGGGTCAGCGAGCCGAGGTAGTCGGCCGCCGTATCCCAGGTCGGCGCGAGCGCCTCGCCGGCGCAGTCGGCGACCTTGGCGGCCAGCTCGTCGGCCGAGGGCGGGCGCTGGGGCGCGCCGGCCGGGAACTCGAGGGCGGTGCGCAGCACCGAGCCGTCCTTCAGCGTGATCTCGATCGCCGCCTCGCCGGCGAGCAGGTGATCCCCGCCGGGGACCGCGTCGGCCTCGACGCGGCGCAGCAGGGCCTGGGCCTCGGGCCGCGCGACCGCCTCGTCGGTGAAGCTGGCGATCCCGGGCCGGCCGTCGAGCAGCGTCGCGGCGACGGCGTACTCGAGGCTGAACTTCCCTTCCAGGCCCGTGGCCGGCGCGGAGTGGATGAGCGGCGCAAGCGCGCTCTCGGGCGTGCGCACCATGACGCGCGCGACCTGCTCGGCGTCGATGTCGCCGAGCTCGCGCACGGCCGCGATCGGGCGCTGCAGCGCGTAGCAGCAGGGGAAGAGCTTGAGGGCGAGCCCGCCGGGCATCGCCGGCCCCGCGAGCTGCAACCGCGTCGCGTCGCCGCCGACGAGCGCAAGCCAGTCGTCGAGCGCGCGCGGATCGGCCGTCGCGCCCGCGGCGGCCAGCCGCGCGGCGCGGACGCCCGCGCTCACCGCGAAGCCGACCTGCAGCGCTTTGGCCGTCGTACCGAACGCGCGCTGGACGCCGCCTGCGGCCGGCACGGCGAGCGCCATCGCGGCCGCGATCGCGCCGGGCTCGAGCCCCATGGCCACGGCGGCGCCGACGGCCGCGCCCGGCGCGCCCGCGGTGCAGGTCGCATGCCAGCCGGCCGCGTAGTGCGGCCAGCCCAACGCGACGCCCAGGCGGACCATCGCGCCGGCGCCCGCCAGGTAGGCCCGTGCGTCGCCGCCGGCCGCCAGCACCGCGGGCACGCAGACCGCGCTGACGTGCGTCGTGGTCGGCAGGTGCAGGTCGTCGAAGTCGAGCACGTGGGCGAGCACCGCCCATGCGCCGTCCTCCGGCAGCTCGCCCAGCAGCGCGCCGATCGGGTGGTCGCGGGCGGCGGTCGCCACCGCGACGATGTCGACGAGCGCGCGGTCGGCGAGCGCCAGGTCGTCGGCCGACGGCGCGAAGGCGGTCGCCCACCCCGCAAGCTCGTCGGCGACCGTGGTCATCCCTCGCGCTCGAGGACCACGACCGGGATCTCGCGCTCGGTCTTGGCCTGGTACTCGTCGTACGCAGGCCAGATCTCCGTCATCGTGCGCCACAGGCCGGCCTTCTCGTCGGGCGATGCCGTGCGCGCGCGGGCGGCGAACTTGTCGGCCTTGACCTGGACGTTGACGTGCGGATCGGAGCTGAGGTTGCGGTACCACGCGGGCGGCTCGGCCGCGCCTCCCTTGGAGGCCACGATCAGGTAGTCGTCGCCGTTGCGCCCGTAGATCAGGGGCGTCGTGCGCGGCTCGCCGGAGCGGCGGCCGGTCGTCGTGATGAGCAGCACCGGAGCGCCGTTGCGCCAGTCGTGGCCCTCCTCGCCGTCGGTCTCGATGTAGCGCTTGACGTGTTCGGGTCCGAAGAGCATGCGCCCGGACGATAGCGACGCGGCCGCGCCGTACGATGGGCCCCAGTGGGGGCTCGTCGTCACATCGCGGTGCTCGCCGCGGCAGCGCTGCTTGCCGGGTGTGGCGGCGCCGCGCGGACCGAGCGCACGGTGCCCGTGACGCGCACGGCGATCGACGCGTCGATCGCCCCGGTGACCACGCCGCAGGTTCCGCGCGGCCCGCACGACGCGCCCGTGCCGATCCTCATGTACCACGTCATCGATGCCGCACCGCCGGGCGCTGCCGAGCCGGGGCTGTGGGTGCCATGGGGCCGCTTCGAGCGCGAGATGGGCGCGCTGGCCCACGCCGGCTTTCATGCCGTCACGCTCGCCACCGTCCACCGGGCGTGGCACAGGCGCGGCTCGCTGCCCGTCCACCCGATCGTCATCTCCTTCGACGACGGCTACCAAAGCCAGTACGACCACGCGCGGGCGACGCTCGAGCGCCTGCACTGGCCCGGGGTGCTCAACCTCGAGGTGCACAACGTCGACGAGAAGGGCGGCCTGTCGCGCGGCCAGGTCGCGCGGATGGTGCGCGACGGCTGGGAGCTCGACGCGCACACCCTCACCCATCCCGACCTCACGACGCTCGACGCGCGCAGCCTGCGCCACGAGGTGGCGGGCTCGCGGCGTTGGCTGCGGCGCGTGTTCGGCGTTCCCGTGAGCTTCTTCGCCTATCCGGCCGGCCGCTACGACGCGACGGTCGAGGCGGCGGTGCGCCGCGCCGGGTACCGCGGGGCGACGACCACCCAACCCGGGGTGGCCTCGCCGCGCGAGGATCCCTATGCGCTGCCGCGCGTGCGCGTGATGCCGGAGATGACGCCCGCGGAGCTCGTGGGTCTGCTGCGGGGGATGGCGCACGCGTGAGCGCGCTGCGCCGCGATCGCGCGGCCGCGCAGCTCCTGCACCGGCCGCGTGGCGGCGCGCTCGCAGTGGTCGAGCACCTGCTCGCGGTGCAGGCCCAGGACCTGCGTGCCGCCCGCCTGGCTCTGCGCGCGCGGGCGAAGGGCCTTCGCGCCGCGGACGTCGACGCCGCGCTGAACGAGCGCGGGCTGGTCGTCGGCTGGCTCATGCGCGGCACGCTGCACCTGGTCGGCCGCGACGACTACCGCTGGCTGCTGGCGCTGACGGCGCCCGGACGGGTTACCGCCAACGCGCGGCGGCTGAAGCAGGAGGGCGTGTCGCCCGACGACGCCGATCGCGCGGTCAAGATCATGGAGCGCGCGCTCGGGAGGCACGGCCCGCTCACGCGCCCCGAGCTGGCCGAGCGCATCGCCGCGCACGCGATTCGCATCGAGGGCCAGGCCACGCCGCACCTGTTGATGCTCGCCGCGCTGCGCGGCGTTGCGGTGCTCGGGCCGCTGCGCGGCGACGTCCAGGCGTTCGTCCTCGCCCGCGACTGGCTCGGCGACGAGCCCGCGCTCGGCGAGCGCGACCGCGCGCTCGCCGAGCTCGCCCGCCGCTACCTGCGCGGCCACGGCCCCGCGGGCGCCGCCGACCTGGCGGCGTGGGCGGGCCTGCCGCTGCGCGACGCCCGCGCCGGCCTGGAGGCGATCGCCTCGGAGCTGAGCGAGCGCCGCGGTCTGGTCGACCTGGCCCGGCGGGCCGCCGCGCCCGACGCGATCGCGCCGCGCCTGCTGCCCGCGTTTGACCCCTATCTACTGGGCTGGAAGGACCGCGGCTTCGCGGTGCCCGCCAAGCACGCCCGCCGCGTGCATCCCGGCGGCGGCATGGTCCGCGCCACGGCGACGGTCGACGGCCGCGCCGTCGGCACGTGGACGCTGCCCGGCGGCAGGGTGGAGCTCGACCTCTTCGGCCGTCCGCGCGTGGCCGAGCGCGACAAGCTTCAGCGCGAAGCGGCGGACGTGGCGCGCTTTCTCACCAATGCACGCCCTTCATGAGGTTGGCCATCGCCACCTGCTCCATCGAGGCCTTCTCGTTGGGATCCTTCTCGCCGCGCGCGGCCGCGGAGTCCGGGAAGACCTTGTAAGCCATGTGCAGGATCTCGTCGACCGCCTTCGGGGCCAGCGCGTAGGCGACCTCGCCGAAGGTGCCCAGGCGCGTGTTGATCTGCTTGGGCTTGGAGCGCAGCGCCTCGCACACGAGGTCGCCGGCCTCGTCGGGCGTGATGGTCGGGAACTGGTCGTAGATCTTCGTCGGCGCGATCATCGGCGTGCGCACGAGCGGCATGTGGATGGTGGTGAAGGTGATGCCGTCGCCGACGACCTCGGAGCTGACCACGCGCGTCCACGCGTCCAGCGCCGCCTTGGAAGCCACGTAGGCGCTGAAGCGCGGCGGGTTGGTCTGCGCCCCGATGGAGGAGACGTTGACGATGTGGCCGAAGCTGCGCTCGCGCATGTGCGGCAGCAGCCCCATCGTCAAGCGGATGGCGCCGAAGTAGTTCAGCTGCATCGTGCGCTCGAAATCGTGGAAGCGGTCCTGGCTGAGCGCGATCGAACGGCGGATCGAGCGGCCCGCGTTGTTGACGAGCATGTCGACGCGCACGTGCTCGTCGAGGATGCGCGTGACGAGCTCGTCGATCGACTCCAGGTCCGAGAGGTCGGCCGAGTACACGTAGGCGGTGCCGCCCGCCGCCTCGATCTCGGCCTTCGTCTCCTCGAGCTTGTCCATCGAGCGCGCCACCAGCAGCGGGATGCCGCCGGCGCCCGCGACCTTCAGCGCCGCGGCGCGGCCGATGCCGCTCGAGGCCCCGGTGATGACCACGCTGCGGCCGTTGATCGCCGCCTGCAGCGAGCGGTCCTTGTAGAGGTCGGGGTCGAGCCTGCGCTCCCAGAAGTCCCAGATGACCTCGGCGTAGCTCTCCAGCGGCGGGACCTCGATACCGGTGCCCGCCAGCGCGCGCTCGGTGTCGCGGGTGTCGAACTGCGCGGTGAAGCCGACGTGCTCGAGGATCTCCTCCGGGATCCCGAGGTCGGCCAGCAACGTCCGGCGCACGCCCTTCAGCGCCGGGAGCTGCATCAGCAGCGACCCGACGCCCTTGGGCAGCGCGTCGGTCAGCCGCTTGTCGATGCGGATGGCCATGTGCGGTGCGTGCGCGGCGCGGGAGAAGGTGTTGAGCACCTCACCCGAGCGCTGCGACCTGGGTGCGCACAGGTGGAAGGCCTGGCCGTCGAGGCCGGGCTCGTGGGCGATGTGGTCGATCGCCGCGGCCACGTAGTCGACGGGGACGATGTTCGTCCAGCCCAGCTCGAGCCCCACCAGCGGAAACCACTCGGGCAGCGCATGGCGCATCTTCTGGATGAGCTTGAAGAAGTAGTACGGGCCGTCGATCTTGTCCATCTCGCCGGTGCGCGAGTCGCCGATGACGACGGCCGGGCGATAGACGCGCCAGGGGACCGTCGCCTCCTCGCGCGCGATCTTCTCGGACTCGAACTTCGTGCGGTGGTAGGCCGATGGCAGCTTCTGGCCCTCGTCGAACATGTCCTCGCGGAACAGGCCCTTGTAGAGGCCCGAGGCGGCGACCGAGGAAACGTGGTCGAGGCAGCCGACCTCCAGCGCGTTGGCCAGCGCCACCGCGTTGCGGGTGCCGGCGACGTTCATGCGCTCGTTGACCTCGTCGTCGGCGGTCATGTCGTAGACGGCCGCCAGGTGGAAGAAGTGCTCGAACCTGCCGCGATGCTCGTCGATCCAGGCTTGGTCGACGCCGAGCCGCACCTGCGTGAGGTCGCCGACCACCGGCGTCACGCGATCGCCGCCGTCCCAGCGCTTGATCAGCTCGGCGAGCCGCTCCTGCGAGCCCTCGCGCACGAGCGCGTAGACCTCGCCCTCGCGGTTGCTCAGGAGCTCCTGCACGAGATGGCGGCCGATGAAACCGGTTGCGCCGGTGACGAAGTAGGTCATCGCACCCGGAGCCTATACGCCCGCACCAGCCCCTCCCCGGCCCTCGCCGCCCGCGAAGCGGGCCGCTCCGGCGACCGCGTCGGCGAACACCTGGGGCCCGGCGCGGGCCTCCAGCGCGAGGCCGTCGGCCAGCGGCAACCCGAGCCCTTCGATCGCTGCACGGCGGTCGGCGAGCATCGTCTCCTGGGGGAAGCGCGCCAGGCCCTCGGCCATCTCGAGCGCGCGCGACAGGTGCTCGCCCGCGGGCACGACCTCGGTCAGCAGGCCCATCGCGAGCGCCTCCTCGGCGGCGACCAGGCGGCCGCTGAGGATCAGGTCCAGCGCGCGCCCGAGGCCGACGATGCGCGCCAGGCGCTGCGTGCCGCCGTCGATCAGCGGGACGCCCCAGCGGCGCTCGGGGAAGCCGAGCGTCGAGCCCTCGCCGGCGATGCGCAGGTCGCACCACAGCGCCAGCTCCAGGCCTCCGGCCAGCGCCCAGCCGCCGATCGCGGCGATCGTCGGCTTGCTCGGCGTGCGGCGCGTGAAGCCCATCGGCCCGTCGGGGTCGTCGAGCCGGCCCGCGTACGTCTCCAGGGCCTTGAGGTCGGCGCCGGCGCAGAAGCTGACCCCGCCCGCGCCGGTGAGGATCATCACGCGGGCGTCGTCGTCGGCCTCGAACGCGTTGAGGCCGTCGCGCAGGCGCTCTGCCGTGGCGCCGTCGACGGCGTTGCGCCGGTGGTGGCGGTCGATGGTCAGGACGGCCGCCGCGCCGACCCGTTCGTAACGCACCTCGTCGATCATCGCGCGACCCTAGTGGGCCTTGAGGCAACGTTGCACTCGAAACGACGGGCGTCGATCGCCGCTGGGCGGCGTCCTCGACCCTCGAAATACCAATGGTATTCCTTCGGGTCTGCGTCCTTGCCCGCCGGCGCCGCCACTCCGCCGTTTCAAGCGCAACGTCACCTCAAGACCCACTAGAACACGGACGTCCCGGGCAGGGAGGTGTCCGGGACGTCTGCGTGTCATCAACGAGGAGGGTCTCGTTTTCGCCCGACCATCGTGGCGGCGATCAGCGCCGCGCGCGTGAAGATCCCGCTACCAGCCGCCGCGGGTGCGCTCGTCGCCGGCCAGCGCCTTGTGGACCTTCTTGCGGCGCTCCTTGCGTTTCTCGAGGTGCCCCTGGAGCGTGCTCATCAGGAAGACGAAGAGCGGGAAGAAGACGATGAGGATGAAGCCGGCGTTGGTGACGACCTTGTCGTCGGCCGGCCCGTACCAGCCTTCGCCGCCGTCGTGGGCGAGCGCCGCGGGTGCGAGCACCAGAAGAGCGAGAGCGGCGATGGGGAGCCCGGTGATCAGGCGCTTCATCTCGCCTGTGATCGTATAGAACCCGCCGGCATGGCGAGCCTGCAGCGCGAGCGGCTGGACCCCGGTATCGAGGTGCTGCGCCTCGATCGACCGGATGCGCGCAACGCGCTGGACTCGGCGACGCTGGCCGAGCTCGAAGCCGCGCTCGCGGAGCTGGCGGCCGACGAGGCCCTGCGCGTGCTCGTGCTCTCGACGACGAGCGAGCGCGCGCTGTGCGCGGGCGCCGACGTCGCCGAGGAGCTCGACGGCGAGGCAGCCACGGCGCGCATGGAGGCGTTCACGCGCGTGTACGCGGCCGTCGAGGCGTTCCCGGCCCCGACCGTCTGCGTGTGCGTCGGCAACGTCGTCGGCGCGGGCGCGGAGCTGGCGGCCGGGTGCGACCTGCGCGTGGGCGGCGACAACCTCAAGCTGGCATGGGCGGGCGCGCGGCTCGGCGTGCCGGTCGGCCCCGCGCGGTTGACGCCGCTCGTCGGGCTGGCGGCGGCCAAGGACCTCGTGCTGACCGGCCGCACGCTCGGCATGGAGGACGCGCGCGCCCTCGGGCTGCTGGCGCGCACCGCCCCGGCGGCGCTCGCAGAGGCCGCGGCACTGGATCTCGCGCACTCGCTGGCCGCCAACCCGCCGGAGGGGATGCGCCGCCTGAAGGCGATGTTCCGTGACGTGACCGGCGCCGCCGGCCACGTCGCGCGCGAGAACGCCGTGCTCGTGGAGTGGCAGCGCGCCGGCGGCGGGCTCCCGCGCGGCGGGCTGCGAGGATAGGCGCGCGGGCGAGTTGATGACCGGCGCTCTCCGCAGTGCGAGTGCCCGCCGCGCAGGCGCCTACTCCTCCGGCTGCGCCGGCGCGACCACCCCGAACGTCGTGCCGTGCGGGTCGGCGAGGACCGCGAAGCGTCCGATGTCCGGGATGTCCATCGCCTCCACGGTGACGCTGCCGCCGAGCTCCCGTGCCTTGGCGACGGTTCCGTCGCAGTCGTCGACCGCAAAGAAGCTCAGCCAATACGCGGGGACCTCGTCCGGGACCCCGGCCGGCATCGGCATCATGCCGCCGATCCCGTTCTCGCCCACGTTGAAGACCGTATAGACCATCTCGCCGAAGTCCTGGTCGGCCGCGGTCCACCCGAACACCGCCGAGTAGAACGCCTTGGCCCCCTCGACGTCGCGCGTGTGCAGCTCGTTCCAGTTCAGCGCGCCGGGCTCGTTGACCAGCTCGGCGCCGGTGTGGCGCGCCGGCTCCCATAGGCCGACGAAGCCGCCGGCGGGATGGGCGACGAAGGCCATGCGCCCCGCGTCCATCACCTGCATCGGCTCCACGACCACCGAGCCGCCCGCTTCCTGCGCGCGGGCGACGGCCCCGTCGGCGTCGTCGGTCGACACGTAGGTCGACCACACCGGCGGCTGGCCC
>DATBKW010000069.1:0-1599 GCA_036555665.1 Solirubrobacteraceae bacterium | reverse complement strand
ACCGAGTCGGCCTGGGCCAGCCGCCAGCGGCCGGGATCGGCCGCGCTCGCCGGCGCGGCGAGCGCGAGCGCGGCCAGGAGCACAATCGCGGTCCTAGCCGGCCAGGCGCGCAACCCAGATCTCCTCCGAGGGCCACTTGCGCGCCCACTCCGGGGTCACGAACTCGTAGCGCGACGTCGCGTCCGGCGGCGCCTGAAGCTCGTGCAGCGCTTCGACCGTGAAGCCGCACCGGCCCAGGAGAGCGATGAGCTCGCCGTGGGCCAGGTGAAACTCGACCGAGCCGTCGCTCCACTCGAACTTGCGCATCTCGAACTGCGGCAGCACGAGCGCCTCGCCGGACGGCTCGTCCTCGTCGTGCATCGTGAGCAACAGCAGCGGCGAGTTGGTCAAGAACCACAGCCGCCCGCCGGGGCGCAGGAGCCGCGCGGCCTCGGCGATCCACGCCTCCGGAGCGCACCACAGGCTCGCGCCGTACTCGGAGATAGCGAGGTCGAAGGAGTCGTCGGGAAGCGGCACCGCCTCGGCGCTGGCCTCGATCAACGGGAAGTCGAGCCCGTGCTGTGCCTGCATCGCGCGCGCCGTCGCGAGCTGCTCGGGCGTGACGTCGACGCCGAGGGGCCGCGCGCCGCGGCGCGCCAGCCAGGCCGACACATAGGCCGTGCCGCAGCCCAGCTCGATCACGTCGAGGCCGTCGACGGCGGGCAGCGAGCCGATGCTCGCCTCGGGGATGCCCCAGATGCCCCACGTGATCTCGTCCTGCGCCCAATGGCGCCGTGCGGGCTCCTCGTAGTCCTTGGCCTGGACGCCCCAGGCCGCGCGGTTGGCCCGGGCGTCGTCGCTCAGGCTCACGCCGACTCGGCGGCCAGCGCCTGGCGAATGGTCTTGGGGAGCATGAAGCGCACGTCCTCCTGGACGACCTCGAACTCTTCGACGTCGTCGGTGCCGCGATCGCGGAAGAACGCGACAAGCCGCTGGACGAGCTCCTCGGGGGCGCTGGCGCCGGACGTGATGCCGACCACGCGCTTGTCCTCGAGCCAGTCCTCGCGCACCTGGTCCTCGTTGTCGATCAGGTAGGAGTCGGCGCCGTGCTCGCGCGCGACCTCGACCAGGCGGTTGGAGTTCGACGAGTTGCGCGAGCCGATGACGAGCACGAGATCGCACTGCACGGCCATCTGCTTGACCGCCGCCTGGCGGTTGGTGGTGGCGTAGCAGATGTCGTCGGTGCGCGGGCCGACGATCGCCGGGAAGCGCTCGCGCAGGCGGTTGATGATCGCGCGGGTCTCGTCGACCGACAGCGTCGTCTGCGAGACGTAGGCGAGCTTCTCGGGGTCCTCGACCTCGAGCGCGTCCACGTCGGCCTCGGTCTCGACGAGCACGATGTGCTCGGGCGCCTCGCCCATCGTGCCCTCGACCTCCTCGTGGCCGCCGTGGCCGATGAGGACGATCGTGTAGCCCTCTGAGGCGAACTTCAGCGCCTCGCGGTGGACCTTGGTGACCAGCGGGCAGGTCGCGTCGATGGTGTTCAGGCGACGACGCTGGGCGTCGGCGTGGACCGCGGGCGAGACGCCGTGGGCGCTGAAGACGGTGATCGCGCCCTCG
>DATBKW010000068.1:0-10632 GCA_036555665.1 Solirubrobacteraceae bacterium | reverse complement strand
GTGGTGGAAGTTCGTGCTGCAGGACGTCGGCCTCGGCGTCGCCTACGGCCTGGTCATCGGCTACCTCGCCGCATTGGTGCTGCCGCGCGGCCGCAGTCTCGAGTCGTCGATCCCGTACCACCAGCGCGCTCTCTACGCGCTCGGCGTCGCCTTCCTCACCTATGGCCTGACCACGCTGAAGCCGCACGGCAACGGCGTCATCGCGGTCTTCGTGTGCGCGATCGTCCTGGGCATCCGCCGCCCCGACATCCGCCACTACTTCGAGACGCAGTCCGACGACGTGATCGAGATCGTCAAGCTCGGGATCTTCGTCGTGTTCGGGTCGCTGCTGACGCTCGACGGCCTGTTCACCGACGGCTGGGCGGCCGTCGCCGTGGTCGTCGTCACCCTCCTCGTCGCACGGACCGTCGCGCTGTTGATCTCGTTCGCCGGCACCGGCGTCCCGCGCGACCAGAAGGCGTTCATGGTGTGGTTCGGACCGAAGGGCGTGGCGACGATGACCTTCTCGCTGCTCGTCCTCGCCGAGGCCGTCCCGCAGGGCGAGCGCATCTTCAACCTGGCCGCGCTGACGGTCGTTTGCTCGATCGTGCTGCACGGCGTGACCGACACGCCGGGCGCGGAGTGGATCGCGCGGCGGGCGCAGCGGCGCGAAGACGCCGCTAGCGGTGCAGCGCCGCCTGCTCCTGCGCGCTCGGGAACGCCCACGCGGCCTGCGTCCGACGCTCCTGGCGGAACGTGAAGCGCAGCTGGCGCGGTGGGCGCAGGCCGTCCGGATGGTCCGGGCGGAAGGTCGTGCACGGCTCGTCGAGATCGAGCGCGCACAGCAGGTTGCAGCGGAAGTAGCAGTCCTCGCAAGAGACCTTCTTCGCCGTCGCTCGTCCCTTCGCCATCGCCCTGCTCCCAGCTCCTCGACACCACCGACGGGCGGGCACTCAAGCAGGACGAAAATGGCGCCGCAACGACGCTTTCCGCAAATGCCGTGCTTTTTCTTCGTCTACCCGCAAGAGGCTGCAAAGCGCCCTGATTCGCCCCCTCACGGGAACGTTTAGGCCGCATCGTGCGGCGATTTCCTAGAGCGAGAACGAGGCCAGCGCACGGTCGGCGATGAGCTCGCCGAGGGCCAGCGAGGAAGTCGCAGCCGGCGAGGGTGCATTGCGCACGTGCATGGTGCCGGCGGCCTCGGAGACGACGAAGTCGTCGACCAGCGCGCCGTCGCGCCCGACGGCCTGCGCGCGCACGCCGGCCGGGCCGCCTTCGACGTCGCCCGCGCGCAGGTCCGGCACGTAGCGCGCGCACGCCGCGACGAAGGCGCGGCGGCTGGCGGCCATCCGCAGCTCGTCGAGGCCCGTGCGCCAGAAGCGCCGCACGACGCGCCACGTGCCGGGCCAGCGCAGCCCGCCGACGAGCATTGCCGACGGCCCCAGGAGCACGTCGCCGGAGATGTGGCGCGTGAGGTGCACGCCGAGGAAGGGCAGGTCGGGATCGGGCACGGGGTAGATCAGCCCTCGCACGAGCTCGCGCGCATGCGGGCGCAGGCGCAGGTACTGCCCGCGGAAGGGCACGATGCGCGGATCGGCCGGCGCGCCCGCCGCCACCGCCAGGCGGCTGGCCTGCCCGCCGGCGCAGAAGACCGCGTGGCGCGCGGTGATGTCCGTGCCCTGCAGGCGCACGGCGCCGTTGTCGCGCTGCACGCCGGTGACCTCGGTGCCCAGGGCCAGTGCCGCGCCGGCCGTGCGGACCTCGTGGGCGAGCGCGCGGGCGACCGCGGCGAAGTCGACGATGCCGGTATTGGGCGAGTGCAGGCCCGCGATCCCCGTGCAGTGGGGCTCGAGCGCGGTGACCTCCTCGGCGCGCAGCCGCCGCAGTCCTGGCACGCCGTTGGCCGTGCCGCGGCGCTCGAGCTCGTCGAGGCGCTCGAGCTCGCCCTCGTGCAACGCGACGATCACCTTGCCGCAGCGATCGACCGCGATCCCGCGCTCCTCGCAGTAGGCGTACAGGCGCGCGGCGCCCTCGACGCACATGCGCGCCTTCAGCGAGCCGGGCTTGTAGTAGATGCCCGCGTGGATGACGCCGGAGTTGTGGCCGGTCTGCCCGGTCCCCACCTCGCCGGCAGCGTCGACGATCGCCAGGCGCAGCCCGGGCCGCCGCGCGAGCAGATCGCGCGCGGTCGCCAGGCCCAGGATCCCGGCGCCGACGATGGCCAGGTCGTAGCGCTCCACGAGCGGCCAGGGTAGCCGCGATGAGCCCGCCGGAGCCGTAGCCTGGACCGTCGTGCAGGTTCTCGTCACCGGAGCCAGCGGCGCGATCGGCGCCGAGCTCATCCCGCGCCTGGCGCGCACCGGCCATGCGGTGCGCGCCTTCGGGCGTGATCCGGCGCGGATCGCGGCGGCCGAGGGTGTCGAGGTCGTGCGCGGCGACGCGGTCACGGGCGCCGGCCTCGACGAGGCGCTGGACGGCATCGACGTCGCCTACTTCCTCATCCACTCGATGGAGACGGCATTGGACGGCGCCGGCACGTTCGCCGACCGCGATCGCGCCGCCGCTACGAACTTCGCCGCCGTCGCGCGCGCCAGCGGCGTGCGGCGGGTCGTCTACCTCGGTGGCCCGGTGCCCGCGGACGCGCCGGTCTCGCCGCACCTGGCCAGCCGCCTGGAGGTCGAGGAGACGCTGCTGGACGCGGCGCCCGAGGCCGTAGCACTGCGCGCCTCGATCGTCATCTCCGCGCGCTCGCGCTCGTTTCGCTTCCTCGTGCGCCTGGTCGAGCGCGTCCCGGTGATGCCGCTGCCGGCCTGGCGCACGCACCGCACGCGCCCCATCGACGGTCGTGACGTCATCACCTACCTCGAGCGCGCGGGCACCAGCGACGCGGTCGATGGCCCGCTGTCGCTCGACATCGCCGGCCCCGACACCGTGACCTTCGCCGAGCTCGTCGAGCGCATCCGCGATGCGCTCCTCCTCGGCCGCCCGCGCGTGGACCTCCCCGTGACGCTGACCGCGGTCGGCAGCCGCGTGGCGGCCGCCATCACCGGCGAGGACCACGGCCTCGTCGGCCCGCTCATGGGCTCGCTCACGGCCGATCTGCTGCCGCGCGACGACCGTGCGGTCGAGCTGTTCAAGGTGCGTCTGCACCGCTTCGACGCCGCCGTCGAGCACGCGCTGCGCGAGTGGGAGACGGTCGAAGACCTGGCCGGGCGATAGCGTGCCGCGCTGAGTGAGCGAGGTCCTCGCCAGCATCGACATCGCCGCCCCGCCCGAAGCGGTGTGGGCGCTCGCGATGGATCCCGAGCGGCTGCACGAGTGGGTCACCATCCACCGCCGCCTGCACGGCCACGACGGCGGCCCGCTGCGCAAGGGCTATGAGATGGAGCAGACGCTGCACCTGCGCGGGGTGAATTTCAAGGTGCACTGGCAGCTCGTCGCCTGCGACACCGGCCACCATGCCGAGTGGCACGGTCGCGGGCCGGCGCGCTCACACGCCGAGACCGAGTACCGGCTCACCGCGATCGATTCGGGCACGCGGTTTGACTACCGCAACGAGTTCAAGGCGCCGCTCGGGCCGCTCGGCGCGGTGGCCAGCCGAGCCATCGTCGGCGGTCTGCCGCGCCGCGAGGCGGATGCCTCGCTGCGCAGGCTCAAGGCGCTCGCCGAACGCCACTGATGTGACCACACCGCAACTCTGCTGATAGTGGCGTTGCAGCACATTGACGGAAATCGCGTTTCTGTGAGACTTACTCCATGCCCGACTTCCTGGAAGAGAAGAAGCGTGAGATCGATGCGCGGCTGAAGGAGCTGCGCCCGCTCGTCGACGAGTACCACCGGCTCGAGGCGGCGTCGGCCGCGCTCGAGGGCGTGCCCACGGGCAACAGCCGCAGCGCCGCGCCGGCACGCCGCACTCGGCGCCGCGCGGCCACGTCGACCGGAACCGGCCGTCGTGGACGGCCGCGCGGCAGCGGTACGCGCTCCAAGCAGGCGCTCGAGCTCGTGCGCTCGCGCCCGGGCATCACCATCCCCGAGATCGCACAGTCGATCGGCATCCAGCAGAACTACCTGTATCGGGTGTTGCCGGCCCTCCAGAAGGACGGGTTGGTCCGCAAGGAGGGCCGGGGCTGGCACCCGCTCGATGCCGCGTAGTTTCGGTTAGACCAGGCTCAGCTCGCGTACCGCGTCGCGCTCCTCTTTGAGCTCGGCGACCGTCTTATCGATCTTCGCCTGTGCGAAGTCACCCACCTCGAGGCCCTCGACGATCTCGTAGGCACCGCCCGACAGGCGCAGCGGGAACGACGACATCAGGCCCTCCTCGACGCCGTACTCACCGTTCGAGCGGACGGCCATCGAGCGCAGCCCGTCGGCGCCGGCGACCCAGTCGCGCATGCAGTCGATCGCGGCATTGGCCGCGGATGCCGCCGACGACGCGCCGCGCGCCTCGATGATCTCCGCCCCGCGCTTGCCCACCCGCGGGATGTACTCGTTCTCGTACCAGTCCATGTCCACCTGGTCGACCGCCCGCTGACCCTTCACCTTGGCGTTGAACAGGTCGGGGAACATGGTGGGTGAGTGGTTGCCCCACACGACGAGGTCCTGGACGTCCTCGACGCCGACGTCAAGCTTCTGTGCCAGTTGCGCGACCGCCCGGTTCTCATCCAGGCGGGTCATCGCGCCAAAACGCTCTGACGGAATGTCCGCCGCGTTGTTCATCGCGATGAGCGCGTTGGTGTTGGCGGGATTGCCGACCACGAGGATGTGCACGTCGTCGGCGGCGTGGTCGTTGAGCGCCTTGCCCTGCGGCTTGAAGATCTGACCGTTGGCCTCGAGCAGATCGGCGCGCTCCATGCCCTTCGACCGCGGGCGCGCCCCGATCAACAGCGCGACATTGGTGCCGTCGAAGGCGACGTTGGGATCGTCGCTGATGTCGATGCCGGCCAGCAGCGGGAAGGCGCAGTCGAACAGCTCCAGCGCCGTGCCCTCGGCGGCCTTCACCGCGTCGGGGATCTCCAGCAGGCGCAGCTCCACCTTCTCGTCGGGGCCGAGCAGCTGGCCCGACGCGATGCGAAAGAGGATTGCGTAACCGATCTGCCCGGCCGCGCCGGTGACGGTGACCTTGGTTGCCATTCAGTTCATCTCCCTTTGCAGGTTCTCGTCGATCGCACCCAGGAACTCCTGCGTGGTCAGCCACTCCTGGTCGTCGCCGACCAACAGGGCGAGGTCCTTCGTCATTTTTCCGCTCTCGACCGTTTGCACACACACGCGCTCGAGCGTGTCGGCAAAGCGCTCGACATCCGGTGTCTCGTCCATCCGCCCCCGATGGTGAAGCCCGCGCGTCCAGGCGAAGATCGACGCGATCGGGTTGGTGGACGTCGGCTGGCCCTGTTGATGCTGACGGTAGTGACGGGTGACGGTGCCGTGCGCCGCCTCGGCCTCGACGGTCTGTCCGTCCGGGGACATCAGCACGCTGGTCATCAACCCCAGTGACCCGAAACCCTGTGCAACCGTGTCGGACTGCACGTCGCCGTCGTAGTTCTTGCACGCCCACACGTACCCGCCCTCCCACTTCAGGGCAGCGGCGACCATGTCATCGATGAGGCGGTGCTCGTAGGTCAGGCCGGCGGCCTCGAAGTCTTCCTTGAACTCCGCGTCGAAGATCTCCTGGAACAGATCCTTGAAGCGCCCGTCGTAGCGTTTCATGATCGTGTTCTTCGTCGAGAGGTACACCGGCAGACCGCGATCGAGCCCGTAACGCATCGACGCGCGCGCGAAGTCGCGGATCGAGTCGTCGAGGTTGTACATCGCCATCGCGACGCCGCCGCCCGGGAAGTCGTACACGTTGAGCTCGACCGGGTCACCGCCGTTCTTGGGGGTGAAGCTCAATGTCAACGTGCCCTCGCCCGGAACGACGAGGTCGGTGGCGCGGTACTGGTCGCCGAAGGCGTGGCGGCCGATGACGATCGGCTTGGTCCACCCCGGCACCAGCCGCGGGATGTTGGAGATGACGATGGGCTCGCGGAAGATGACGCCGCCGAGGATGTTGCGGATCGTCCCGTTGGGCGAGCGGTACATCTCCTTGAGGTTGAACTCCTTCACCCGCGCCTCGTCGGGGGTGATCGTCGCGCACTTGACGCCGACGCCGTGGCGCTTGATGGCGTGGGCGGCGTCAACCGTCACCTGGTCCTCGGTGGCGTCGCGCTGTTGGATGGAAAGGTCGAAGTAGTCGAGCTCGACGTCGAGGTAGGGCAGGATCAGCTGGTCCTTGATGAACTGCCAGATGATCCTGGTCATCTCGTCGCCGTCGAGCTCGACGATCGGGTTCTTGACGGCGATCTTGGCCATGGGTTCTCCTGGATGTGAGGCCAGGCAGGCTAGTGAACGGCGGCGGCAGGCCGCCGAGAGCCGCCCGGCCCCGGCGAGCGCTGCGGCCGCCAATCACTCCACAGCGCGGCCGCTTGCCGCTATCGTGGGGCCGCGAAGGGAACTAGTCCCTACGGGTGACGTACGTCAACACGGCCCACGCGGCCCGGCGTCACCGGCCACGACGGCGGACGAAACCTTCTCCATCGACCAAGGAGAAGGCCTTGCCGCCCCTCGACATATCCCTCACCACGTGGGCGCTGCTCGCGGTGGTCGTTGCCGCCATGCTCGCGATCGACCTGCGCGTGTTCGCGCGCGACCACGCACCGCCGATACGCGAATCGATCGTGTGGTCGGTGATCTGGCTGCTCGCCGCGATCGCCTTCGGCGGGCTGCTCTGGACCTGGCAGGGCGGCGACGCGGGAGCGCAGTACTTCGCCGGTTACCTGCTCGAGCGCTCGCTGACGCTCGACAACGTCTTCGTCTTCGCGGTCATCCTGTCCTACTTCGCGGTGCCGCCCCACGTGCAGCCCAAGGTGCTTTCGTGGGGCATCGCGCTGGCGCTGGTGCTGCGCCTCGTCTTCATCCTCGCCGGCGCCGCGCTGCTCGACGCCTTCCACGTGACCTTCTACGCGTTCGGGGCGCTGCTGCTCTACACCGCGTGGAAGCTCGCACGGCACGAGGATCGCGAGGTGCAACCCGAGCACAACCCGGTGCTGCGGGTGCTGCGCCGGCGCTTCCGGATGACGCCACTGGTCGCCGTCTTCGTCGTCGTGGCGACCACCGACCTGGTCTTCGCCATCGACTCGATCCCGGCGATCTTCGCCGTCACCCAGGAGCCTTTCATCGTCTTCGCGGCCAACGCCTTCGCGATGCTCGGCCTGCGCGCCCTGTACTTCCTGCTCGTGGGGATGATGGATCGCTTCGTCTATCTGTCCCACGGGCTGGCGCTGATCCTGGCCTTCATCGGGGCCAAGATGCTGCTGATCGACGTCTGGCACCCGCCGATCTGGCTGTCGCTGGCCGTGATCGTCGGCGTGCTGGTGGCGACAGCGCTGCTCTCGCTGCGGGCCGCGCCGGAAGGCGAGGCGGCATGACGCGAGCGCGCCTCGGCGCCGCCTGCCGGCGGATCGTCGACTCGTCGTGGTTCGACCCGCTCATGCTCGGCGTGATCGCGGTCAACGCGGTGACGCTCGGCCTCGACACCTACGACGCGATCGACGCCTCGATCGGCCCGCAGCTGCACCTGCTCAACGACGTGATCCTCGGGCTCTTCGTCGTCGAGCTGCTCATCCGCATGGGCGCGCACGCCGAGCACCCGGCCGGCTTCTTCCGCAGCGGCTGGAATGTCTTCGACTTCATCGTCATCGGCGCGAGCTTCGTGCCGGGCGTGCGCGAGAACGCGACCCTGCTGCGGCTCGTGCGGCTGCTGCGGATCGTTCGCGCCGTGCGACTGCTGCCCGACCTGCGCGTCCTCACCGTCGCGGTCGGCCGCTCGGTTCCGGGCGTGGCCAGCCTCGCGGCGATCACCCTGCTGCTCGTCTACGTCTACGGGATGATCGGCTGGGTCATCTTCCACGTCCACGACCCGGCGAACTTCGCGAACATCGGCCAGTCGATGGTCACGATGTTCGTGCTGTTGACGCTCGAGAACCTGCCGGCCTACATCGAGCGCGGCCAGGACCTCTCGGACTGGACGCTGCTCTTCTACGTCTCCTACGTGCTGCTGGCGTCGTTTCTGATCTTCAACCTGTTCATCGGGATCGTCATCAACTCGATGGAGGAGGCGCGGGCGATCGAGCTGCACCGCGCCGAGCGCGAGATTCTCGAGGACGACGACACCGACCACGAGCAGGCGCACGCGGTGGTGCTCGAGGAGCGGCTGCGGGCGATGCGCTCCGCGCTCGACGAGCTCGAGCGCGAGGTGCGCGCGCAGCGCGATCAGCCGCGCACCAACGGGGCGAGGGCGGCCGCTCGCGCAAAGAGCTGAACTATGATTCACTTCTTCGCGTGCCGTATCGACCCACCGAGCGTACGGAGGCGCGCCGCACGCAGACGCGCGAGCGGATCGTGCGGGCGGCGCACGAGCTGATCGCCCGCGGCGGCTACCGCGAGGCGCAGGTCGCGGCCGTCGCGGCGCGCGCGGGTGTGGCCATCGGGACGGTCTACCGCCACTTTCCGTCCAAGGCCGAGCTGTTCGCCGAGGTGTTCCGGCGTGCCTCGCAGCGCGAGGTCGACGCCACGCGCGCGGCCGCCGAGAGTGTCCCCGGCTCGGCGCAGGAGCGCCTGGCCGCCGCGGTCGAGGCGTTCGCCCGCCGGGCGCTGCGGGGGCGGCGGCTGGCCTGGGCACTGCTGGCCGAGCCCGTCGATCCGGCCGTCGAGGTCGAGCGCCTGGCCTTCCGCCGCGCCTACGCCGCCGGGTTTGTCGATCTGCTGGGCGCCGGGGTCGCGGCGGGCGAGCTGCCGCCCCAGAACGTCGAACTGGCCGCCGCCGCGCTGGTCGGCGCGCTCGGCGAAGCGCTCGTCGGGCCGTTGTCGCCGGTCGCGGCGGACGTCGATCCCGACGCGCTCGTCGCCGACCTCGTCGCCTTCTGCATTCGCGCCGTGACCGAGGAGAAACGCTGATGCTCGCCACACAGACCGCGACCCACGAGGTCCTCAACCAGGCCCCTCCGATGGAGGGCCGCAACCTCTTCGACGACCATGCGCCGCTGCAGGAGGCGCTCGAGCGCGAGGGCGGCGGATGGGCGCGCGAGCGCGTGCACGCCGCCGGGGCGTTCTGGGGCGGCGAGCCGATGCGCTGGGGCGTGGAGGCCAACGAGCACCCGCCGGTCCTGCACACCCACGACCGCTTCGGCCACCGTCGCGACGAGGTCGAGTTTCATCCCGCCTGGCACGCGCTCATGCGCGCGGGCGTCGAGCACGAACTGCACGCGCTGCCGTGGCGCGATGACCGGGACGGCGCGCATGTCGCGCGCGCCGCGGCCTACGTCTGCGCGATGCAGGCCGAGGCCGGCTTCGCCTGCCCGATCACCATGACCTTCGCTGCCGTGCCGGCACTGCGCGCGCAGCCGGACCTGGCCGAGGAGTGGGTCCCGCGGCTGACCGCGACGAGCTACGACCCGGAGCTCAAGGCCGACAAGCCCAGCGCCCTGTGCGGCATGGCGATGACCGAGAAGCAGGGCGGCTCGGACGTGCGCGCCAACACCACGCGCGCGCTGTCCGCCGACGACGGCTGGTGGGAGATCACCGGCCACAAGTGGTTCTGCAGCGCCCCGATGTGCGACCTCTTCCTCGTCCTCGCCCAGACCGACGAGGGCGTGACGTGCTTCGCGCTGCCGCGCGTCCTGCCCGACGGCTCGCGCAACGCCGGCTTTCAGCTACAGCGCCTGAAGGACAAGCTCGGCAACCGCTCCAACGCCTCCAGCGAGGTCGAGTTCCGCGCCGCCCTGGCGCGGATCGTCGGCGAGCCGGGCCGCGGCGTGCCGACCATCATCGAGATGGTCAACCACACGCGCCTTGACTGCGTCATCGGCACCGCGGGCGGGATGCGCGCGGCGGTGGCCAACGCGGCCTGGCACGCCGCACACCGCACCGCGTTCGGCGCGCGCCTGATCGAGCAGCCGGTGATGGTCAACGTCCTCGCCGACCTGGCCATCGAGTCCGAGGCGGCGACCGCAGTCGCGATGCGCCTCGCGCGCGCCTACGACGAGGCGCCGGACGATCCGCGCGCCGACGCCTTCAAGCGCGTCGCCACCGCGGTCTCCAAGTACCACATCTGCAAGCGCGCCCCGGGCCACGCCTACGAGGCGCTCGAGTGCCTGGGCGGCAACGGCTACGTCGAGGCGTCGGGCATGCCGCGCCTGTATCGCGAGGCGCCGCTGGCCTCGATCTGGGAGGGCTCGGGCAACGTCATGGCCCTCGACGCGCTGCGGGCGCTGGCCAAGAGCCCCGAGGCGCTCGAGGTCTTCTTCGCGGAGGTCGACGAGGCGGCGGGGGCCGACGCTCGGCTCGACGCGTTCGCGGCCGCGACGCGCGACGAGTTTTCAGACCAGGCCGCGATCGAGCCGCGCGCGCGGCGCGTGGTCGAGCGCATGGCCCTCTGCCTGCAGGGCTCGCTGCTCGTACGCCACGCGCCGGCGGCGGTGGCCGACGCGTTCTGCGCCGCGCGCCTGGGAGGCGACGCGGGACTGAACTACGGCACGCTGCCGCCGGGCGCCGACGCGCGCGCGATCGTGGCACGCCACGCCCCGCCGGTGTAGGTCCGGCGGAGCGTGGCTCCCCCCTGCC
>DATBKW010000067.1:0-19080 GCA_036555665.1 Solirubrobacteraceae bacterium | reverse complement strand
GGTCGTTGCCAACGCTGACCGCGCGCCCGACGGAGGCGGCTTCTACAACCACCAGCTCTCCGTCACCTGGAGCGGAGTGGATGCGACGTCCGGCATCGCCTCGTGCACCTCGCTGCCGTACGCCGGCCCGGACGGCACGAGCATCGCCATCACTGGGACATGCAAGGACAAGGCGGGCAACATCAGCGCACCGGTGCCGTTCGTGTTCGGCTACGACTCCACGCCGCCAGGGCTCGCCAACGTTGCCGCCCGATCGGACAACGCTAGCGTCAGGCTTTCGTGGGATGCCTCCGGCGCATCGCGGATCGTGGTCATGCGCAGCTCGGGTGGCGCGCGGGTCGCGCAGAGCCAGGTCGTCTACGACGGCGCCGGCGACCACTTCACCGACACCGGGCTCAAGAACGGCACGCGCTACAGCTACCTCGTTCAGGCCTTCGACGCCGCCGGCAACGTTGCGAGCACTACCGTCGCCGTCACGCCGTACGTCGAGGCGTCCAGTGAGCACCTGCTCTCACCGGGCCACCGGTCCAGGGTCCGCAAGGCGCCGATGCTGCGCTGGCGCGAGATCCGCAAGGCGAGCTATTACAACGTCCAGCTCTTCCGCAAGGGCAAGAAGATCCTGAGCGCGTGGCCGACCAAGGAGCACTACCAGCTGCACAGGGTCTGGACCTACCGCGGCCAGCGCCACCGGCTCGTGAAGGGCACGTACTGGTGGTACCTCTGGGCCGGGTACGGCCATCGCTCCCAGCACCGCTACGGCAAGCTGCTCGGCCGCCGCAGCTTCATCGTCCGCTGACGCCCGCCACAATTCCGGGGTGCGCTGCCTCTACGTCGACCTCGACGCGACGCTGCTCGGGCCCGGCGGCGCGGTGACACGCGACGGCGACGGGCGCTTCACGCTGCTGGGTCTGCGCGCGCTCGAGGCGTGCGAGCGCGCCGGCGTGCTCGTGGTGGCGATGTCCGGGCGCCCGCGGGCGATGCTGGCCGGCGACGTGCGTCTGCTCGGCATCGGCGACTACATCTTCGAGGCGGGCGCCGGCTACGTCCTCGACAGCGAGCTGCACTGGCTAGGCGACCCGGACGGCAATGCACACATAAAGGCGTCGGGCGCGCTCGCAACTCTCACGGAGCAGTTCCACGGGCGCCTCGAAGTCGACCCGCAACAGCGCGAGGCCTCGCACCTGCTGCGCGGCCTCGTGGACGTCACCGAGGCCGAAGAACTGCTCGCCGACAACGGCCACGGCGACCTGCGGCTGATCGACAACGGCCCCTCCTACCGCCACTCCCAGGCCCTCGCCGAAACGCTGCCGAGCGTCCGCGCCTACCACCTCACCGCGCGCGCGATTTCGAAGGCAGACGCGGTCGCCGCCCACGCCCGAGCCCGCGGACTGGCCCGCACAGACTGCCTGGCCGTCGGCGACTCGCGCGAGGACCTCGAGGTCGCGGAGTCCGTCGGCGGGCTGTGGCTCGTCGCCAACGCGCTCGAGCACGACCCCGGCCTCCGGTCGGCCCTCGCCCGCCACCCCAACGCGCGCGTCGCCGAGGCGGCGCACGGCCCGGGCGTCTACGAGGCCGTCATCACGACGCTGGCGCAGCGATGAGGGCGCTCCTGCTGACAGCCATCAGCTTGGTCCTCGCGACGCCCGCGGCCGCGCACGCCGAGACCATCGGCCACTCCGTCCAGGGCCGGCCGATCATTCTCACCCGCGTCGGCGACCCGCAGGCCGCGCGCAGGATCCTCGTCGTCGGCTGCATCCACGGCGACGAGCCCGCCGGCCGCGGGATCGTCGAGGACCTCAAGCGCGCCACGCCGGCCCCCGACACGCAACTGCTCCTCGTCGAGGACCTCAATCCCGACGGCTTCGCGCACCACACCCGCCAGAACGCGCACGGCGTCGACCTCAACCGCAACTCCTCCGAGCACTGGGCGGGGGCCGGCGCGCACCCGTGGTCGGAGCCCGAGACCCGCGCGATCCGGCGCCTCATCCTCCGCGAGCGCCCAACCCTGACGATCTACTACCACCAGCCCTTCGGCCTCGTCGACGTCCCCGAGGGCGGCCATCCGCAGCTGGCAAGGCGCTACGCCGAGCTCACCGGCCTGCCGATCAAGCGCCTGAGCCGCCGCCACGGCAGCCTGTCGCGCTGGCAGAACGTCCGCATCGATCCGGGCTCGGCGATCGTCGTCGAGCTCGCGCCGGGGCCGCTGCCGCGGGCGCTGCGCCTGCGCCACGTCGCAGCCGTCCTGGCGATGTAGCCGCTACTCCGCCGCGCGCGCCGGGGACGCCGGCCCGACCCTCAGCGCCCGGCGCAGCCGCGCGGGCAGGTACCAGTTCCAGTCCCCGAGCAGCTTCATGACGGCCGGCACGAGCACCATGCGCACGACGGTGGCGTCGAGCAGGATCGCGGCCGACAGTCCTAAGCCGAACTCCTGCAGGCCGACGAAGCTCCCGAAGGTGAAGCCCGAGAACGCCGCGATCATGATGATCGCCGCCGCGGTGATGATGCGCCCGGTGTGCTCCAGGCCGTAGGCGACCGCGTGCTCGTTGTCGTGGGTGAGGTCCCACTCCTCGCGCATGCGCGAGAGCAGGAAGACCTCGTAGTCCATCGACAGCCCGAAGAGGATCGCGAACAGGAAGATCGGGATCCACGCCTCGATCTGCGGCGAGCTTTGCAGCCCGACAGGCTCGCCCCAGCCGTGCTGGAAGGCAAGGGTCAGCATGCCGTACGTCGCCGCCACCGACAGCAGGTTCATGACGACGGCCTTGGCCGGCAGCACGACCGAGCGGAACGCGCGCAGCAGCAGCAGGTAGGACAGCACGAGGACCGCGAGGATCAGCCACGGGAACGCCCCGTAGGACTTGTCGATGAAGTCGACGCCGAAGGCGGGCGCGCCGGTGAGCATGACGTCGGCCGAGGCCGGGAACCCGGCCGCCGGGATGTAGTCGTTGCGGATCCGGTGCACGAGGTTGACGGCGGGCTTCTCGCCCGAGTCGCTGTGCCCGGCGGCGCGGATCTGGACGATCTGGCCGGTCGAGTCGACGAGGTTCGACCGCTGCGCGACCTCGCGCGAGACCATCGACGGCGCGAGGATCGTGTCGCTGGAGACCTCCGGGTCGCGGCGCAGCTGAGCGATCAGCCGCTGCTCGGCGGCAACGATCCGTGGATCGTCGGCGCCCCCCGGCCGCCCGGTGTCGATGACGATCTGCTGCGGCGCCAGCGCGCCCGGGCCGAGCGTCGTCTCGAGGATCTTCAGCCCGCGCGCGGCCTCCGTCGTGATCGGGATGCCGCGGTTGTCGCCGCCGGTCAGGTGCAGCCCGGTCGCCGCCAGCGCGAGGCCGACGAGCAGCGTCGCGGCCATCCCGCCCCACAGCACGGGACGGCGCATGATCGCCAGGGCCAAGCGATGCCAGAAGCCCGTGACGTCCCGCGCGGCACGATTTTCGAGGATTCGCTTGGGGATCACGCGCAGGCTGTTGACGCGTTTGCCCATCACCGCCAGGAAGGCGGGCAGGAAGGTTGCCGACGCGGCGATCGAGACGAGCGGCACGAGCAGCCCGCCGACGCCCATCGAGCGCATGAACGGCACCGGCATGAAGACCAGCAGCGCCAGGCCGACCGCAACCGTCATCCCCGAGAACAGCGTCGCCCGCCCGGCGGTCTCCATCGTCTTGACCAGCGCATCCTGCGGGCTGTCGTGCAGCGGCAGCTCCTCGCGGAAGCGGAAGACGACGAGCATCGAATAGTCGATGGCTATGGCGAACCCGATGAGCGTGACGATGTTCGTCACGTAGATCGCCATGTCCATCGTGTGGGCGAAGATCCACACCAAGCCGAGCGTCGTGGGGATGCTGACGGCCGCGAAGATGAACGGCACGACGATGCCGCCCAGCGTGCCGAACATGAACAGCATCACCAGCAGCGCCACCGGTATCGCGATCGACTCGCCGCGCGCGAGGTCGTCGTTGTAGATCGGCTGGGTGTCGTGGTTGAGGGCCGGGTAGCCCGACAGGTACGTCGTGGCGCCGGGCACCGTGCCGATCGCCTTGCGCACGTCGGGCGTGACCTTCGAGGCGTCCTGGTTCTCCAGCGACGTCGAGATCTGCACGAAGACGACGTCCTTGCCCGCCGTCTGCGGCGCGCCCGCCTTGCCGTTCTTCACCGCGCCGGCGCCGCGCTGGGCCGCGGCCGCCACGGCCTCCGCCGACGGCCGCTGGCCGTCATTGCCCTGCACCACGAGCGTGAAGGCGCCGTCGGAGCGCTCGTTCATGCGGTCCTTGAGCAGGTCGAGCCCGCGCTCGGAATCCGAGCCCGGGACGCTGAAGCGATTGGAGAGCAGGTCGCCCAGGTTGGAGGCCGCGTAGCCCCCCAGCACGAGGAGGACGAGCCAGCCGACGATGATCGGCCGTCGATGCCGGATCACGGTGCGCGTCCAGCGTGCCATTCGCGAATGGTACGGGCCCGCGGCTAATGGTCAGATCACGTCGGTCAGCGACGCGGCCGCCGCGGCGATCGCGTCGAGGTCGGTGGCCTCGATGACGCGCTGCAGGTCGAGCATTCGCGCGCCGAAGGCGTCGAGGTTGTTGCTGCCCACGATGGCGAAGCAGGGGACGCCGCTCTGGCGCGCGCGGGTGGCGATCTCGCCGGCGATCTTGCCCTGCAACGTCTGCTCGTCGATGCAGCCCTCGCCGACGATCACCGCGCGCGCCGCGCGCATGCGCGCGTCGAAGTCCAGGGTGCTCAGGACAAACGGCGCGCCGGGCTCGAGCGCCGCGCCGTACTGCGCCCACAGCCCGCCGCTCAGCCCGCCGGCGCAGCCCGTCATCGGCTCGCGGCGCGGGTCGCGCGGCAGCTCGGCGGCGATCTTCTCCAGCCGCTTGGTCAGCCGCTTGACCGTGGCCGGATCGGCGCCCTTCTGGGGGCCGAAGACGATCGCGGCGCGCTCGAACGGGACGCGAACGTCGCAGATGCAGGCGATCCGCGCGCCGCCGAGGCCGCCGGCGTCTTCGATCGCCTCGATTGCGCCGAGGCCGCCGTCGGTCGTCGCGCTCCCGCCGCAGGCCACGAGCACGACCTGCGCGCCTGCCTCGACGGCCGCGGCGATCAGCTCGCCCGTGCCGCGGGTCGAGGCCGCCTCCGCGTCGCGCTCGTCCTCGCCCAGCAGGGCCAGCCCGCTAGCGCGCGCCATCTCGACGATCGCCGTGCCGCCGTCCTCGATCAGCGCGAAGCCGGCGTCGATCTCGCGGCCGAGCGGGTCATGCACCCGCGCCGCCGCGGTTTCGCCTCCCAGCGCGGTCAACAGGACCTCCATCGTCCCGTGGCCACCGTCGGCGACCGGGCACAGATCCGGCGGGCGCAGCCCGGCCGATTCCAGGCCGCGCCCGATCGCCGCAGCCACCTCGGTCGCGCGCAGCGTGCCCTTGAAGCCGTCCGGCGCGACGAGGACGGGGCGCTCGGTCATGCGGGTGGAGCCTAGGCCAACGCGCGCCGCCGCTGGTGGATCAGCATCGCGATCGCCGCGTTCACCAGACAGAAATAGATGGGATAGAGCAGCAGCGCGGGATCGGGCGCCGCAACAGCGCCCGCGGCCAGAGCCCCGGCGAGGCTGGCCAGCGCGTAGGTGGCCAGCGTCTCCGAGGCCGGATCGCGGTAGGTCTTGGGCGCCATCATCGCGGCCCCGAGCAGGTCGGCCGCGACCACGGAGCCCGTGGCGAGCAGCGGCGCATCGGCAACGACCCATCCGGCCACGCCGCCGGCCGCGAACCCGATCATGCACGCCTCACGGGCGCCGAGCCCGCCCTCGCCATGCCGGACGGCGAGGAAGAAGACGAGGCTGGTGAGCACGGCCTGCACAGCGGTCATCAGCACGCTCCACGACGCGCCGTCGGCGCGCTGTGAGCCCAACGCGACGATCGCAAGGGTCGACCAGATCAACCACGCACCGCGGTGCGGGCGCGTCGTCCCGCGCACCATGTCGCGGACGTAGGGAATCGTGTCGGCGATGCCGACCGCTCCGGCGAGGACGCCGAAGATCGGTGCGATGTCGCTCACCGCGCGAGTGCGGTCACTGCATCGGGAAGCGCCCGCGTCGGAGCGACGACGCACGGCGCGCCGGTCTTGGAGACGAACCGGCGGCGCGCCTCGTGATAGCTGCGGTCCGGGCCGAAGAAGCACGCGTGCGAGCGCACCAGCTCCTCCTTGCGGTAGGCGACGAGCGGCTTGACCCGCTCGTCGGCGGCGCGCCGGCGGCGCTTGTCGCCGAGCAGCCAGGGGATCTCCCGGTCGGCCGCGAGCCGCTGCGCCATGCGGCGGACCTCGGCGCGGAAGCTCTCCACCGACGATCCGAAGGCAGCGTCGAGCAGCCCGATCTCGACCGCCTCGCGCGCGCCCACGGCCGTGAACGGCGCGCTCGTGAGCCGCGCGGTGGCCTCGTCGCCCACCCGGCGCGGCAGCAGATAGGTCCAGTACTCCGAGCCGTAGAGGCCGCCCATGTGCTGGTAGTAGGGGTTCAGCACGACGTCCTCGCGCGCCAGCACGTGGTCGGCGGCCAGGGCGAACGGCACACCGCCGGCGGCCGCGTCGCCGGCGAGTGCCGAGATCACCATGTGGGAGTCCGTCTCGACGATGTCGCGCACGACGTCGTCGATCGCCAACAGGTTCCACCACGACTCGATCGACGGGTCGTCGGCCGCCTCGATGACGTTGAGGTGAATGCCGTTGGAGAAGAAGTCGGCGCCACCCATGAGCACGATGACCTTCGTCTGATGGCGCGAGCGCGCGTAGGCGTAGGCCTGGCGCAGCCGACGGCACTGGGTCGTGCTCATCGCGCCGTTGTAGAAGTCGAAGTGCAGGTAGCCGACGCCGTCGCGTTCCTCGTAGGCGATCTCGCGGTAGACGTCGAGCGGCGCGTCGAGCGCGACGTCGGCCCGCGGCGCGGCGACCTCGTGGCCGGCGAGCGCGAGCGCGCGGGTCGCCGGGAGCTTGTACGCGTCCGGTTCCTTGAGGTGCGTGATCCACACCGCGCCGTCGGTCGTCGCCCGGCAGATCGCGTCGT
The DNA here is from genome assembly GCA_036555665.1 of Solirubrobacteraceae bacterium. Lineage (GTDB taxonomy): Bacteria > Actinomycetota > Thermoleophilia > Solirubrobacterales > Solirubrobacteraceae > JAOPZW01. Next base: position 12,029 of record DATBKW010000067.1, on the reverse strand, counting down.
CGCGCTGGGCGATGATCTCGCCGGGCTCGCCGCGGAGCGCCTGCTCGCGATGCGCGCCGAAGAGGTGGAACGGCGTCCCCTCGATCGTGTCGAGGACACCGGGATGGCCCTCGCCCGCGCGGATCTTGCGCAGCACGACGTCGGTGGCGTCTGCGTCCCATTCGATCGCGCGCGTGGCCTGCTGCATGAGCGGCCGCGGGCGGCCGGTGACGGCGGCGTCGCGGTAGTCGAGCGCCTCCGGCGCCGCGCCCGAGGCGAGCTTGCCCACGGCCTCGACGATCGCCTCGACCGCCGCGCGGCGGACCTCGTGGCGGTACAGGCTGCTCTTGCCCGCCTCGCGGGTGGCGAACGTCCGGCCGGCCCAGATGTCGCCGGCGTCGGGCTCGCCGTTGGCCTCCAGCACGGTCACGCCCCACTCGTCCACGCCGAGCTCGATCGCCCAATCCAGCGACGAGGGCCCGCGATCGCCGCGCGGCCCCGGGTGCACGACCAGGCAGCGGTACCGCGACCAGATCGACTCCGGGATGAGCTTCTTCAGGAACGGGCAGACGATCAGCTCGGGCTGACCGTGAGCGACGGCGGCCCGCATGTCGTCGGCCGAGTCGACCACCGCGACGCTGACGTCGTGCCCCATCTCGGTGAGCGCGATGTCCGCGCGCTGGCTGAGGCTGTTGTGGGCAGAGACGAGGAAAAGGACGCGCATTTCTCATGAGAGACCTCCTACGCGCGTTTTGATCCTGTGAGGGTGGTCACTCAAGCCGGCAGCGAGAGCCGGAAGGCGCTGCCGCCGCCGGGGGCGGGCTCCACCCAGATGCGCCCGCCGTGCAGCTCGACGACCTTGCGGCACACCGCCAGGCCGAGGCCGTTGCCGGGCGCCGCGTCCTCGGAGTGCCCGCGCGCGAAGAGGTCGAAGACGCGCTCGCGGTTGCGCTCGCTGACGCCCGGCCCGTTGTCGCGCACGGTCAGGATCCACTCGCCGGGCCCGCGCGCCGCGTTGACCTCGATCACCGGCGACGCGTCTCCGCGGAACTTCAGCGCGTTGACCAGCAGGTTCTGAAACACGCGGGCCAGCTCGCCCTCGACGCCGCGCACGGTGGGCAGCGGCCCGACCTCGACGCGCGCGCCGGCCGCCTCGATCTGTGGCGCGAGCGTGTCGAGCAGGCCCTCGACCATCGGCCGCAGCTCCACGCGCTGCTCGGGCGCGGGGTTGCGGCCGATGCGCGCGAGGTCGAGCAGGCCGTCGACCAGGCGGCGGCCGTGCGCGACGGCGGCGCGCAGGTGGGCGACGATCTCCTCGCGCTGGTCCTCGACGCCGCGCTCGAGCAGCGCGGTGAGCTGCGAGATCGCCATGAGCGGCTCGCGCAGGTCGTGCGCGGCGATGTCGGCGAAGCGCTCGAGCTCGGCGTGCGAGCGGCGCAGCTCGGCCTCGTCGCGCTTGCGCGCGGTGATGTCGTGCACGACGGCCGAGGCCCCGACCACCGCGCCGTCGCGGTCGCGGATCGGCGACGCGGTGAGCAGGACGTCGACGAGGCCGCCGTCCTTGCGCACCCATTGGGTCTCGATGCGCTCGACGCGGCGCCCGGCGAGGACCGCCCTGAGGCGCTCGTTCTGCGTGGGGAAGTCCTCGTCGAGCACGAGCAGGCGCACCGGCTGCCCGATGATCTCGTCGTGCTCGTAGCCGAGCAGGCGTTCGGCGCCGGGGTTCCAATGCGTGATGCGCCCCTCGCGGTCGGCGCCGACGATCGCGTCGTCGGTGGACTCGACGATCGCCGCCATCCGCCGGACGGCGTCCTGGGCGCGCCGCAGGCTCGTGACGTCGCGGTACGTGACGAGGATCCCGTCGCCCAACCGCACGGCGCGCATCTCGAAGATGCCGCGGATGTGGCCGGTGCCGACCGCGCCGTCGAACGCGACCTCCATCTCCCACGGCACGCCGGTGGCGACGACTTCGCAGTACGCGGCGAACGGGCCCTCGCGGAAGGCGGGGACGAATTCGAGCAGGCGGTGGTCGACGATCTGGTCGACGCGCATGCCGCTCATGCGCTCGAGCGCCGCGTTGGCATAGACGGCGACGAAGTCGACGATCGCGCTCGAGTCGTCGCGCACCGCGCGCAGGATGCTCAGGCCGTCGGGGAACTCGTCGAACGCCTCGCCGAAGTCCCCCGTTGTCACGGCCACCGCGCGCCCCTACTGGTCGAGCTGGTCCACCGTGCAGGCCTCCGGCGCCTTGTCGTCGCGCCAGCGCTGGACCTTGGACCCGTGGCGAATCCGCCCGTCGGAGACGTGGTCGAAGGTGATCTCCACGACGAGCTCGGGGCGCATCGCGACCCACTCGAGCTCGCGGCCCTGGGTCCAGCGGCTCGCCTCGCCGCTGCCGCGCTCGCCGGTCTCGTAGGGGGCGAACGTGTCGACCAGCTCGCGCTTCTCCTTGGCGCTGAAGCCGCTGGAGTGGCCGACCACGCGCAGTTGCTCGCCGTCGTAGAGGCCGAGGATGATCGCGCCGACGGTGCGCTCGGCCTTGCCGGGGCGCCAGCCCATGACGACGGCGTCGACGGTGCGCACGCGCTTGACCTTGATCATCCCGGTGCGCTCGCCGGGCAGGTACGGCGCTGCCGCCTCCTTGGCGATCACGCCCTCCGCCTCGTGCAGCCAATGCTCGGCGTCGGCGGCGGTGCGCACGACGTCGGTGAGCATGACCGGGGCGGTGACGAGCGCTTCGAGCGCCGCGCGGCGCTCGTCGTAGGAGCGTTCGAGGAGGACGTCGTCGTCGCGCGCGAGCAGGTCGAAGGCGTAGTAGGTGGCCGGCGTCTCCTCGGCCAGCCGGGCGATCCGCGAGGCGGCAGGGTGGATGCGCTGGCCGAGCGTGTCGAACGAAGCCGCGACGATCTCGCCGTCGAGCACGTAGCGGCCGGGCGGGAACTTCAGCTCGGGGAAGTAGCGGCTGAGCGGGCGGCCGTTGCGCGACTGCAGGTAGGTCTCCTCGCCGTCGACGAACGCGACCGCGCGGAAGCCGTCGTACTTGGGCTCGTAGGCCCAGCCGTCGCCGTCAGGCAGGTTGGCTCGCGAGCGCGCGAGCTGGGGTGGCAGCGGGGGGTTGAGCGGCAGGGTCACGTTGCCGCACCTTAGCCGCCAGGAGGATCACGGCGGACAGCACGAGCGCACCGCCGCCCGCCTGCACGGCGCCGAGGCGCTCGCCGAGGAACACCATGGCCAGGCCGACGGTGACGACGGGCTCGATGGTGGAGACGATCGAGGCCGTGGCCGGGCCGACCTTCGGCAGGCCGACGAGGAACGCGCTGATGGCCACGACGGTGGAGACGAGCGCCAGGGCGGCGATCCAGAGCCAGCCGGTCGCGGTGAAGCTCAGCTCGAGTGAGCCGGTGATCGCTCCGACCGCCGTGAAGCTCGTGGCCGCGCCGGTGGCGATGAGCGCGCTGAGCACGAAGGGATCGGCTCGGTTGAGCACGCGGTCGGCGAGGAGGATGTAGGTCGCGTAGGAGAGCGCGGCGCCGAAGGCGAGGGCGACGCCGAGCGGGTCGAGCGTGCCGGTGCCGCCGCCGGCGAGGACGAGCACGGCGCCGCCGCTGGCCAGGGCGAGGGCGGCGAGGCGACGGCGGTCGGCGCGCTCGCGGCGCAGGGCCACGGCGGCGGCGAAGACGAGCGCCGGGTAGGTGTAGAGCAGCAGCGAGGCCAGCGACGCGTCGAGGCGCGTGAGCGCCGCGAAGAACGCGCCCGCCTCAGCCGCATAGCCGACGCCGCCGAGCGCGAGGCCGGCGAGGATGGTCGCGCGCGCCGGCGTGGTCGTGCGGCGCGCGGCGACGATGGCCCAGAACGCACCCGCCGCGATGGCGAAGCGCACGGCCAGAAGGGTGGTGACCGAGACGCCGCTGCGGTAGGCCTCCTTGGCGAAGATCGCCATCAGGCCGAAGCCGACGGCGGACAGGAGACAGAGCGCGACCCCTCGCGCGTGAGTATTAGAGGTTGCGCTCGTCACGGCGGCTGTCGGCGCCGTAGCGAAGAGCCAGGACGTCGACCGCACCGATGACGGCCATGAGGGAGAAGAGAGAGAACATGTCTACATGATCGGACATATGTTCCCTTTGCTCTAGCCTTTATTACCTGCAGATTCTCAAGGTTACGCCTTGACGTTACAACAGCTTCAGTACTTCCTCGCCGCCTACCGGCACGGCTCGTTCTCGGCCGCGGCCGAGGAGCTGCATCTCGCCCAGCCGTCGCTGTCCGAGCAGGTGCGCCGGCTCGAGGCCGAGCTGGGCGTGCGGCTGTTCCAGCGGGTCGGCCGCGGGCTGACGCCGACCGAGGCGGGCCACATGCTGCGGCCGCACGCCGAGCGCACCCTGGACGCGGCCGAGGCGGCGCGCGAGTCGGTCGTGGCGGTGCGCGAGCTGCGCGGCGGGACGGCGACGTTCGGCACCTGGGGCACCGCGCGCTACTACCCGGGCGTCGATCTGGTCACCGAATTCCGCCGCCGGCATCCGAACGTGCGCGTGCGGGTGGTCGGCCAGAACTCGAGCGAGGTGGCCGACGCGATCCGCGCCGGCGAGCTCGAGGCCGGGATGATCGCCCTGCCGATCGACGATCGCGGCCTCGCCGTCGAGCCGATCATGCGCGACGAGATCGTCTACGCGTCGATCGAGCCCTCGCGCGTGCGGCGCCCGATGACGATCGAGGCGCTCGCGCAGGCGCCGCTCATCCTGCCCGATGCGAGCTGGCGCAACGAGGATCCGACGCGCCGCCAGCTCGCCGAGCTGGCCCAGCGCGTCGGCGTCTCGATCCAGCCGCAGATCGACGTCGAGGACGTCGAGGCCGCCTTGGAGCTGGCGGTGCGCGGCCTGGGCGACACGATCCTCGCGCGCGGGATCCTGCTGGCGCTCGGGCGCCGCGTGCCGAAGCGCTTGGGCTGGGTGCCGTTCGACGAGCCGATCTACGACACCTTCGCCTTCATCGCGCGCGACGGTGCGCCCCTGTCGCCGGCATCGCGCGAGTTCCTGACGCTGGCGCGCGAGAGCCTGAGCACGCTGGCTCAGCGCCTGCGCACCGAGCCGCCGCGGCAGCGGACGCCCGGTTAGCCGCGGCGGGGCGCGGCGCTCTCGCCGCGCAGGCGGCGCAGGAGGGCGTCGCTCGTTCTCGGGCTGACGCCGTGGGCGATGCCGAGGGCCTTGACCAACGGCGGGTAGTGGACGGCGCGGTCGTCCTTTTCGATTGCTTCGACGATCTTGGCCGCCAGGTCTTCGGGTGGCGCGGCCTGGGCGCCGCCGCGGTACCACGCGGGCATGCGGTCCTTCTCATGGTCGTGCAGCGAGGTGGCGATCTCGCCCGGGTAGACGACGGTGACCGACACGCCGGTGCCGGCGAGCTCGTGGCGCAGCGCCTCGGCGAACATGCGTTGCGCGGCCTTGGTCGCGCCATAGACCGCGGCCTGCGGGAAGGAGCGCAGGCCGGCGCCGCTGGAGACGACGACGATGTGGCCGCGGCCTTGATTGAGCAGATGTGGCAGGCCGAAGTGGACCGTGTGCAGGGTGCCGTGCCAGTTGACGGTGCTCATCTGCTTGGCCTTCTCGAGCGGCTGGTCCTTGAAGGGCCCGTAGTGGGTGATGCCCGCGTTGGCGATGAGGAGGTCGAGGCCGCCGGCTTGGTTGACGAACGCGTCGATCGCCGCTTCGGTCTGGCTCGCGTCGGCGACGTCGCAGGTGAGCACGAGGTGGTTGCCGGGCAGGGTGCTCGCGAGGGCGTCGAGCTCTGTCGTGGACCGGGAGGCGAGGCCGAGTGTTGCTCCTCTGGCGGCCAGCGCCGTGGCGAGCGCGCGCCCGATTCCGCGCGACGCGCCGGTGACAAGCGCGCGCGTGCCAGGGGTTACCTGCATGGGCGCGGGAGCCTATTACGATGGTTTGTATGACCACCGAGCACGCCACCGTCGCCGAGGAGGAGTACCTCCAGGTCCTGTTCTGGTTGCAGGAGGCGGGGCTGCCGATGACCGGCGCGAACGTCGCACGCGCGATGCAGCTCTCGCCGCCGACCGTGCACGAGATGATCGGGCGCCTGGAGCGCGACGGCTACATCACACGCGCGGGTGACAAGACGATCTCCTTCACGGGCGACGGCGCCGCACACGCCGAGGGGATCGTCCGCCGCCATCGGCTGATCGAGCGGTTCCTGACCGACGTGCTCGGGATCCCGTGGGACGAGGTCCACGAGGAGGCCGAGCGCCTCGAGCACGCGATGTCGCCGGTGCTGGAGGAGCGGATGCTCGCGGCCATCGGCGACGCGAAGACCTGCCCGCACGGCCACCCGATCGTCGCCGGGACGCGGATCGAGGGCGTGCCGCTGGCCGACGTCGCCGACGGCGCCTCGGTCAAGGTCCTGCGCCTGGAGAACGAGGCCGAGGACCTCCTGCACTACCTCAAGGACACGGGCCTCGAGCCGGGGTTGGAGGCCACGGTGGTTGCGGCCGAAGGCGACGAGGTCGTGCTGGATGCCGACGGCCGCGAGGTCCGCGTGCTGCGCACGGTCGCCGAGACGGTCTCGGTCGTCGCCGACCCGTCGCCGCCGCCGAGGGTCGCGCTGCCCGAGCAGCTGGTGCTCGCGCGCGACCGCTACGGCCGCTGAGTCTGTGCGTCGCGGCTCGGTCGCTTGGTGACGGGTGGGCCAAGCGTGTTGCGCTCTGTTACGTTCGCAGCGTGGCAATGCCGTCGCAGGCGCGCGAGGCCTCTGCCGCGGTGCTGAGCTCGGGCGATGAGGAGTCGCTGGCCGTCTCGCAGCGGAGGGCGGGCCGGAATGTCATCGTGCATCGCGGTCGCTATTGGATGGAGGCGCCGCGCGGCTTCTATCAACCAATCCACTGGCTGGCGCGCCTGCGCGCCGGCGAGGCGACGATGCCGCGACGGCTCGCCTGGGGCTATCGAGCGACCCTCCGCGATGAGGACTCGGCCAGGCACGGGAACGCGGAGCTCCCGATCCACGTCCTGGCCGACGTCGCGGGATACACGTACGAGGCGTTGTCTCGACGTCGCCGCCGCGAGCTTCGCAACTGCGCCAAGCGCGCGACGATCGTCGCCCTCACCGGCCCCGCGTTGCTGCGCGAGCAGGGCTTCGAGGTCAAGCGGTCCGCGGTGCAGCGCACCGGATATGGCCGCGCCGACTCGCGGGAGCTGTACCTCGCCGACGTCGATCACTTCTTCACGTCGGACTCGCAGCTGGTGCTGTCCGGGATGGTTGACGGCAGGCTCGGCGGCTATCTCACCGGCACGGTCGTGGACGGGTGCGCGTACATCGACAACGTGTGGATCGCCACGGATGCGCTGCGAAGTGCGATCAGCACAGGCATGATCTTCGAGTTTGTTCAGGCGTGCCGTCGCGGGAGTTGCGCGCGCGAGGTGGGGTTCGGGCTGCATTCCGTCGAGGACCCGACGCTGGCAGAGTTCAAGGAGAGCCTTGGCTTCGCCGTAACGCGGGTGCCGGCCAAGGCCTGGCTGAACCCGGTCGCTGACGCCGTGGTGCGCAGGCGGCGTCCGCACGCGTACTACCGTCTGACCGGGGTTCTTGGCTAGGCGGGAGCTGGGGTGCCGCTCAGGCTGTGATACGCCGCGGCCAGGCGGCCGATGCCATCGTCGATCTGCTCGGGCGTGACGCCCGAGTAGGCCAGGCGCAGCGTGTTGCGCCCGCCCTCGAGCAGGAAGTCCGTGCCCTTGACGAAGGTCACGCCGCGCTCGCCGGCGGCAGCGAAGAGCTTGTCGACGTCGGTGCCCTCCGGCAGCTCGACCCACATGAAGTAGCCGCCCTCGGGCGCGACGAAGCGGGCGTCCGGCAGGTCGCGCTCGAGTGCGGTGACGAGCGCGTCAACGCGGGCCTTCAGGTTCGTCCGCACCGTCTCGATCGAGCGCTGCAGGGCACCGCTCTGGCAGAACTCGTGGACGATCGCCTGCGCGACCATGTTCGGGCTGATGTAGGTGCTCGTCGCGCGCTTGACGATCCGCGCGATCAGGTCGGCCGGGCCGACCAGGTAGCCGACGCGGATCCCGGGGCACACCGTCTTCGAGAACGAGCTGGCGTAGACGACCGTCTCGTCGCCGTCGAGGCTGAGCATCGTCGGCAGCGGATCGCCGGCGAAGCGGATCGACACGTACGGGTCGTCCTCGAAGATCGTGAACCCGTGGTCGCGCGCGAGCGCGAGCAACGCGTCGCGCTTGTCGCGGCTGAGCGTGTAGCCGGCGGGGTTCTGGAAGTTGGGGATGATGTGGGCCAACTTGGGCTGCACGCCGGCGTCGATCAGGTTCGCCACGCCGTCGACGTCGATGCCGTCAGGCTCGAGCTCGACCATGCGGATGTCGGCCAGACGCTGCCGCAGGCCCAGCAGCGTCCGGTCGTAGGTCGGGCGCTCGACGATGACCGTGTCGCTCGGCTCCACGAGCTCGTCGAACAGGAACGCGTCGGCCTGCATCGAGCCGTTCGTGATGACGACCTGCCCCGGCTCGACCGCGTGCTGCTCGGCGATCCATTCGCGCAGCGGCACGTAGCCGATGGCCGTGCCGTAGGCGGTCGCGCCACCCGGGTCGTTGGCAAACGCGCGAGCGGCGGCCTCCTTGAGCCCCTCGACGTCGACGATGTCCAGCGAGGGCGCCCCGCGGGCGAACGAGATGGTGTCGGCGGCCATGGGCCCAAGGGTAGGCGACGACGGGCGCGCGCGTCTGGTCAGCGCGTGAGGAAGTAAGCCGCCACCGCCCCGCCGATGATCGCGAGCACCAGCAGGACGAGCAGCACGAGCCCGACGGCTCGAAGCCGGCTGCGCTTGCGCGGCGGCTCGAGCCACGAGGGCGACTCGCCGGCGGGCGGCGTGGCCGCGGCCTCAGCCGGCTCCGGCGCTGGGGTGTGCGGCTCGGCGGCGGCGTCGTCCGGCTCGGCCTTGGCGCCCGCCGACTCGTCCGCGAAGCGCTGCTGATCGGGCTCGGCGACCGGCGCCGGCGGCCCGGTCTCTGCCGTGACCGGCGGCGGCTCAGGATCGGCAATGAGGGCATGCTGCTCGGCGTCGGCGCCGGCGTCGAGCTGCTGGGGCGCGGCCTCGTCGAGCGGCTGCTCCGGACCGGCCTCTTTCGGTGCCTCGTCGACCGGCAGCTCCGGAGTGGCGTCCGTCATGGCCGCGGCGGGCGACGGCTTGGCCGCGAGCTCCGGCGGCCCGAGAATCGCCTCCACCTCGTCGCGCGGCGCGATGGCAAGCTCGACCCGCCGACCCGCCAGATATGGCGCCAGGGCGGCCAGATCCGCATCGGGATCCGCGACCGCCAGCCGGACGTGGTCGTCGGCGAAGGTGAGCGGGATCGCGCGGGCGGAGCGGGCGGCGTCGGGAGGGACGATGGTGTCGAGCTGTGGATCGTGCTCGTGGTCGCGCAGGCCCACGAACGGCAGGCCGTTGCGGAAGGCGAGGTCGAGGGCGTCGTCGCTCACTCGGCGGGCGGGGCGAGATGGACTTCGATCACGGCTCGGCCGTCCTCGACCCCGCGGACGTAGGCGTCGCGCGCGCCGGGTTGGGCGGCGAGGGCATCACGCAACTCGCGCACGGCGTCGGCGTCGGCGAACGGACCGGCCTCGACGACGACCGTGGAGGCGTGACGCCCCGCCTCGGCGGCGGCGTGCTCCGCTCGCGCCGCGGCCTCGCCGGCGCGCTCGAGGCGCCCGAGGGTCCGGCCGTGGTCGTCGATGACGGCGCGTGCCTCGGTCGTGATGCGCTGAGCGGTGACGCCCAGGTCTTCGAGTGTCGCGCGCAGGTCGTCGAGCCGGTCGTGCGCGTCGGCCAACGCGGCGGGGTCGAGGCGCGGAGCTGGCGGCCCGGGTTCGCCGTCGAGGCCGGGCGGAGCGGCCGGTGCGGGCGGAGTGTCAAGGCGGGGAGCGGGCGGAGTGTGAAGCCCGGGAGTGGGCGGAGCGGTCGGGGGCGGGGCGGCGGGGCCCGGGGTGGGCGGAGTGGGCGGGTGGGGCTCGCCGTCGAAGGTGGGCGCGGCCGGCGCGGGCGCGGCAGCGGCGGGCTCGGGCTCGTCGTCCGGCCCGTGCCCGCGCAGCAGCTCGCGCTCCAGTTCGCGCAGCTTCGCCTCGAGCTCGGCGAGCGTTCTGCGTGCGTCGTCGTCCGGCGCGGCCGCCATGTTCGCGCGAGCGTAGCGCGACCGGCGGGCGGCCCCGGCCCGCGGTGGCCTACCCGCCGAGGATCTCGACCGCGATCTCTGCGACCTCGGTCGGCGTGCGTCCGACGCGCACCCCGCGCGCCTCCAGCGCCTCGGCCTTGGCCGCCGCCGTCCCCTGCGACCCGGACACGATCGCGCCCGCGTGGCCCATCGTCTTGCCCGGAGGCGCCGTGAAGCCCGCGATGTAGGCGACGACCGGCTTGTCGACGTGCGCGCCGATGTACTCGGCGGCCTCTTCCTCGGCCGAGCCGCCGATCTCGCCGGCCATCACGATGAGCTCGGTCTCGTCGTCGGCCCGGAAGAGCTCGATGACGTCGATGAACGACGACCCGGGGACCGGATCGCCGCCGATGCCGACGATCGACGAGTTGCCGAAGCCGCGCTGGGCGATCTCGTTGCCGATCTGGTAGGTCAGCGTTCCCGAGCGCGAGACCACGCCGACGTTGCCCTCCTTGAAGAACGCGGCGGGGATGATCCCGACGTTCGCCTTGCCCGGCGACAGCACGCCCGGGCAGTTGGGCCCGATCAGTCGCGTGCCGGGATGCGCCTGCACGAGGTGGTTGTAGACGCGCAACTCGTCGTGAGCCGGGATGCCCTCGGTGATCGCGATGATGACCTTGATCCCGGCGTCGGCCGCCTCGAGGATCGAATCGGCGGCGAAGCGCGGCGGCACGAAGATCATCGCCGTGTTCGCGCCGGTCTCGGCAACGGCCGCACGGAAGGTGTCGAAGACCGGGACCCCCTCGACATCCTGGCCGCCCTTGCCCGGCGTCACGCCCGCCACGACCTGCGTGCCGTAGCGCCGGTTGTTCATCGCGTGGAACGTGCCCTCGCGGCCGGTGATGCCCGAGACGCACAGCCGGGTCTCGCTGTCGATGAGGACGCTCATCGGACGGCCTCGGCGGCGGCCAGCTCGACGACCTTCTCCGCGGCCTCGTTCATGGTCGCCGCCGTGTGCACGTTGGGCAGCGCCGCCTCGGCCAGGATGCGCCGCCCCTCCACGTCGTTGGTCCCGTCCAACCGCACGACGAACGGCACCGTCGGCGAGATCTGACGGAACGCCTCGACGAGCCCGTTGGCGACCTCGTCGCAGCGCGTGATGCCGCCGAAGATGTTGAACAGCACCGCCTTGACGCTCGGGTTCGACAGGATGACCTCGACCGCGCTCGTGATCGCCTCGGCCTTCGACCCGCCGCCTGCGTCGAGGAAGTTCGCCGGCGACCCGCCGTACTGCGCGACGACGTCCAGAGTCGACATCACCAGCCCGGCGCCGTTGCCGAGGATGCCGATGTCGCCGTCGAGCTTGACGTAGGTCAGCCCGCGCTCCTTGGCCATCTGCTCCTGCGGGTCCTCGGCCGACGGGTCCCGCAGCTCGGCGTTGAGCGGGTGGCGCATGAGCGCGTTGTCGTCGAGCGTGACCTTGGCGTCCAGCGCGCGCACGTCGCGCTCGGGCGTGACGATCAGCGGGTTGACCTCGACGAGCACGGCCTCCTCGGCGACGAACGTCGCGTACAGCCGCTGAAGGAAGGCGCCGATCGGGCGCACCAGATCGCCGTCGACGCGGGCCTCGAAGGCCAGCCGCCGCCCGTGGAAGTCCTGGAAGCCCAGCAGCGGATCGACGTGCAGCGTCGCGATCGCCTCCGGGTCCTCCTCGGCGACCGTCTCGATGTCCATGCCGCCCTTGGTCGAGAGCATGACCAGCGGGCGCTTGGCCGAGCGGTCGAAGATGATCGACGCGTAGTACTCGGCCTCGATCTGCGAAGCGCCCTCCACCCAGACCTCGTGGACGGTGAAGCCGCGGATGTCCATGCCGAGGATGGCGCCCGCGTGCTCGCGGGCCTCCGA
>DATBKW010000066.1:0-22390 GCA_036555665.1 Solirubrobacteraceae bacterium | reverse complement strand
GTCGTCGCCGATCAGCGGGTAATTCGGAGCGAAGCCCTGGGTCTCCTCGATGTCGGCGGCCCACCGCTGGTGGTTCTCGACGGGATCGACCGACAGCCCGATGATCTTCACGTTGCGCTTGTCGAAGTCGGGCTTGATCTTGGCCATGTAGCCGAGCTCCGTAGTGCAGACGGGCGTGAAGGCCCGCGGGTGCGAGAAGAGCACGGCCCACGAGTCGCCGATCCAGTCGTGGAAGCGGATCGGCCCCTCGGTCGTGTCCGCCTCGAAGTCCGGCGCAGTCTCCCCAATCGAAAGAGCCATTTGTCTGTCCCCTTTTGGAAGTTGACCCGCGGGATCCTCTCACTCGTGGGGTGGTTCAGACAAGCGGTGGCGGATCTCGAGGAGGTAGGCGACGAGCATGTCGTTGCCCGCGACGTCGAGGTGGTGGGCGTCCGAGATCCGCTCGACGTGGGCGACCTGCTCGGCGACGCGGCGGAAGTTCTCGGTGAAGGGGAGAAAGCCGAAGTCGGCGACCCGCCCCTGCAGGCCGTGGCGGTCGAGCACCTCGTCGGTCCGCTGCTGGGAGAGGATCGAGACCTGCAGGAGATAGGCCACGCCGTCCTCGGCGAGCGCCTGCGGGAGCAGGCCGATCATGTGATCGACGGCGGTGCGGCCCCAGAAGTCGGCGGGGTGGTGGGTGGCGTCGGGGGTCAGCGGGTTGACAGGCAGCTGGAAGAGCGACGCGACGATCACGTCGTAGCGCGTCTCGGGCACCCACTCGTAGAGGTCGGCGGGGGCAGCGCTGACGCGGGCGGCGACGCCGTTGCGAAACGCGTTCAGGAGCGTCGCCTCGACGGCGTCGGGGTCGATGTCGATGCCGTGCACGTGCGTGGCGCCGTTGCGCGCGAGCTGGATGGTCTGCAGGCCGCTGCCGCAACCGACGTCCAGGCAGCGCGCGCCGCGACCGATCCCTCCGTTGAAGAGATGGCGCCATACCAGGAACGAGCCCTGCGTCGGGACGAACGCGTTGCCGCGCGCGATGAGCTGAGGGAACGCGAGCGGGTACAGCGAGCGCCCCGCGTCGTCGCGCCACGGCGCCGGCACGGGCGTGGCGCGGCGCGCCGGTGCGCGCTGGGGATCCTCGCGTCGCCGGCCGGGGCGGGTGCCGGCCAGCGCCTGGCGGGCCGCCGCGATCTGCCCGGGCCCGACGCCGCAGCAACCGCCGACGATCTGGGCTCCCTCCTCGCGCCAGCGCAGCGCCATGCGCGCGTAGTGGTCGTCGCTGCCGGCGTCCGACCGCCAGCCGCTGCTCGTCGGGTAGCCGAGGTTCGGGTGCACGCCGAGCGGCAGGTCGGTGAAGTCGCGCAGGTAGCTGACCATCCCCTCGACGTGATCGGGAGGGATGCACCCGAGCAGCAGAGCTGCGATCCCGAGCTCTTCGAAGCGGCGCGCCGCGCGGCCGAACGCGTCGCCCTCGGGGCCGCCCCAGTGGCGGCCGTGTGGGCCGCACAGCCCGTCGCGGCAGCGGCGGAAGGACAGCCACACGGGGAGGTCGAGGGCCAGGAGCGCCTTGACGGTCGTCTCCAGCGTCGGGCCGAGCACGGCCAGCCCCTCGACGAGCAGCAGGTCGGGCGGCTCGTCGGCCAGGGCGCGGGCGAGGAGGCCGATGGTCGCCGCGCCGTCGGGGCCGTCGACCTCGGGGTCGATCGCGAAGGCGACGGCCACGTCGTCCTGGCGAGCGTGCTGCGCGATCGCCGCCCGCGCGTTGCGCACGCCGCGCCGCGCCAGCTCGATCCAGTGCAGGGGCCGGCCGTCGAGCTGAGGACTCGTGGGGGAGAGCAGGCCGCGGGTGTGCGTCCTGACGACGTTGCAGCCGGCCTGCACGTGGCGCCGGTGTGTCGCGGCCGCCCCGTCGAGGATCACGCAGCGCTGCGCCGCGAGCGCGTCGGTGAGGCGGTCGTAGGGCGAGCGCGCCGGCGAGGGCCGCCTGGCGGCCGCGGTGGACATGCGCTGATGACACCAGCGCGCCCGGGTCCCGACAATCGGGTGCGCACCCTGAAGTTCCGTCGTCCCCGGACTCGGCCGGGAAGGATTGTGCAAATCCTGACGTCTGGACCCTCATGGTCCGTCGCTCGGGTATCGCGCATCCGCACCTACATGTCGTAGCGACGGAGCCGGTCACCGCGTCGGAGACGCCGCCGCTGATCGAGCGCGCGGTCGAGCTCTGGGTGCTCTCCGGCGCGGTGCGCAGCGTCGCGGCCGGCGATGGCGGCGTGGTCGTCCTCGAGGCCCCGGCCGGCCTGGGCAAGAGCGCGCTGCTGGACCACGGCGCCGCGCTGGCCGACGACGTGGGCTGCCTCGTGCGCCGCGCGGTCCCGGGGCCGCTGGAGCGCCATTTCGCCTACGGGGTGATCCGCGCGCTGCTGGAGGCGCCGCTGCGCGACGCGTCCGAGCAGGAGCGTGCGCGGCTGCTCGACGGCGCCGCCGTGGCCGCCGGAAGGCTTCTCCTCGAGGGGGTCGTCCCCGCCGGCGACCCGACGATGGTGATCGCCCACAGCGTGCTCTGGCTGTGCTCGGCGCTGGCCGACAAGCAGCCGCTGGCGCTGGTGATCGACGACGCCCAGTGGGCCGATCGGCCGTCGCTCGAGGTGCTGTCGTATCTCGCGCGCCGCATCGAGGACCTCCCGCTGCTGATCGCGCTCGGCGCGCGCGCCGACGACCCTGACGCTCCATCGGATCTCCTGAGCCTGATCGGCGGCGTGCGTTCGGCGACGGTCGTGCATCCGCGGCCGCTGACGCTGCGCGGCGCCGCGCGCCTGATCCGCCGCGAGGCGCCCGACACGCCGGCGTCGGTGTGTCGCAGCTGCCATCGCGCCGTGGGGGGCAACCCGTGGCTGCTGGGTGAGCTCGGCCGCCAGATCGCGGCCTACGGTCCGGAGTCGGTCGACGAGGCGGGCGCCGACGCTCCGCCGGTCTCGGCGATCGCGCGCAACGTCGTTCGCCGGCGGCTGGCCGCGCTGGCTCCGCGCGACCGGGCGGTCGTCGCGGCGCTCGCGGTCGTCGGCGAGGGCGCGCCGCCGCACGTCGTGGCCGCGCTGGCGGGCATCCCGGTCGGCGAGCTGGGGCAGGCCCGCGATGCGCTGCTCGCCGCCGGCCTGCTCGGGTCGGGCGGGGAGCGCTTCGCTCACAGCCTGATCGCCGTCGCCGTGGCCGACGACCTCACGCGCACCGAGCGCGAGCGCCTGCACCGCGAGGCCGCGCTGGCGCTGATGGCCGGGGGCGCCGACGACGACACCGTCGCCAGCCACCTGCTCAAGTGCGGCCCGCAGTCCGACCCGGCGGTCAGCGCGCTGCTCGTGCGCGCGGCGTCGAGCGCCGCGCAGCGCGGCGCGCCCCACACCGCGGCCGCCTACCTGGAGCGCGCGCTGCTGGAGCGCGCGCCGGGCGACGATCGCGGGCGCATGCTCTCCGAGCTGGCCACGTTGGCCTTCGACGCCAGCCTGCCCGACGCGCAGGGGCGCCTGCTCGAGGCGCTGCGCGAGGTGCGCGACCGCGAGGGCCGCATCGAGGTGCTCACGCGCCTGGCCGCCCTGAACGTCATCGACACCGGCGACGACGACCTCGCCCGGCTGTTCGAGCAGGAGCTCGCCGGCGAGGCGGACGCCGACGCGCAGCTCGCCGTCGAGGTCGCGCTGCTCGACACGCTGATGCTCATCCCCGAGCGCCACGACGAGCGCGCGCGGCGCGCACGGGGGATCGACCTGTCGCGCGTCCGCGATCCCCTGCTCTCGCGCGTGGTGCTGGCCCACCGCGCGTGGATCGGAGTCGAGCTGGGTGAGCCCGACGCGGCCACCTGCGCGGCGCTCGCGCTCGATGCGCTCGAGGGCTACGAGCTGCTGCACGAGGCCGGGCGGCGCTCGTCCTACCACTTCTGCCTGCGCACGCTCATCAAGACCGACCGCGCCGACGAGGCGCGGCGGGCGATCGCGGCGATGGAGGCCGAGGCGACGGCGCGGGGCTCGCTGCGGCTGCGGGCGGCGGCGTCGTGGTACGCCGCCGACCTCGCGCTGCGCACGGGGCAGGTGGCCGAGGCCGAGAACCACGCCCGGCTGGTCCTGAACCTCATCGACGACGACCTGAACATCTTCACCGGCGGGGCGCTGATGCTGCTCCTGCTCGCGCTCGCCGAGCGCGGCGAGTACGCCGAGGCCCACGAACTGCTGCGCGAGCACCGCCTCGACGGCGTGCTGGGCCCGACGCGCTGGGAGATCGGCATCCGCCACGCGCGCGCGCAGCTGTATCTGGCCGAGGGCGACTTCGAGCACGCCCACGCCGAGGCCTGCGAGGTGGGCGCGCTGCGCGAGGCGCAGGGGCGGCCGAACCCGAGCTGGACGCCGTGGCGCTCGATCGCCGCCCTGGCGCTGTCGCACCTCGGCCGCCGCGACGAGGCCGCCGTGCTCGCCGATGCCGAGCTGGTCCTTGCCGAGCGCTTCGGCGCGCCGGTGCCCATCGCCGCTGCGCTGCACGCGCGCGCGGTGGCCGAGCCCGACCCCGAGGCGCGGGTGGCGCTGTGCGAGCGGGCGATCGCCGTGGTCGCCGACGCTCCGGGGCTGCTCGAATCGCTGCGTGCCCGCCTAGAGCTGGGCAGCACGCTGGCCTACATGGGCCGCCGCGTCGAGGCGCGCCATGCGCTGCGGCCCGCGCTGGCCGATGCCGACGCGGTCGGCGCGGTCGTGCTGGCCGATCGCGCGCGCCGCGAGCTGGTGGCGACGGGCCTGCGCCCGCGCAACGCCGCCATCGAGGGCGCCGCCGCGCTGACGCCGCGCCAGCGCCAGGTCTGCGACCTGGCCGCCGCCGGCAAGGGCAACCGCGCGATCGCTCAGGAGCTGTTCCTGAGCATCAAGACCGTCGAGACCCACCTCGCCGCCGGCTATCGCAAGCTTGGGGTCAACGCCAGGGCGGAACTCGCCGAGCGGCTGACCGGCTAAGGGTCCCTCAGGGTCCAAAAGATCAGGGTCGCCGACCGATTGTCAGGTCGCCGAATGGCCCGGATAGTGAAGCGAAGATGCTCTACCCCAAGGTCACCGAACGCTCTCGTTCTCGCCAGACGCGACGCCCGCGGCGGCGGCGCGTCGCCCTCGTCACCGGCGACTCGCGCGGACTGGGCCGCGTCATCGCGCGGCGCCTGGCGCGTGACGGCCTCGCCGTCGCGGTCAACGACGTCGGCGACGCCGATCAGGCGCTTTCGGTCGTCGGCGAGATCCGCGGCAACGGCGGGGTCGCCGAGGCGTTCAGCGGCGATGTCAGCGACGCGCGCCAGGCCGCCGCGCTGGCCGCCGCGGTGGCCGGCAGCCTCGGTCCCATCGACGTGCTCGTCCTCAACGCGACGGGCGTGCAGCCCGCCGCGCCGCTGGGCGAGGTCGCGTGGGAGCTGCGCCGCGTGCTGCTGCCCGCGATGAAAGCCAACGGCTCGGGCCGGATCGTCAAGGTCGACCCCGAGCTCCTCGATCCGCCGCCGAACGACCTCACGCGCAGCTGGGCGTGGGAGCTCGCCCGGCTGGGGATCACCGTCAACACGGTCGCGCCGCGCTTCGTCGCGCCCCACCGCGCCGTCGCGCACGCCGTGAGCTTCGTCGCCTCCGAGGACGCCGGCCACATCACCGGCCAGCGCATCGTCATCGACGGCGGGCGCGGACCCGCGGGCTGAAGCCTTGCTCACCGCGCACCTCGCCGCCGGCGTGCTCGCCGCCGTGTCCGCCCTCGGCGTGCCCGCCGGCGCCACCTCGACGTGTTCGTCTGACCCCGCCGGCGCGACGCTGAACGTCCAGATGCTCGCATCGCGCGTCGCGATCCGCGCGGCCGGCGATCGCATTTTCGTCGACGGCCGCGACTGCGCCGCGACGGCGGCCACGGCCAGGATCGTCGTGGCGAGCGCGTTCGGGCCCGGCACGGACACCGTCGCGGTCGACGAGCGCCACGGCCGGTTGCCGAAGGTCTTCGCGCTCACGGGGGCAGGCGGCGACACGCTGGAGGTGATCGGCACCGCCGGTCCCGACCGCTACCGCGCCGAGGACGACCTCGGGGCGAGCATCGACCTCGACGGCGACGGCGATCCCGACGTCGTCAGCACCGACGCCGCTCGCGTCGTGCTGCTCGGCGGCCCCGGGAACGACGTCCTGCGCGCCGGCCGGTCGGGCGAGGATCGCATCGACGGCGGGCCCGGCAACGACCGCGTCTTCGCCCGCGGCGCCGCCGGCGATCGGCTCATCGGCGGGCGCGGGTTCGACAGCGTCCGCGCCGACGCGGGCGACGTGACCATCGGATTCGAACGCAGGGGGCGGCCATGACCTATCTCGTCGTCGGCCTCGATCAGAGAACCTTCGCGCCGTGGCACGAGAACATCCGCGCCGACGACGTGGCCACGGCGCGGCACATGGCCTTCACGCGCGCGGCGTCCCGTGGGATCGAGCTCGTGGTTGCCGCCGTGATCGGGCCCAACTTGGCCGTCCTCACCGAGCCGGCGGATGCGCCGGCGCGACTGTCGCGGGTGGCCTGACAGCTTGGGGGGTCCCTCGGTGCGGCGGCGTAGGGGTGGCCGCCGCCGCACCGAGCACCGCGTAGGTCCCCGCCATCGCCACGAGCATCCCGGCGAGACTCGCGGGGTGCAGCGCCTCGCCGAGCACGGGCGCGGACGCGATCGCGGTCACGGCGGGAACGACCAGCAGCAGCGCCGTCACCGCGCTGGCCGAGAAGCCACGCAGGAGGCGCACGAAGACCAGCAGCGTGCCGATGCCCATGCCCCAGGCCAGCCAGCCCGCGCAGAGCCCGAACCCCACGCTGACGTCGACGTGGCCGCCGGTCAGCAGCGCTGCGGGCCCGACGATCGCCGTCCCGACGACCGACTGCACGGCCACGGACACCCGCGGGTCGGCCGCGCCGACCCAGCGCTTCTGCAGCACGGTTCCACCGGCGAGCCCGAGCATCCCGACCACCGTGAGCGCGACGCCCGCGCCGACCCGCGCGCTGCCCAGCTCCGGCGCCAGGCTGATGGCCACGCCGGCGACGCCGACCGCGAGCCCGGCCCACACGCGCGCATCGGCGCGCTCCTGGCCGCTGGCGATGGCCAGACCGGTGGTCGCCAGCGGCGCCAGGCCGAGCATGACGAGCGCGGACAGCGCTGCCGGCACGCCGAGCGCGAATCCGCCGTAGATGCCGCCGAACTGCACGACCTGCAGCAGGATGCCGACGACCGCGAGCCTGCCGATCGGCGCGCCGCGCCAGCGCCCGCCCCACAGCGCCAACGGCACCGCCGCGAGCGCCGCCAGCGCGAAGCGGGTGGCGAGCAGCGGAAGCGGATCGGCGCGGTCGATGGCCAGCGCGCCGACCACGTAGCCCGAGCTCCACAACAAGACGAAGGCCGGCAGGACTGAGCGATTGGGCATGTACCCACGGTGGCGGTCCACCGCCGCGGGACCAATCGCAGCTCGTCGTAGACCGATGCACGTTCGTGATCGATTCCTTGAAGGATCGGTCCGCGCGCGCCACCATGGCGGTGTGGATCTCGACCCGGCACACCTGCGCTCGTTCCTGGCGATCGTCCGCTACGGCGGCTATCACCGCGCGGCCGAGGCGCTGCACCTGACCCAGCCGGCGGTCAGCCGCCACATCCGCCGCCTCGAGGAGCAGCTCGGCCGGCCGCTGTTCGCCAAGCGCGGCCGCGGGGTCGAGCTGACCCCCTACGGCGAGCGGGCCGCCGTCGAGCTGGGCGACGTGCTCGCCGCGCACGACCGCGCTCTGGCCGTGCTGCAGCGCGGCGGCGACGCCGGGCCCTTCGTGCTCGGCACGATCGAGAACCTCGTCGATCCGCTGCTGCCCGAGCTGATGGCGACGCTACGCGAACAGCTCGGGGATCGCCCGCTGCAGCTGCGCGTCGACCGCTCGTTCGTCCTCGTCGAGCGGGTGGCCCGCGGCGAGGTCGACGCCGCCATCGTCGGCGATCCCGGCCGCACGAAGGGCGCGATCGCCATGGGCACCATCTCCACGCGCTGGTGGGCGAGCCCCGCGCTCGCCGGGCTCGAGACCCCGCCGCGGCCGTTCCCGCTCGTCGCCTACGACCCGCCGTGCAGTCTGCGCGACCTCGCGGTGAGCCGGCTGGACGAGCTCGATCTCGAGTACGTGCTCACGGCCGAGAGCCCGCACCTCAACGGCGTGCAGACCGCGGTGCGCAACGGCCTGGGCTACGCGCTGCTCGCCGCAGGCAGCGACGGCCTGCGCCGCGTCGCGCACGGCCCGCTGGCCGAGCCGATCCCGTCGCGCCTTTGGCTGCTGCTCGCCCCGGCGCACCGTGCGCTCGCCGCGCCGCTGAAGGGGGCGCTGTGGCGGGCGACGGCGCGCCGGAGCGTGCCCGAGGCGGCCTAGTGGCCCACTAGATCTGTCGCGCCAGCCGCACCGTGATCTCGTCGGCCTCGGCGCGGACGAGCGCGTCGCCCTGCGCCGCGCGGAACTGCCCGGTGCCGCCGGTGACGGCCTGCGCCTGCTCGGGCGCCGCGGGGACGAACGGGCCCTGGATGATGAGGGTGCCCTCGGGCAGGGCGATCGACCCCATGCACTCGAAGGTGCTGGTCGGCAGGTTGGCGCCGACGTCGATCACCGTGCAGTCCTGGCGCAGGTCGCCGGGCGCTCCGCCGTCGGGGCGGGCGACGCCGTCGCGGACGACGACGTGGTCGCCCCGGGACAGGCCGGGCTTGTCGAGGTCGATGACCGTCATCTGCGGCGTCGCGCTCGTCTCGACCAACCGGATCGTGCGGTCGTGACCGTGCTTGTCGACCGGGCCCGGGCCGTCGGAGCCCGAGGCGTAGGCGCTGCCGGCGAGGCCGAGGGCGCCGATCGCAAGCAGCGACGACAGCACCCGGCGGGTGGTGTGGCGTGTCATGTCTTCTCCTTCGTGAGGGGTTCAGTGAGCCGCGAGCAGCTCGAGGTGATCGAAGCGCTCGGCCTTGAGGACCGGGCGGCCGCCGGCGTCGAACCATTCGGCGCGCGGGCGGTCGTAGTAGAGCTCGATGCCGTTGCCGTCAGGGTCGGACAGGTAGATCGAGACGGTGGCGCCGTGGTCGGTGCCGTGATCGATCGGGAACCCGTGGTCGATCAGGCGCTGCACGGCGCGGGCGAGCTCGCGGCGGTCCGGATAGAGAAACGCCACGTGGTAGAGGCCGGTGCGCCCAGGGGGTGGGGGCGATCCGCCGGCGCTCTCCCACGTGTTGATCGCGATGTGGTGGTGGTAGTCGCCCGCCGCCAGGAAGGCGGCGTCGAGCCCCACGTCGCGGCCGTCGGCGGTGACGCCGAGGCCGAGCCCCTCGCGATAGAAGGCAACCGCCCGATCGAGGTCGGAGACCTTGAGGTGCACGTGCCCGATGCGCACGGCGGGGTGGATGCCTGCGTTGTCCATGGCGGTAGTGTCGCGGGCCGCCCGCTGTCCGCCATCGGCGTAATCACCTATCCGGGCTTCGGAACCTGAGCGAGAATCGCCGGCGTGGACGTCAGCCCGCCCCCGCCGCTCGTCGGCCGCGACGGAGAGCGCGCGACGCTCGCCCGCGCGCTCGAAGGCCTCGCCGCCGGCCATGGCGCGATCGTCTTGGTCGAGGGCGAGCCCGGGATCGGGAAGTCCGCGCTGCTCGCCGCGCTGGCGCGCAGCGCGCGCGAGGCGGGCTGCGCGGTCCGCGGCGCGCGCGCCTCTGAGTTCGAGGCCGACCTGCCCTATCTGATCTGGCGCGAGGCGCTCGACGTCGAGCTCGAGCGCGCCGGCCGGCACGGCGTGCACGCGGCGCTGCGGGCCGCGCTCGAGGGCCTCGCGGCGATCGATCCGCTCGTGCTCTGCCTCGACGACGTCCACTGGGCCGACCCCGCGTCGCTCGACGCACTCGCGGCGCTGGTGCGCCGACGGCCGAAAGGCCCGATCCTGCTCGTGCTCGCGTCGCGCGAGGGGCAGGTGCCGGGCGTCCTCGCCGCAGCGCTCGCCGGGGAGCACGCCACGCAGATCGCGCTGCGTCCGCTGACGCAGGCCGAGGCGATCGAGCTGGTCGGCGAGGCGGCGAACGCGATCTACGACCAGGCCGGCGGGAACCCGTTCTACCTCGAGCAGCTCGCCCGCGCGCGAGAGGCAGCCGGCGACGGCGCCATCCCGCCCACGGTGGCCGCGGCGCTGGGCGCCGAGCTGACCGCGCTCACGCCCGACGCGCGGCGGCTGCTCGATGCCGCGGCGATCGCCGGCGACCCGTTCGAGGCCGGGCTGGCCGCCGCGGTGGCCGAGCTCTCCGAGGCGACGGGGCTGGCCGCGCTCGACGACCTCCTGGCACACGCGCTCGTGCGCGAGACCGGCACGCCGCGGCGCTTCGCCTTCCGCCACCCGGTCGTGCGCCACGCCGTCTACGCCGCGACGCCCGCCGGGTGGCGGCTGGGCGCGCACGCGCGGGCGGCGGCCGCCCTGGAGCGCAGCGGCGCCGGGCCGGTGGAGCGCGCGCATCACGTCGAGCAGGCCGCCGGCCCGGGCGACGAGCAGGCGATCGAGCTGCTGGCCGCGGCCGCGCGCGAGCTGCAGTCCCCGGCCCCCGCAGTGGCGGCGCGCTTTCACGCCGCGGCGCTGCGCCTGATCCCGTACGCGGCAGAGCAACGCGACCGGCGGGCCGAGATCGCCGGGCTGCTCGCCGACGCGCAGGCCGCCGCCGGCGACCGGCTCGGCGCGCGCGAGACGCTGCTCGGGGCGTTGCGAACGGCGCCGGACGAGCGGCGCCTGGCGCTGACGGTCGCGCTGGCCAACTCGGAGTGGTGGCTGGGCCGCAACGACGACGCGCGGGGCAGGCTGCAGGTCGCGCTCGGCGAGCTGCCCGCCGCGCCGTCGGCCGACCGCATCCGCCTGCGCCTGGCGCTCGGGCTGGTCGCGCTCTCGGCCTGCGAGCTGGGCGACGCCCGGGCGCAGGTCAGCGATGCGCGCGACGACGCCCGCGCGATCGGCGACCCGGTCTTCGAGGTCGCGGCACTGGCCCTCGGCGCCCTCGCGCGCGTCACGGAGGCCGAGGGCCCCGAGGCGGCCGACGCGCTGGAAGAGTCGTCCGCGGCGCTGGAGCGGCTGACGACCGAGCAGCTCGTGACGCGGCTGCCCGCGCTGTGGATGCACGGCCGCGCGCGCCACGCGCTCGGACGGTTCGACGCCGCGCTGGCCGACCTCGAGCGCGGTTCGGCGCTGGCGGCAGATACCGGGCGCGAGAGCGTTCAGCTCTTGGTGATCCTCGAATCGGTGGCGACGCTGATCGAGCTCGGGCGCCTCGCCGACGCCGCGAACGCGGCCGAGCAGGCGCTCGAGCGCGCGCGGCTGTCGGGCATTCCCCGCGTCCTCGTCTGGGCGCACAGCGCGTTCGCGTCGGCGCGGCTGGCTGCCGGCGACGTCGCGGCGGCTCTGCGCCACGCGGGCGAGGGCGCGCAGCTCGCCACGCCGGCGGGCTTCCACGCGGCGTGCCAGCCCGGCTGGTGCCTGGGCGCGGCGCTGACCGCGGCCGGCAACCCCGACCGCGCCGTCGCGACGCTGCTCGACGCGTTCGGCGGCGCGGCGCTGCCGGCGGTCCTGCCCGCGCAGCGGCCGGCGGCCGCCGTCGACCTGGCCGAGGCCCAGCTCGCCTGCGCCGACCTCGACGCAGCCGAGGCGACGCTCGCCCACGGCCAGGCGGCCGCTGCGCGCACGGGAACGCCGTGGGCGGCGGCCGTCACCGGCGTGGCCGCCACCGCGCTGCTGATCGCGCGCGACGACGCGGCGCAGGCTGCCGCGACCGCGGCGAGCGCGCGCGAGACCGCGACGGGCGCGCCGTTGCTCGCCGCGCGGCTGCGGCTGCTCGAGGGCCGCGCGTTGGCGGCGGCCGGCAGGCGCGAGGACGCCGTCGAGGCGCTGTCGGCCGCCGAGGCCGAGCTCGACGGCTTCGGCGCGCTGCGCCGCCGCGACGAGGCGGTGCGCGAGCTGCGCAGGCTGGGCCGTCGCGTGCTGCGGCCCGCGCGCGAAGCGGCCGCGGGAGGCCTCGCGCCGCTGACCACGCGCGAGCTCGAGATCGCCGAGCTGGTCGCGGCCGGGCGCACGAACCGCGAGGTGGCCGAGCAGCTGGTCCTCAGCACGCGCACGATCGAGGCGCACCTGCGCAACATCTACGGCAAGCTCGACGTCCGCTCGCGGGTCGAGCTCGCTCGCGAGGTCCAGCGCATCGAGGGGAACCCGTCATGACCCGCACACGCACGCTTGCCGTCGCCCTCGCGGCGCTCGTCTGCGGCGTCGTGGTTGCCGTGGTGGCGCTCAACAGCGATCACCAGGAAGCGAAGGTCGTATGGGCGATCTTCGGGCCGGTACTGGGCTGGAACTTCATCGGCACGGGCCTTTACGCGTGGCGCCGCCGGCCCGAGAGCCGGATCGGCGCCCTCATGGTGCTGCTGGGCTTCGCGTGGTTCCTCTCGGTGCTCAGCCTCACGAACTCGCCGGTGCTGTATTCGATCGCCCAGATCAGCGGCGGGCTGTGGGGCGGTGTGTTCCTGCAGCTCGAGATGACTTTCCCCTCCGGCCGCCTGGCCAGCGCGGCCGATCGCGCGATCGTCGTCGCGGGCTACCTGGTGTTCACGGTGGTCAGCATCCCGGCGCTGCTCGTCGCCGACCAGCACGACCTGGGCTGCGACGAGTGCCCGGACAACGTCCTGCTCGTCCACCACAACCACACGCTGGCGACGATCGCCCTGGGCTTCCAGGCGGTGCTCTACGTGGCGCTGTTCGTCATCGTCCTCGTCCGCCTGGCACTGCGCTGGTGGCGCACCAGCCCGCTCGAGCGCCTCCAGCTCACGCCGGTCTACACCTGCGGCCTGCTGGCCTTCCTGCTCGTCACCGTGGCCACCGCGGGCGGCGGCGACGTTGCGTGGTGGGCCGCGTTCGTCGCGACGGCGATCCTGCCCTTCGCCTTCATGGCCGGGCTGCTGCGCAGCCACGTCGCCCGGCTGGACGCCGAGCTGCGCGCGCGCCTGCAGGACCTGCGTGCCTCGCGGACTCGCCTGGTGCAGGCCGGCGACACCGAGCGCCGGCGCCTGGAGCGCGACCTCCACGACGGCGCCCAGGCGCGGCTGGTGGGCGTCGCGCTCCTGCTCGCCCACGCGCGCCGACGCCTGGCCGGGGACTCCGACCTCGCGGCGACGCTCGATCGCGCCACGGACGAGCTCAAGACGAGCCTCGCCGAGCTGCGCGAGCTCGCGCGCGGCATCCACCCCGCGGTGCTGACCGATCAGGGCCTCGAGCGCGCGGTGGCCGCCCTCGCCGCGCGCGTTCCCGTGCCGGTGACGCTCGACGCCGAGGGAGGCGAGCGCCTTCCGGCCGCGGTCGAGATCGCCGCCTACTACGTGGTCAGCGAGGCGCTCCAGAACGTCGCGAAGTACGCCCAGGCCACGCAGGCCGGCGTGGCGATCCGCCGCGTGGACGGGCGGGTGATCGTCGACGTCACCGACGACGGCATCGGCGGCGCCGACGCCGGCCAGGGGTCGGGCCTGGCCGGCCTGGCCGACCGCCTGGGCGCGCTCGACGGCACGCTCGCGGTCGACAGCCCGCCCGGCCGCGGGACGCGCCTGCACGCCGAGATCCCCTATGGCCTCGTCGATCAGCCGAGCTCGACGGAGTCCGCGCCGGCGACGCGCACGTGATCGAGGACGCTGCCGCTCGCCTCGCGCAGGCGCAGCACCTCGACGAGCGGCGCGTGCCTGCCGCCGGCGAGCCCGTCGGCGAGCAGCGCGCCGCCGCGCGCGGCCGCGCTCGCCGCGCCGGCTGGCAGGCTGACGGTCGGCGCGACGTCGGCAAGCGATTCGGCCAGCGCCGCGACGAGCTCGGGCACGGCGGCCAGGCGGCCGGAGACGACGATCTCGTGGGGGTGGGGCACGCTCACGGTGAGGCTGCGAACCGCCTTGGCGGCCGACTCCAGCAGCGCGGCCCACCCTTCGGCGTCGGCCTGCGAGCGCCACAGCGCCGCCAGGTCGCCGAGCTCGCGATCGCCCGTCGGATCCAGGGCGCCCCCGCTGAACAGCGTGCGCTTCTGAAGCCCCGGGCCGAGCAGGTAGGCCAGCTCGCCGTCGAGCGCGCCGGCCGCGCGCAGGCCGATCGGCCCCGACGAGCCACCCATGCCGTCGACGATCCTGCCTTCGGCGACGGCGAGCGCGGCGCTGAAGCCCCCGCCGAGCTCCAGGAGGATCAGCGCGGTCTCGTCCAGCGCGATCGCGCGCCGCGCGGACTGTTCGGTGATCGCCCACGCCGCCGCGCACACCTTGTCGGCCGTCCCGATGTCGATGCGGTTGTACTTGCGATGCGCCGGGACGGTCGGCAGGTGGATCGCGCCGGGGCCGAAGACGACGGGCAGCCCGCCGGCCGCAAGCGCGCGCAGGAGCCTGCGCAGCCCGACGACGCCCGTCGCCGAGCGCGCCTCGTCGCGGCGCACGAGGACCATCTCGGCCAGCTCGCGGTCGCCGACCTCGGCGGCCGCCACCAGCGGCAGCCCGTAGCCGCTCGGCCCGTAGACGAGGTCGTAGGGCCCGTTCTCGCTCAGGGCGGCGAGCAGCGGGGCCGGATCGTCGGCGAGATCGCGCGAGGCGAAGGTCCGCTCGATGACCGGCCTGCCGTCATCGAGCACGCAGAGTTCGAAGGAGACGGTCCCGGGGTCGACACCGGCTACGCGCGGCATACCATGCGTCCATGAGCGACACCAAGAAGTACACCGAGGAGGAGATCCCGGACAAGCTCGCCGAGCACGGCCTCGACGACTGGTATCTCGAGGGTGACTGGATCCGCCGCAAGTACAACACCGACGGCTGGCCGTCGACGCTCATGGCCGTCAACGCGGTCGGCTATCTGTGCGAGGCCGCCGGGCACCATGCCGACCTCAACGTGACCTGGGGCAAGCTCTGGGTCAAGCTCGCCACTCACTCGGCGGGCGGCATCACCGACAAGGACTTCACGCTGGCTCGCAAGATCGAGGACACCATCCTGTGGCGCCCCGAGGACGAGAGCCCGCTCGACGGCCCGATGGGCAAGTTCGTCTTCTCCAAGACGTAGCTCCTCACAGCGCTTCGAGCGCCACGTCGTAGACGCCCTCGAGGTCGAGGACCACGCCCTTGGACTCGAACAGGCGCTGCACGCACGCCTTCTGCAGCACCATCTTCGGCCCGCCGACGGCCAGGGCCCCGAGCTTCTTGACGCCATCCTCCTCCTCGAGGTCGTCGGTGCTGTCGACGCCCTCGACGCCCACCGGGTCGGCGGCCGAGTAGTCGACGACGACCTGCACGCCCTCGACGCCCGCCCAGCCGCTGCGGCGCAGGACCTGCACGCCGATCGGCCCCGCCGCGAAGATCGCGACATGGCCGACGAGCGCCGCGTCGAGCTCGTCGCTCGTCTCGGGCTCGGTGACCTCGAAGCCAGCGTCCTGCGCGACGCCGATGCCGCGTGCGCGGCGGAACTCGCCCTCGATGACGTCCGGCGGGAAGGTGAGCACCGTCACCTCGGCCTCTTCGCGGCGCAGCAGCTCGGCGGTGCGCAGGCCGACCGGGCCCACGCCGATCACCGCGGCGCGGTTGCCCTTCAGCTCGACGACGCCGCGCACGCGCGCCACGCCGGCCGCCGAGGTGGTGTTCGAGCCGTCGGAGTCGAGCATGATCGACGGCCGGAACGGATCGAAGAAGAGCTTCTGCGCGGCTTCGAAGACCGCCTCGCCGTCGCGGACGTTGGAGCCGCCGACCCAGAAGGCGGTGTTGGCCAGGCCCTTCGGCCCGCGCGGGAACATCGCGCCCTGGACGACGTCGTCGAGGCTGTCGGCCGTGATCGCGGTGTAGGGGATGACGACGTCGACCTCGGCGTCGTAGGCCGCGATGGCGTCGAACGGGCTGGCGTGGTCGTCGGTGTCAAGCTGGATCAGGATCCGCTTCACGAGGGGTCCTCCCTTCGGGGTTCCGGGAAGCTCAGGTGACCCCAGTCCAGCGGGCCCTCCTGGCGGTAGCTCTTCTGCAGGCCGCGCGCGATCGTCGCCTTCATCAGTTCCTTGCCGAGGTAGAAGGCATGCCCGGGATCGTCGACGTCCAGTTGCTCGAAGACGCGGTACATGTTGGTCTCGCGCAGGAAGCGGTCGCGGTTGAAGGTGTAGATCCAGTCGGCGTCGGCGTAGATGCGGTAGTTGGGATCGGTGATCTGCGCGTGCATCGCGCGCAGCTCGTCCTCGCCGGGGAAGCGCAGCTCCTCGTCCTTGCTCGTGACGAGCCCTGCGTCGATGTGCTTGGGCGGGCGCCCCTGACGCTGGGCCAGATGCATGATCTGCGCGGCGAGGACGGCCTCGCGCACGGCGCCGCGCGCCCAGTGGATGACCTCGGTCGTCAGCACCGTGCGGATGCCCAGCTCCTGGCAGAAGCCGATGAGCAGCGCGGTCACGCCGGCCGAGTCGGCCTCGGTCAGTTCGGTGAGGTTGCCGATGCCCATGAACAGCTCGGCGTCGGGATGGCGGCGGCGGACCTCGACGTAGCGCGCCAGGGAGGCGGCAAACCCCGAGTTGATCGGGGCGAGGATCGAGTCGAGCATGTAGGGGCGGCCGAGGCGTTCCATGTGCGCGGCCATGCGATCGAGCCCGTCGAGGTCGTCGGGATCGTCGGTGATGAGCACGGGCGTCGCGCGCAGCTCGCCCGCGAGCTCGATGGTGTCCGGCGTGAGGCTGAGGACGTAGTCCACGCCGGCGGCGTCGCCCATGCGGATGTGCCCGGGATCGAGCGTGTCGATGCTCAGCGCGATCCCGCGCTCGCGGAGCGCGGCGATCGTCGGCGGCCCCTCCTCGAGCCACGAGCGGTCCAGCGCGAGGCCGAGATCGATGACGTCGGCGCCGGCGTCGCGATAGGCCTCGGCCTGCGCGATGACCTCCTCGCGCGACAGATAGGGAACCTGGTTGATCTCGGCGAACACGCGCACGTCGCGCGGGCCGAGCTCGGCGCGGATCGCCTCGCGCCCGTACCACTGGGCCAGCGAGAGGACGTCGGCGGGCCCCTTGCGAACCGGCAGGCCTGTCGCCTCGGCGATGGCCTCGACGTCGCCCTCACACAGCCCCGGGATGACGATCTGGTCCACGCCACCGGGCGGCTCCAGGCGCTTGGCGATCCAGCGCGTAGTCATCAGCGCCGCGACCGTGATGTTCATCACGGCGACCTGGTGGGGGACCTCGAGGTGGGCCAGCACGCCCCGCAGCGCCTGCTCGGCGAGGCGGCCGGTGACGAACAGCGTGTCAGCCAACAGCGCCGCCGTTGACGTTGAGCGCCTGCCCGGTGACGAAGGCGGCGGCGGGGGAGGCGAGCCAGACCGCGGCCCCCGCGACGTCTTCGGGCGTGCCCCAGCGCCCGAGCGGCGTCGCGTCGGCGACGGCCCGGTGGAACTCCGGGTCGGCGCCCGCGCCGAACGCGGTCTCGATCCAGCCCGGGCACAGCACGTTGACGCGCACGTCCGGCGCCACCGCGCGCGCGAACGACTTCGAGAAGCCAAGGACGCCCGCCTTGACCGCGCTGAACAGCTCGGGGTTCTCGCCGGCCATCCCTGTCGTCGCATGGTCCCAGCCCATGTTCAGGATGCAACCGCCGGCGCGCATGCGCGCCGCGACGAGCCGCGAGCAGCGGATCGTGGCCTTCAGGTCGACGTCGAGCAGCGCGTCGAGCTTGCGTTCGGCCGGCCAGTCGGCGGCCTCGCCGGTGAGCACGTCGGCGCCGGCGTTGTTGACCCAGACCTCGACGTCGCCCAGCGCGGCGAAGGCGGCGTCGACCATCGCCGCGCAGCCCTCGGCGGTGGACAGGTCCGCCTGCAGGAGGGGGTGCTCGTCGCCGAGCTCGCGCTGCAGCTCGCGCGCCGCATCCGCCGAGGCCCGGAAGCCGATGCCGACCCGCGCGCCCGCGCCCGCGAAGGCGGTGGCGATCGCACGCCCGATACCGCTGCTCGCGCCCGTCACGACCGCGCGCATGCCGCCCAGCCGGCCAGGCCGGGCCGCTTCAGGTGATGCGTCTGCCGTGGTCGGCTAACCCTCCACGCCCGCCGCGAACGGGTGACGCGCCGCCTCGGAGGAGTCGAGCACCGTGCTCACGCTGGGCTCGTTGCCCAGGGCGCGCGCGATCGCCTCCTTGGTCGCCTGGTAGTTGTAGTCGAAGATCTTCTTGTCGTCCGTGGCCTCCCAGTGGATGAAGACGCCGCAGATGATGCACATGTCGTCGATGTCACCCTCGGCGATGACACCGTCGCGCACGGAGTCGACGACCGCGCGGGAGACCGCCGCCTGGGCGGGGCCGAACATCTGCACGGCCTGCGTCGCGCCCTTGATCGTCACCTTGTTGGAGATGATCGTGTCGGGCTTGCAGGGGAGGTTTGGCGCAACCACCGCGAGGAGGTTCGTGTGGCCCTCCTTCTGGTTGACGAGGGAGTTCGCGAACGCTTCTCCCACCGGCCCGCTCTTCGAGCCGATCAGGAGGTCGACGTGCGCGACCTCGTTGCCCTCGCCGACGAGCGACTCTCCAACCAGCATGGTCGTGGCCATGACCCGTCCTCCATATGGTTGTCGGTGTGCCTGAGAAATCAGGGAACGGGCCGGCGACTCTAACTTCTGCCGCGGAGGAGGGTCAAGCCGGCCACCGGAGGTCGCCCGCACGTGCGCATGCCGCGACCGTTCGTACCGCTGAAAGCGTCGCCGGTACCGCCCAGCTTGCCTGCGTGCTGGAGGTCGCCGCGGAGAAGCCGGGCAACATCACGCCCACCCACGACTTCGACGACACCTCCTACGAGGACATGCTGCGCAGCGCGATCGCGATCGGACCCGAGCTGGCGCGCGCCGGCGAGCGCGGGATGGGGGAGACGGTCCTCGCGGTGGTTCGGGCCTCGCGCCGCGTCGCACCCGCGAACACGAACCTCGGGATCGCGCTGCTCCTGGCGCCTCTGGCGAGGGCGGCGCTCGGCGGTGGGCCGCTGCGGACCCGGCTGGGCGAGGAGCTGCGCGTACTCGACGTCGCCGACGCGCGCGCCGCCTACACCGCGATCCGCCTCGCGGGCGCCGGCGGCCTGCGCCGGCGCGTCCCGCACGACGTGCGCTCCGAGCCGACGGTCGGCTTGCGCGAGGCGATGGCGAGCGCCGCGGAACGCGACTCGATCGCCTCCGAGTACGTGACCGATTACGCGCTGACCTTCGAGACCGGGATCCCCGCGCTCGCGGCGGCGCTCGGCGCCGGGCTCGCAGCGCGCGACGCGATCGTCGAGCTGCACCTGCAGCTCCTGGGCGCCGCGGACGACACGCTGATCGCGCGCAAGCGCGGCGCGGCGGCGGCCGAGCGCGTGTCGGCGGGCGCGCGCGAGGTGCTCGCCGCCGGTGGCGTGCGCACCGAGGCCGGCCGGCGTGCGCTGCACAGCTTCGACGGATCGCTGCGCGAACCGGGCAACGCGCTCAACCCCGGGACGACGGCCGACCTCGTGGCGGCCGTCGTGTTCGTCGCGCTGCTCGAGGGTATGCTCTGACGCCGTCGCACCGCGCGAGCCAATCCTCCTGATTGCCCTGAGCGCGCGCATGCTGGCCGACCTGGCCACGCGCGACGGTCGGCCGGTGGTCGCGTTCGACCTCTTCGGTGACCTGGACCTGCGGCGCAGCGGCGCTCGCGTCGTCACGGGCAGCGGCCTGATCGAGCTCGTCGACGCGGCGGTGCGCGTGCCGGCGGCCGGCATCGTGTACGGCGCGAGCTTCGAGAACCATCCGGCGCTGGTCGAGCGGCTGGCCGAGCGCCATGTCGTGCTCGGGAACACGGCGGCGACGTTGCGCGCGGTGCGCGACCCGTCGCGGCTGGCCGCCGCGGACCCGGCATATCCGCGCACACTGGCGGTGGCGCCCGACGGCGAAGGCCGGTGGCTGTCCAAGCCGCTGCGGGGCGGCGGCGGCACGCGCGTGCGCGCATGGGGCGGCGGGCCGCTGCCTGCCGGCACCGTCGTGCAGGAGCGCATCGAGGGTGTGCCGTGCTCCGCCGCGGCGGTCGGCGACGGGGCCGATGCGGTGGTCCTCGGCATCACCGAGCAGCTCGTCGGGGAGCGCGCGTTCGGCGTGGGCGGCTATCGGTGGTGCGGGAACCTCGTGCCCCCGCGGGTGCCTGCCGCGGCATTGCTCGAGCAGGCGCGCGCGATCTGCTCGCGCCTGGCGGCTGCGTTCGGCTTGCGCGGGCTCTTCGGCGTCGACCTCGTGTGGGACGGCGAGCGCGCCTGGACGGTGGAGGTCAACCCGCGGCCGACGGCGTCGCTCGAGGCGATCGAGGCGGCGAGCGGAGTCGCGGTGTTCGACGCGCATGTGCGCGGCTGCGCGGGCGGGCTTGTGCGGGTGAGCGAGCCGCGTGGTGCGGCCGGCAAGGCGGTGCTGTTCGCCACCGACGACGTCGTCGTCGGCGATACCGAGGCCTGGCTGGCGCGCGGCGTGCGCGACGTTCCCCATCCCGGCGAGCGGATCGCCGCCGGCCGGCCCGTCTGCACGGTGGTGGCGCAAGGGGCGACGCCCGACGACGTGCTCGGGCGCCTGGAGGACCAGGCGGCGCAGCTACGCGCAGAGATGGGGGTAGGGGCGCTTGCCTGACGCGACGTGCGGCGGGTGCGGGTGCGCGTGCGACGACATCGAGGCGACGGTCGTCGACGGCCGCCTGAGCCTGGAGCGCACGTGTCCGCTGGGCGACGCGTGGTTCGCCGAGCGGACGGGCGAGCGGCCGCCCCGTGCGAGCATCGATGGGCGCGAGGTGAGCGTCGAGGAGGCGGCCGACGCGGCGGCGGCGATCCTGCGCGAGGCACGGGCGCCGCTCGTGTACGGGCTGGGGCAGACGAGCTGCGAGGCGCAGCGGCGCGCCGTCGCGCTCGCCGAGGCCCTGGGGGCGGTCGTCGATCCGGCGGGCGGCGGGGGCGCGGGCTTCGCCTACCAGGCGATCGGCGCGAGCACCGCGACGTTCGGCGAGATCCGCGATCGCGCCGAGCTCGTCGTCGCCTGGCGAGCCGATCCGGCGGTGACGAACCCGCGCCTGCTGGGTCGCCTGCGCGTGGAAGCCAAGCCGCTGGTGGTCGTCGATGCCGTGCGGACCGCGACCGCCGAGCAGGCCGATGCGTTCATCGCGCTCGACGCGGCGCGCGAGGTCGAGGCGCTGTGGGCTCTGCGAGCGCTGGTGACCGGGGCGCCGCTCGACGCGAGCCGTGCGGAGGCGCTCGACCACCTCGCCGAGCGCCTGCGCGGCGCGCGCCACGTCGCCTTCCTGTACGGCGCGCTCGACGAGCCCGCCGCGCTGGCGCTCTTCTCGCTCGTGCGCGACCTCGCCCGCGACCGGCACGCGGTCACGCTCGGCCTGCGCGGCGACGGCAACGGGCGCGGGGCCGAGGACGTACTCGCGTGGCAGACCGGGTTCCCGTCGGCGGTGAGCTTCGCCCGCGGGCATCCGCGCGCCAATCCGGGCGAGCTCGGCGCCGGCGCGTTGCTCGAACGCGGCGAGGTCGACGCAGCGCTCGTGGTCGCCGCCGATCCGCTCGACGCGCTTCCGGGCCTGCGCGAGCTGCCGCTGGTGGTGGTCGATGCGCGCGCGACCGCGACGGCGCAGGCCGCCCGCGTGGCCTTCGCGACCGCGGCCGACGGCATCGAGGTCGCCGGCACCATCCATCGCATGGACGGCGTGCCGGTTCCGCTGCGCGCCCCGCTCGGCGGCGAGCGGCCGAGCACCGAGGACGTCCTCGCCGCGATCGCGGAGCGGGTGTGATGCTGCGTATCGCCGGTGGCCGCGTCTACGACCCCGCGAACGGCATCGCCGGCGACGTGCGTGACGTCTGCGTGCAGGACGGCAAGATCGTCGAGGACGTGCCCGCGCACGCCCGCCGCATCGACGCGCGCGGGATGGTCGTCATGCCGGGCGGCGTCGACATCCATGCGCACATCGCCGGGCCGGCGGTCAACGCCTCGCGCAAGCTCTCGCCGGAGGAGCACCGCGCCGACGTGCTCGACCGGACCGCGATCGCGCGCTCGGGCACCGGGGGCACCGTGCCGTCGACCTTCGCCACCGGCTACCGCTATGCGCTCCTGGGCTACACGACGGTCGTCGAGGCCGCCACCCCGCCGCTCGCGGCGCGCCACACGCTCGCCGAGCTTCGCGACACGCCCGTGATCGACGCCCTCTTCCTCGTGTTGATGGGCAACAACCTGCCGCTCTTCGAGCTCATCCGCACCGAGCCGGCGCGCGTGCGCGAGGCGATCGCGTGGTGGCTTCAGGCGACCGGCGGCTACGGCGTCAAGCTCGTCAACCCGGGCGGCGTCGAGATGTGGAAGCGCGACAACGGCAACGTCACCTCGCTCGACGACGA
>DATBKW010000065.1:0-8726 GCA_036555665.1 Solirubrobacteraceae bacterium | reverse complement strand
TCAGGAGCGCGCGGAGATCCGCCGGCTCATCGCACAGGGGCTGACCAAGCAGCAGATCCTCGCCGAGCTGAAGCGCACCTACGGGCCCGCGATCCTCGCCAAGCCCCAGGACAGCGGCTTCAGCCTCGCGGTGTGGTGGGTGCCGGTGGTGGTGGTCGCCGCGCTGGTCGCCCTGCTCGCCGCGCTGCTGCCGCGCTGGCGGCGGCGCGCGAAGAGCGCAGACGAGCCCGCGGTGGCGAGCGAGACGTCCGCACTCAGCGCCGCCGACGCCCGCCGTCTCGACGAGGACCTCGCGAGGTACGACGTCTGATGCTGACGTTGGCGGCGGGCCAGGCCGACACGACCGTCATCGCGGCCTTCGCCGTCGGCTTCGTCTCGTTCGTCTCGCCGTGCGTGCTGCCGCTCGTCCCC
The DNA here is from genome assembly GCA_036555665.1 of Solirubrobacteraceae bacterium. Classification (GTDB taxonomy): domain Bacteria; phylum Actinomycetota; class Thermoleophilia; order Solirubrobacterales; family Solirubrobacteraceae; genus JAOPZW01. The sequence goes on along the minus strand of DATBKW010000065.1, from coordinate 8,315 downwards.
GGCTACCTGTCGGCGGTCTCCGGCGTCAGCGTCACCGATCTGCGCGACGGCCGCCACAGCATGTCGCACGTGCTGGGGCCCGCGATCGTCTTCTGCCTGTCGTTCACGCTGATGTTCGTCGCTCTAGGCCTGACCGCGACCGGGCTGGGCTCGACGTTGCGCGACTCCAAGGAGACGCTCGACAAGGCCGCCGGCATCCTCATCATCGCGATGGGCGTCTTCTTTCTGGCGACCCCGTTCGTGCCGGTGCTCAACCGCGAGTGGCGCCCGGATACGCTGATCCGCCGCGCCGGCACCGGCGGCCCGATCATCGCCGGGCTGGCCTTCGCCATCGCCTGGACGCCGTGCGTCGGCCCGACGCTGGCCTCGATCCTCGCCGCCGCGTCGACCTCCGACAGCGTCGGCCACGGCGGCGTGCTGCTCGCCTTCTACTCGCTCGGGCTCGCGGTTCCCTTCCTGCTGACCGCCATCGCCTTCGACCGCGCGACGACGGCGTTTCGCTGGATCCGCGACCACTACCTGCTGGTCACCGCGGCCTCCGGCATCGTGCTGATCATCATGGGCACGCTGATCCTCACCGGCGAGCTGACGCAGCTCAACGTCCAGGCCCAGCGCGCGCTCAGCAACCTGGGGCTCGACTTCCTCTACAACATCTGAGACGAGCGCCACAGCGCCCGCTTGCTGCGCGGGCGACGGCGAGCCTCGATAGCGTCTCCGCAGCTAGAGCCCCACCGGGGCAGAGGAGAGCAATGGATCGGGAAGCCGGCTCGGCCGCGGCCATCGAGTTCTGCGACGTGAGCAAGCGCTACGAGGGGCGCGAGACCCACGCCGTGCATGAGCTCAGCCTGAGCGTGCCCGCGGGCGACATCTGCGTGCTCATCGGCCCGTCGGGCAGCGGCAAGACGACGGCGATGAAGATGGTCAACCGCCTGATCGACATCACGAGCGGCGACATCACGATCGGCGGGCAGAGCGTGCGCAGGCTCGATCTCACCGAGCTACGCCGAGGCATCGGCTACGTCTTCCAGCAGATCGGCCTCTTCCCGCACATGAGCATCGAGGACAACATCGGCACCGTCCCGCGCCTGTTGGGCTGGCCCAAACAGCGCATCCACGGCCGTGTCGCCGAGCTGCTCGAGCTCGTCGGGCTCGAGCCGTCCGACGCCAAGCGCTACCCGGGGCAGTTCTCCGGCGGCCAGCGCCAGCGCATCGGCGTCGCGCGCGCGATGGCCGCCGACCCGCCGATCATGCTCATGGACGAGCCGTTCGGCGCCATCGACCCGATCACCCGCGAGCGCCTGACCGACGACTTCCTGCGCCTGCACGCCGAGGTCCGCAAGACCGTCATCTTCGTCACCCACGACATCGACGAAGCGATCAAGGTGGGCGACCGGGTCGCGATCCTCAAGGCCGGCCGGCTCGTGCAATACGGGACGCCCGACGAGATCCTGGCCGCGCCGGCCGACGACTTCGTGGCCGACTTCGTCGGCGCCGATCGCGGCCTGAAGCGCCTGCGGCTGCGCCGGCTGCGCGACATCGAGCTCGAGCCCGTGTCCGAGAACGGCGACGTCGCGGACCTGCCCACGGTCGACGAGCGCACCTCGCTGCGCGATGCGTTGTCGCTCATGGTGACGCAGCGCGTGACGGCCCTGGTCGTCCTGGATGAGAGCGGCGAACCGCGTGGCATGGTCGGCATGCAGACCCTGGCCCACTTCGCCGACGCCGAGGAGGCCACCGCGTAGTGCTCGTCCAGCTCGCGCAGGCCGGGCCGGTCATCCCGACGTTCCAGCGGGGCTCGACCTGCGAGCGCGAAAATCGCCACTTCTGCTGGGACTGGTTCTCCAGCCACTGGAGCAACACCTTCGTGCCGCGGCTGGTCGAGCACATCGAGCTCGTCGCGATAGCCGTCGGGATCGGCTTCGTCATCGCGATGGCCTGCGCGCTGATCGCGTACCGCTGGAAGTGGTTCGACGGGCCGGCCACCGGTGTCTTCGCGTTCTTCTACACGATCCCGAGCCTCGCGTTCTTTCAGCTCATGGTGCCGTTCACCGGGCTGACGCGGCTGAGCGCGGAGATCGCGCTCATCTCGTACACGCTGCTGATCCTCTTCCGCAACATCGTCACCGGCCTGCACGAGGTGCCACCCGACGCGCTCGAGGCCGCTCAGGCGATGGGCCTCACACGCAATCAGACCCTTTGGCGCGTGGAGCTGCCGCTGGCCCTGCCCGCGATCATGGCCGGCATCCGCATCGCGACGGTGACGACGATCAGCCTCGCCACCATCGCGGCGTTCATCGGCGTGGGCGGGCTGGGTCAGCCGATCTTCAACGCGATCCAGACCGGCTTCAAGACGCAGTTCATCGCCGCCGGCGTGCTCGCCGTGCTGCTGGCGTTCGTCGCCGACGCGCTGCTCGTCCTCGTCCAGCGACTGCTCACCCCGTGGGCAAGGGCACGGGTCGGCTGATGCACTCCATCATCGACGCCTTCCAGTTCATCGGCGACAACCTGCACTTCATGCTGACGAAGACCGTCGAGCACCTGGAGCTGTCGTTCGCGGCGATCGGTGTCGCCATCGTCATCGCCATCCCGCTCGGCGTCGCCCTCGGCCACCTGCACAAGGGGTCGTTCGTCGCGATCAACGCGTCGAACATGGGGCGGGCGCTGCCGAGCCTGGCCGTCATCTCCATCGGGATCGGCTTTCTTGGCATCGGCTTCATCAACGTCATGGTGGCGCTGGTGATCCTGGCTGTGCCGCCCATGCTCACGAACGCCTATGTCGCGGTCGACGGTGTCGATCCCGATGCGGTCGAGGCGGCGCGCGCCGCCGGCATGAAGCCCTCGCAGGTGCTGTGGACGGTCGAGATCCCGCTCGCAGTGGGGCTGATGTTCGCGGGGATCCGCACCGGCGCGGTATACGTCGTGGCCACGGCGACGCTGGCGGCGCTGGCCGGGGGCGGCGGACTTGGCGACGTGATCGTCAACCAGGCCACCTACGGGACCCCCGGGGTGCTCGCGGGTGCCCTGATGGTGACCGCGCTGGCCTTCCTGGTCGAAGGCGTGTTCGCCGTCATCCAGCGGCTGCTGACGCCGAAGGCACTGCGCCATGAGGAGGGGCCGGTCGACGTCCTGCTCGCGCCGGCCATCGAAGGTACGTAAGTCATCGACATGGGAGCGAGGAATCACATGCGAGATATCGCGAAGCGGGCCGCCTGCGGCCTGCTGCTCACCGCGGCGGCGGCGCTCGGAGTGGCCGCCTGCGGGAGCGACAACAACAGCAGCACGAGCACCGGCAGCGCGGCCGCGACGAGCACCACCGCGGCGGCCGCGGCGCAGCCCGGCAAGGGCAAGCCGGCGGTGACCATCGGCACCAAGGACTTCACCGAGGAGTTCATCCTCGGCGAGCTCTACAAGCAGGCGCTCGAGGCCAAGGGCTACACGGTCAACCTCAAGAAGAACATCGGCGCGACGGAGATCATCGACACGGCGCTGACCAGCCACAAGATCGACGCCTATCCCGAGTACACCGGCGAGTCGGTGGCCACGGTCGCCAAGCGCAACGAGCCCGCCAAGACGGCGGACGAGGAGTACCAGCTCGCCAAGCAGTTCTACGAGACCCGCGGCCAGACGGTGAGCGAGCCGACGCCGTTCGAGGACGTCGACGCGATCGCGGCCACCAAGGCGTACGCGCAGAAACACGGCCTGACCACGATGGAGGACCTCAAGAAGCTCGGGAAGTTCTCGCTCGGCGCGCGCCCGGAGTTCAAGAACCGCCAGCAGGGCCTGGCCGGCATGAAGAAGGTCTACGGGATCAACAACGCCGACTTCCGCCAGCTCGCGCTGGGCGTCCAGTACCAGGCACTGGACAGCGGCAAGGTCGACACGGCGAACATCTTCACGACCGACGCGCAGCTGGCGAGCGGCAAGTACACCGTGCTCAAGGACCCGAAGGGCGTGTTCGGCTTCCAGAACGTGGCCTTCGTGATCGACAAGAACAAGCTCGCGCAGCTCGGCGGCGATCAGTTCATGGCCGTCATCAACGGCGTGAACAAGCTGCTGACCACGCCGGCGATCACCGCGATGAACAAGGCGGTGGCGATCGACAAGCAGGACGAGGCGACCGTCGCAAAGCAGTTCCTGACGGCCAACCACCTGGTCTGAGAACGGCCGCGCCGGGGCCCGCTCAGGCGGGCCTCGGCGCTGTCGATGCGCGCGTGACGAGCACCGGCTCGACCACGTCGCGCAGCGTCGCCTGCGGGCCGTCGGCCTCAATGGCCTGCAGCAGGAAGGAGGTCGCCACCTCCGCGGTGCGGTCGATGTCCCAGACGGTCGAGGTCAGCGGCGGCGCGAGCAGGCGCGAGATCGGGTGGTCGCCGAACCCGGCCACCGAAACGTCGCCGGGGATCGACAGGCCCAGCTCGGCGCACGCCGCGTAGACGCCGTAGGCGATCGAGTCCGACAGGCACAGCACGGCGGTCGGCCGCTCGTCGCTGCGCAGCAGCTCGAGCGCCAGCGGCCGCGAGCCGTTGAGCGAGTAGGCGCATGCGACGAGGTCGATGTCCACGCCGAGCGCCGCCGCCGACGCTCCCACCGCGCGCTCGGCCTCGCGGTCCGGCGATGTCTCGACCGCCCACGACAGCACGGTGATGCGCCGGTGGCCGAGCGCGCTGAGGTGCTCGAGGCTCGCGCGCACGCCGCTCTCGTGGTCGAAGACGACCTCGCCGGCCGCGCTCACGCCGGGCAGCGCGTCGCCGATGGTGACGGTCGCGACCTCCCTGGCGATCGACTGCCAGTCGCCGCTGGCCGGGCCGATGGGCACGACGACGAGCCCGTCGACGCGGTGGTCGAGCAAGCCCCGCGCGAGCTCGAGCTCGCGCGCCGGCTCGCCGTCGGCGTCGGCGACCAGGGTGCTGCGCGCCGCCCCGTACAGCTCGCGCTGGACGGCGCGCACGAGCTCCTGGTTCCAGAAGTCGGCGAGGCTGCCGACGAGCAGGCCGACGACCGCGGTGGCGCCGCCGGCCAGTGCCCGGGCGATCGGATCGGCCTCGTAGCCGAGCTCCTCGGCGGCTTCGCGGACGCGCCGCTCGGTCTCGGCCGACACCTGCATGCCGCGCAATGCGTAGCTGACGGCGGCGGGCGAGAGGCCGGTGTACTCGGCCAGCTCACGAATCGTGGTGCGGCGCCCGGGGCGGCTGGCCACGGCCTTCAGCGTACCGGGCTTGACAAACGGCACGGTGTGGGGCGATAGTGAGTGAAGCGGTTCACTGAACCGCTTAACAAGGAGGTCTTGTGAACCGGTTCACCCACGATCTCGACACCACCGAATTGCGCGCGTTCGTCGCCGGCATCGCCGGGGATCGCGAGCTGTGGCACCCGCTCGTGCGGCGCGAGACGCCGCAGCGGCACTTCGAGGAGCTGTGGTGCGACGAGCACGTCGGCGTGTGGGTGATCTCGTGGGCCAGCGGCAATGACACCGGCTTCCACGACCACGACCGCTCGTGCGGGGCCGTCGCCGTGGTGGAGGGCGAGATCGTCGAGGAGCGCCTCGTCGTCGGCGGGCCGCCGATCCAGATCCGCCACCGCGCGGGCGAGGCGTTCGCGTTCGACGCCTCGCACGTCCATCGCATGCGCCACGACGCCGCCGCGCCGGCCGTTTCGATCCACGCCTACTCGCCGCCGCTGTCGCGCATGGGCGCCTACGCCGTCGAGCCCGACGGCACGCTGCGGCGCCGGTCGATCTCCTACGCCGAGGAGCTGCGGCCGATCGAGGCGGCCGCCTCGTGAACGACCTCGTCGTCATCGGCGGCGGCGTGATGGGCCTGTTCACGGCCTATCACGCGTCCGAGCGCTTCGAGCGCGTGGTGGTCCTCGAACGCGGGCGCATCGGCGATCCGATGACGGCCTCGTACGGGCGAACCCGCTCGTTTCGCAACGACTACCTCGACCCGACCTACGCGCGGCTGGCCCACGAGGCCTTCCGTCTGTGGGGCGAGTTCGAGGAGCGCACCGACACGCAGGTGCTCGTCCGCTGCGGCTGCCTGAACATCGCCAAGCGCTCGGTCACCCCCGACCTCGCCGACACGTACGCGCAGATGAGCCACGAGACGCTCGCGCGCCTGGGGCTGAGGACGGCGTCGTTCGACGGCGCGGCGCTGCGCCGGCGCTTTCCCTACCTCGACGCCGACCTCGGGCACCTCGACGTCGACGCCGGGGTCGTCGACCTGCCCGCGGTGACCCACGCCCTGCGGTGGGTGCTCGGCGAGCGCCGCGTCGAGATCCGCGAGGAGACCGAGCCGACCGCGATCGTGCGCGACGCGGACGGCATCCGCGTGATCGCCGACGGGGAGGAGTGGGCGGCGCGCGCGCTGGTGGTCACGGCGGGGCACGGCACCAACGACGTCCTGGCGCTGCTCCCCGGCTGCGGCCTGCGCGTGCCCATCACCAAGGACCGGCCGCGCGAGGCGAAGTACTTCACGCCGCCCGCCGCCGTCCGCGATCGCTTCACCGCGGGCGCCATGCCCGCCATCGCCTACCTCGACACCGGGATCTACTGCCACCCGATCGTCGACGGCCTCGTCGACGCGGTGAAGATCGGCTACTACAACCCGCCCGACCTGCCCCGGGCCGAGACCCCGGTCGACGGCATCGCGAGCTTCGTCGAGCACTGCATGCCCGGCCTGCGGACGGCCGCCGTCCGCGAGGTCGAGGACGTCGACCAGTGCGAGTACGACCTCGTCGCCGACGACGACTTCGTGCTCGGCGCGGTCCCGGGCGTGGCCGGCGCGTCCGTCGGCGTCGGCTGGCGCGGCACCGGCTACAAGTTCGCCCCCTGGGTGGGGCGGGTGCTCGCCGAGCTCGCGCTGCAGGGCGGCACCGTCTACGACATCGGCCGCTTCGATCCGGCCCGGTTCGACATGGGAGGCGCGCGCGATGCGGTCGCAGCGGACGCTGCAGCAGCGTCTCTCTGAGGGCGTCGTCCTCGGCGCCGAGGGCTACGTCTTCGAGCTCGAGCGTCGCGGCTACGTCAAGGCCGGCCCGTTCGTACCCGAGGTCATCCTCGACGAGCCAGACGCCCTGCGCCAGCTGCACCGCGACTTCCTGCGCGCGGGCGCCGACGTCATGGTCGCGCTCACGTACTACGCGCACCGCGACAAGCTCCGTGACGTCGGCCGTGACGGCGACCTCGAGGCGATGAACCGCCAGGCGGTGCGCATCGCCAACGAGATCGCCGCCGAGGGCGGCGCGCTGGTGGCCGGCAACATCTGCAACACCTGGTGCTATGACCCGGGCGACCCGGCGACCTCGGGCGCGGTCGTCCGCGCCCAGTACGAGGAGCAGCTGGGCTGGGCCGCCGAGGAGGGCGTCGACTTCGTCATCGCCGAGACCAACGACTTCCTCGGCGAGGCGCTCATCGGCCTCGAGGTCTGCCGGGAGCTCGCGCTGCCCGCGATGGTCACGTTGGCCAGCGTGCGGGAGGCGACCACCTTCGACGACTACGGCTATGTCGAGGCCTGCAGGATCCTGGCCGACCGCGGCGCGACGGTGGTCGGGCTGAACTGCTCGCGCGGGCCGGAGACGATGCTGCCGCTGCTCGAGGAGATCCGCGCGGCCGTCGACGTCCCCGTCGCGGCGCAGCCGGTGCCATATCGGACCACTCGGGAGACGCCGGCCTTCGAGTCGCTGACCTCCGACGACGGGCTGCGCGCGTTCCCGATCGCGCTCGAGCCCTACCAGTGCACACGCTTCGATATGGCGGACTTCGCGGTGCGCGCGCGGGACATCGGCGTGGACTACATCGGCATCTGCTGCGGCGGAGGACCCCACCACGTCCGCGCGATGGCCGAGGCGCTGGGCCGCCAGACGCCGGCGAGCCGCTACTCGCCGGCCATCGAGCTGCACCCCGTGCTGGGAACGTCCGGCAGCGAGATCATGGAGGGCTGGGGCGCCTGACAGCGACCCTAGTGGGTCTTGAGGTGACGTTGTGCGTGAAACGGCGGAGTGGCGACGCCGCCAGGCAAGGACGCAGACCCAAAGGAATACCGGAGGTATTTCGAGGGTCGAGGACGCCGCCTGGCCGGTGATCGACGCCCGCCGTTTCGCGTGCAACGTTGCCTCAAGGCCCACTAGGTGGGCAGGCTCGAGCCGGCGAACACGAAGAACCAGACCGCCAGGCAGAACAGTGCGAACGCGACGCTCCAGACCATCACCACGTCAAGGACCGTGCTCTGGCGGCCGCTGTCGCGCTCGCCGCGCATCGACCGCAGCCACGCGCTGCGCGTGCGCGCGCTCGGGGCCGTGTGGGTCAGCTCGCCGTAGGC
>DATBKW010000064.1:0-9527 GCA_036555665.1 Solirubrobacteraceae bacterium | reverse complement strand
GCCACGATTTCGGGCCAAGGCATGTACCCGGGGTACATACGGCGAGTAGGATCGAGCCGTGCCCGGCCGCAGCGATCTCGCGGCGCAGCTCCAGCGTGTACGGCTCGAGAGCGACACGCTGTACGCGATCATCGGCGCGGTTGGTTCCTCGGTCGACCTGACGCGCGTGCTGGACGGCATCGTCGAGTTGCTCACCGAGGCGACGGGGTGCCACGCGTGCTTCGTGTACATCCGTGACGGTGAGCGCCTGCGCATACGCGCCGCGTCCCGGATCTACGCGCACGTCGTCGGCAAGGTCGAGTTCGGGATCGACGAGGGCCTGACCGGCTGGGTCGCGCGCACCGGCGAGCCCGCCTTCATCCGCGAGGAGGCGCTTGCGGACCCGCGCATGAAGTACGTGCCCGAGCTCGAGGAGGAACGCTTCCAGTCCATGGTCGCGGTTCCGGTGCCGGCTCGCTCGGGCGAGGTGCTCGGGGTCGTCGTCCTGCACACGGTCGCCCCGCGCGAGTTCGACGAGGACGTGCTCAACTTCCTCGTGCACACCGCCTCGCTCGTGGCCGGCGCGATCGAGAACGCGCGCCTCTACGAGGAGTCGCGCGCGCGTGTCGATGCGCTGACGAACCTTGCGCAGCTCAGCGAGCGCATCGTCGCGGTCAGCGGTCGTGAAGAGCTTTACCGGGTGGTCACAGGCGGGCTGCGCCGACTGCTGGCATGCGACGCCTGTCAGCTGCGGCTCCGAAGCGTTGACGACGAGCAGGTCGAGCTGGTCGTCGCCGTCGACCCGCCGGGCAAGCTCCCCGAGCCGCATGTCGAGTCCCGCGCCGTGCTGCGCGACGGTCGCCATGAGCTCGGGGCGCTCGTCGCCGTTCGCTCCGGAGTGCACGTCTTCCCTGCACAGCACGAGGAGCTTCTCCAGGCCGTGGCCAACCAGACAGCCCTGGCGCTGCGCAACGCCGAGCACATCGAGCGCCTCACGGCGGAGAATCTCGTCCGGGCGCTCTTCGAGGCGCTCGATGACGGCGTGCTCGACGTCGCCGAGGCTCGCGCGCGGGCGGCGGGCTGCGATTTGCGTCGCCCGCACGTCTTCATCCACGCCGTCCCGGCAGCGGTCGACGATGCTCGCCCGTGGTCGGCCGTCGCCGAGCGCGTGGAAGCGCGGCTGCGCAACATCGAGGCGGGGGCGCTCGTCGACGCTGGGCGTGATCTCCTGCGGGGCCTGCTCCCGTTGCCGCCAGGGGCGCGGCGAGGCGACGTAACGGCCCTACGCGAGCTCGGTGTGAGCGAGGCCCTAGCCATCGGAATAAGCCCGGTGCAGCGAGGCGCCGACGGCGCGGATCGGAGCCTGCGCGAGGCCCGCGACGCCGCCACCATCGCGCGGGCCCTCACGCCCGAGGGTGGTGCGCTGGCCTACGACGGCCTCGGCGCCTACCGCTACCTCGTGCACCTTGCGCTCGACGAGGCACCCCACGACCGGCTCTGCCAGGCGATCGAGCGGCTGCTTCAGTACGACGAGCGCCGCGGCACACAGCTCCTCCCCACGCTCGAGCAGTACCTCGCCGATCGCCGCGTCGGGACCACCACCGCCCGCAAGCTGTTCATCCACGCCAACACGCTGCGCCAGCGGCTCGACCGGATCCAGAAGCTGACCGACGTCGACCTCGCGACCGAGGATCTGCTGTCGCTGGAGCTCGCCGTCAAGCTCGTGCGTCTGAGGCGCGCCGGCGTCGCCGAATCGCCACCCAGATCCTGAGCGCGACGTAGCCCGGGATGTTCGTCAGGAAGACGAGCAGACACCACCAGAGCTTGACCTGTGGGAGGACGTCGGGCTCGCGGCGCACCTCGATCCAGGACAGGTAGACCAGCCCGAGCAGGCACAGCCAGAGAATGTCCGGAACGGTGTCGAAGAGAAAGAAGGGCAGCACGCCGACCTCCGGCGCGAGGATACTCGCCGCGTGACCATCCGGGCCAAGCTCTACGCGGCGATGGTGATGACCGTCCTGGGGCCGGTCATCACCATCGCTGTCGCCTTCGCTGCGTTCCAGTCGCTCAGCGATCGGTTCGACGAGGTCGCCGATCGCTCCGACCGCCAGGCGCTCGCGTTGGAGCTCAAGTACGCGGTCACCGACGTCAACGGCTGGCAGACGGCGTACGGCTACGACGACGGGCGCAGCAGGCCGGAGTTCGAGCGCTCGGCGCGGAACGTCAGGCGCCTGCTCACGCTCGCCGACCGCCGGCTCACCGAGCCGCGCGAGCGCGCGATCCTCGCCCGCCTGCACCGGTCCTTCAACGCGTTCATGGCCCTCGACGCGGTGGCGTACCGGGCGCTTCAGGCGGGGGACGATGAGAAGGTCAAGGCGATCTTCCTCGGGCCGGAGATCCGCAACTTCGAGGCGATGGCGGCCGCTGCGAGTGACCTCGCCAACGAGGAGGCTCGACGCAACGACGAAGTGGAGCGCAGCTTCAACAAGCGCCTGAGCGATGCCAAGAAGACCCTCGTCGTCGTCGGCCTCGGCGCGGGCGTGCTCATCATCCTGCTGCTGCTGACCGCCTGGGACATCGCTCGGCTCGCCCTGGAGCAACAGGCCAGTCGTGAGCCATGACGCGCGACGTCATCCTGACGCTCAGCCTCCTGCTCGTGGCCGGGCTCGTCGCGCGGCTGCTGGCGACGGTGCTGCGGCTACCGGAGATCGTCTTTCTGCTGGGCATCGGCGCGCTGCTGGGCCCGTCGGCGCTCGATGTCCTCGACGTTCCGCTCGACTCGCTCGGCGCTCAGCTCGTGTTCACCCTCGGCGTGTCGTCGATCCTGTTCTACGGCGGCCTGAATCTCTCGCTGGAGATCCTGCGCAAGGTCTGGCTCAGCCTCGGCCTGCTCTCGGTGCTGGGCGTGATCGTCACGGCTGTTGTCACCGGGGCGGCGGCGGCGCTCGTCTTCGGCTTGCCCTACGAGCAGGGCCTGCTCATCGGCGCCGTGCTCTCGCCGACCGACCCGGCCATCCTCATCCCGCTCTTCATAGGCTCGCGCCTGCGGCCGAAGGTTGCCCAGACCGTGGTCGCCGAGTCGGCCTTCAACGACCCGACCGGAGCGGTGCTGGCGCTCGCCGTCGCCGGGGCGCTGGTGTCGGGCAAGAACTCGCTGACGGGGCCCGCCGGCGACTTCGTCGGCCAGCTCGCGCTCAGCACCGTCGGCGGCGTGATCGCGGGCATCGTCCTGTCCGCGGCGATCTCGAGCCGCCGGACGGGGATTTGGCGCGAGTCCGCGGCGATCGCCGTGCTCGCCGTCGTCGGACTGTCGTACGTCTCGCTGGACTTCGCGGGCGGCAGCGGATACCTCGGGGCGTTCCTCGCCGGGCTGATCGTCGGCAACATGCGCCTGCTCGGGCTCTCGATGCACGACGAGCACAGTCGCGACCTGTTCATCACGGCGCGCAGCCTGGCCGACGTCGTGACCATCTTCGTGTTCGTGCTCGTCGGCGCCAACATCCCCTTCGACACCCTCGGCGACGACATCCTCCCGGCGCTCGCGGTGGTCGCGGCGCTCCTGCTCGTCGCGCGCCCCCTCACCGTCGCGCTCTGCATGCTGCCCGATCGCCGAAGCGGCTGGAGTCGGGCCGAGTTGGCCTTCGTCTGCTGGACGCGCGAGACCGGCGTCGTGCCGGCCGCACTGGTGGGGGTGCTCGCGGCGCTCGCGGTGCCGAACGGCGACCAGTTGGCCAGCGTCGTCGCGCTCGCGATCCTCGTCACGCTGGCTGTGCAGGCCGTTCCGGCGCCGTGGCTGGCGAGCCGTCTCGGTCTCCTCGAAGTGGACTGACGCCACATACTTCTGCCCCGAATTGTGGGCTTTTCGCCCACTGGCAGTGGTGGAGGGCGACACTAGAATCGCCGCTCATGTGCGGCATCGTCGGGCTTTTCGCCAAGTCACCGGTGGTCACCGAGCAGCTCGGCACGCACCTCGGCGCCATGCTCTCGCAGCTCAACGATCGCGGTCCCGACAGCGCGGGAGTGGCCGTCTATCGCGACCCGGCACCGTCCGGCGCGAGCAAGGTCTCATTGTTCTCCCCCGACCCTCGGTACGAGTGGGGCCGCGTCCGCGACGGTCTCGCCGAGGCCTTCGGCGGGGACCCCGAGCCCGAGGTGCGCGCGAGCCACGCGGTGTTCGTGGTCGACGCCGACGCCGATCGCGTACAGGCGTGGCTGCGCGAGCGCCACCCCGAGCTGCGCGTGATGAGCGTCGGTGAGACGATCGAGATCTTCAAGGAGGCGATCCTGCCCTCGGAGTTCGTCGCGCGCTTCGCCCTCGGGGACGTGCAGGGCAGTCACGCGCTCGGGCACACGCGGATGGCGACCGAGAGCCGGGTGACGACGCAGCACTCGCATCCGTTCTCGACCGGCCTCGACCTCTGCCTGGTCCACAACGGTTCGCTCTCGAACCACAACCGTCTGCGTCGCGAGCTGCAGCGCGAGGGCATGACCTTCCAAACCGACAACGACACCGAGGTCGCGGCCGGCTACCTGACCTGGCGCCTACGCGAAGGCGCGGACCTGCGCCAGGCGCTCGAGGGATGCCTGCACGACCTCGACGGCTTTTACACCTTCGCCGTCGGCACGGCAGACGGCTTCGCCGTCCTGCGCGATCCGATCGCCTGCAAGCCGGCGGTGCTGGCGGAGACCGACGACTGGGTGGCGATGGCGTCCGAGTACCGGGCGATCGCGGTCCTGCCCGGCGCCGAGGACGCCAACGTCTGGGAGCCGGCCCCCGCGACGCTCTACGTGTGGGAGCGGGCCTTGGTCTCATGACCACCGAGACCGAGCCGGCCGTCGAGGTCATCGATCTCGCGCAGACGGCGCTTCGAGAGCTCAACGCGCGCCTGCACGCCGCGGCGCACGACGGCGACGGCGCGCCGCGCCGCTGGCGCGTGCATAACCCGGGCGGCCAGCACTCGATCGCCGCCGGGCTCGACGCGCCGCTCGAGATCGATGTCCTCGGTCACGTGGGCTACTACTGCGCCGGCATGAACAAGCAGGCGACCGTCCGGGTGCACGGCAACTGCGGGGTCGGCCTGGCCGAGAACATGATGTCCGGCGTGGTGACGGTCGATGGCAACGCGAGCCAGTCGGCCGGCGCCACCGGCCGGGGCGGGCTGCTCGTCATTCACGGCGATGCCTCGTCGCGCTGCGGCATCTCGATGAAGGGCGTCGACATCGTCGTACGCGGGTCCGTCGGGCACATGAGCGCCTTCATGGCGCAGAAGGGCCGGCTGGTGGTCTGTGGCGACGCGGGCGAAGCCCTCGGCGACTCGATCTACGAGGCGCGGCTCTACGTGCGCGGCACCGTCGACGGCCTGGGCGCCGATTGCGTCGAGAAGGACATGCGCGACGAACACGTCGCCGAGGTCCGCGACCTCCTCGGGCAAGCGGAGATCAAGGACGTCGACCCCGCCGGCTTCAGGCGCTACGGATCGGCGCGCAGGCTGTACAACTTCGCCGTCGACCACGCGGGCGAGTTCTGAGATGGCGCTGCGCGAGTCGGCGCTCTTCAGCCGCGAGGTCATCGACGAGATCCAGCGCGCGGCGCGCGAGGGCGTCTACGACATTCGCGGCTTCGGCGCCAAGCGGCGGCTGCCGCATTTCGACGATCTCCTGTTCCTCGGGGCGAGCGTCTCGCGTTATCCGCTCGAGGGCTATCGCGAACGCTGCGACACCGACGTCGTGCTGGGCACGCGTCATGCCAAGCGTCCGCTCGAGCTCGACATTCCGATCACAATCGCCGGGATGAGCTTCGGGGCGCTCTCGGCCCCGGCGAAGGAGGCGCTCGGGCGCGGCGCGAGCGCCATGGGCACGTCCACGACGACGGGCGATGGCGGGATGACGCCCGAGGAGCGGGAGGCATCCAAGACGCTTGTCTACCAGCTGCTGCCGTCGCGCTACGGGATGAACCCCGACGACCTGCGCCGCGCGGATGCAATCGAGATCGTGATCGGCCAGGGGGCCAAGCCGGGCGGCGGCGGCATCCTGCTGGGCCAGAAGATCTCCGAGCGCGTGGCAGAGATGCGCGATCTGCCCGCGGGTATCGACCAGCGCAGCGCGTGCCGGCATCCCGACTGGACGGGACCCGACGACCTCGAGATCAAGATCGAGGAGCTGCGCGAGATCACCGATTGGGAGAAGCCCATCTTCGTCAAGATCGGCGCCTCACGCACCTACTTCGACGTCGCCCTTGCCGTCAAGGCGGGCGCCGACGTCGTCGTGCTCGACGGCATGCAGGGCGGGACGGCGGCAACGCAGGAGGTCTTCATCGAGCATGTCGGCATCCCGACGCTGCCTGCGGTGCGCCTCGCCGTGGATGCTTTGCAGGAGCTCGGGATGCATCGCCGTGTCCAGCTCGTCGTCTCGGGCGGTATCCGCTCGGGCGCCGACGTCGCCAAGGCACTCGCGCTCGGCGCTGACGCGGTCTCGATCGGCGTGGCCGCGCTCATTGCGCTGGGCGACAACTCGCCGGCATTCGGCCCGGAATACGAGGCGATCGGGACGGCGCCGGGGTTCTATGACGACTGGCAGGCGGGCCGCGACCCTGCCGGCATCTCGACCCAGGACGACGAGCTGGCGGCGCGCTTCGACCCGGTACTCGGCGGCCGGCGGCTGGCCAACTACCTGCGCACGCTGGTCCTCGAGACGCAGACGCTGGCGCGCGCGTGCGGCAAGTCGCACGTGCACAACCTCGAGCCCGAGGACCTTGTCGCGCTGACCGTCGAGGCGGCGGCCATGGCCCGTGTCCCGCTGGCGGGCACGAGCTGGATCCCCGGCTCGTAGCGCTCAGGCGGCGATCGCGGCACGGGCGCGCGCCGCGCGGACCTCGGCCGACAGCGTCTCGACGTCGTACGCGCCGTAGTGGCGGCGGCCGTTGATGAAGAAGGTGGGCGTGCCCGAGACGCCGCTGAGGTCGGCGCCGTCGACGTCGTCGTAGATGCGGGCGGTCTGCGTGTGATGGTGCAGGTCCGAGACGAAGCGCTCGCGGTCGAGCCCCAGCTGCTCGGCGTAGCCGACGAGGTCGCGCGGGGTCAGCGCGTCCTGGTGGCTGAGCAGGAGGTCGTGCATCTCCCAGAACGCGCCCTGCTCGCCCGCCGCCTCGGCCGCCTCCGCGGCGATCTGCGCGCGCGGGTGGACGTCTGAGAGCGGCAGGTTGCGCCAGACGTAGCGCAGGTCGCCGAAGTCGGCCAGCAGCTCGCGCACCACGGGCTCGGCGTGGCCGCAGTAGGGGCATTCGAAGTCGCCGTACTCGACCAGCGTGACCGGCGCGTCCGCGGGCCCGCGGACGTGGTCGCGCTCGGGATCGACCTCGACCGCGAGATCGACGATCGTCTCCGCCGTGCCAAGCAGCGCCCTGATCTTCAGCGGCGTCGGCAGCATCGCGGTCGCGCGGAAGACGATCCAGGTCGCCGCCGAGGCGCACAGCGCCGCGCTGAGGACGCCGAGCTTGGCCTCGTCGAGCTGATCGCCCTCGAAGGCGAGGTTGGCGATCAGCAGCGACACGGTGAAGCCGATGCCGGCGATGAAGCCGCCACCGGTCAGCGCCGCCCAGCCGGTCGGCACCAGCAGGCGGCCGCGGGTCATCCGCGTGACCAGCCAGGAGGCGCCGACGATGCCGACGGGCTTGCCGAGGACGTAGCCGGCCATGATGCCCAGCGTGATCGGCGACGTGTAGGCCCGCGAGAGGAAGTCCGCGTTGATCTGGATGCCGGCGTTCGCCAGCGCGAAGAGCGGCACGATCACGTAGCTCGTCCACGGGTGCAGGCGCTGCTGGAGGCGCTCGTTGGCCGAGACCGCCGAGTCGAGGCCCGCGCGCGCCGACGCGGCGAGCTCGGGCGTGGGCTGCTCGCGGAAGTCGCGGAACAGGTCGGTGGCACGCTCGAGGTCCTCGCGCGAGGCGGGGTAGGCGTAGGTCAGCAGGCCCAGCGCGAGCCCGACCACCACCGGGTCGACGCCGGACTTCACCAGCGCCAGCCACGCGGCCGCGCCGAACGCCGCGTGGACGTAGCCGATGCGGATGCCCAGCCGCAGGGCCAGCGGGATCGCCGCGAAGAGGGCCGCCGCGACCAGCAGCGCCCAGGCCACGACGTCCTCGGAGTACGCCACGGCGATGACGCCGAGCGCGATGACGTCGTCGACCACTGCGATGGTGAGCATGAAGGCCCGCAGCCGGTCGGGAAAGCGCGGCCCGACCAGCGCGAGCATGCCCAGCGCGAATGCCGTGTCCGTCGACATCGCCGTGCCCCACCCGTGCGCCGAGCCGTGGCCGGCGTTGATGGCCAGGAAGATCGCCACCGGCACGACCATGCCGCCGAGACCGGCCACGACGGGCAGCGCGAGCCGGCGCCGCTCGCGCAGCTCGCCGATGTCGAACTCGCGGCGGGCCTCGAGGCCGACGACGAAGAAGAAGAACGTCATCAGGCCGCTGTTGATCCAGTAGTTGAGGTCCTTGGCGATGCCGTGCGAGCCCAGGCGGATGGACAGCTCGGTGCTCCAGACCGACTGATACGACGACGCATCGACGTTGGCCCAGACCAGCGCGGCCACCGTGGCCGCCAGCAGCACCGCGGCGCTGCCGGTCTCGGTGCTCAGGAAGCTGCGCAGCGGCGTCTGGATGCTGCGCGCCCATGCGGTCGTCCCCGAGAGGGGGCCTGACTGCGTGCCGGCCATCCGTTCAGCCGCCCGTCGGGCCGAAGCGCTCGGTCCTGATGCGCGCGGCGTCGTGGCCGAGCTCGACGAGCGTGTTGGCGGCAGTCTCGACGAACGCGTTCGGGCCGCAGACGTAGGTCAGCGGCCGCTCCGTCGCCGGCCACGCGAGCTCGCCCAGCAGCCCGCCGTCGATCCGGCGTGCGTAGCCGGGCCAGCCCGGCGGCTGCTCGCGCGTGAGCGTGAAGCGCACGTCGACGCCGTCGGCGGCGGCCAGGCGCTCGAGCTCGCCTTTGTAGATCACCTCGGACAAGCGCCTCGATGAATACAGCAGGCGCACCGGCGCGGTGCTGCTGGCCGCGGCGCGGTGGCGCAGCATGCAGCGCAACGGCACGATGCCCGAGCCGCCGGCCAGGAGCAGCAGCGGCCCGCCGAGCGCGGCCTCCCAGATGAAGTAGCCGCCGATCGGGCCCCGCAGCTCGAGCTGATCGCCGGGGCGCAGCTCGTCGACGAGGTAGGGCGAGACCTCGCCGTCCTCGAGACGCTCGACGGTCAGCACCAGCCGCTCGTCCTCGGGCGCCGAGGCGATCGAGTAGCTGCGCTGGGCCTGGTAGCCGTCCTCGGCGGTGAGGCGGACGTCGACGTGCTGGCCGGCGCGATGGCCGGCCCAGTCCGGCACGTCGAGCACGATGCTGCGCACGCGCGAGGTCTCGTCACGCAGCTCGACGACCTCGGCGAGCAGCCAGCTCAGTCGCCCCAGTACCGCTGCTCCTTCCACGGGTCGCCGTGGTTGTGGTAGCCGTAGGTCTCCCAGAAGCCGGGCTCGTCCTCGTCGCGCAGCTCGATGCCGCGCACCC
>DATBKW010000063.1:0-38697 GCA_036555665.1 Solirubrobacteraceae bacterium | reverse complement strand
CTACGAGTTGGGTTGCTTCTCGGGCTCGATGACGATCTCCGGCTTGGGCAGATCGGCGACGACGCAGAGCCGCTCGACCGTCGCGTGCAGCCCCGGCGCCTCTTCGGCCGACACCGGCTGGGCCTGCGGCCGCTGGTTGCGTTCCTTCAACGCCCCGGAGACGCCGATCACGGCGGCGATCCCGACGCCGATGACGAGCTTGGTGGGCGCGATCAGCACGATCACCGCCAAGCTGACCAGGACGACGAGCGGCGTCGCGACCGCGGCAAACAGCATGCGCGCCTGCAGACCGCGATCGGGGGCGAAGAGGTCCTTCCGACGGTGCCGACGCATTACTCAACGAGAGTACTCCGAAGGCCGCGGCTCGCCAACATCGCGCAACTGATAGGTTGCGTTTCATGCGACTGCTCGTCCTCGGGGGCACGATCTTCCTCGGCCGGCACGTCACCGCCGAGGCGCTGCGCCGCGGCCACGCGGTCACCGTCTTTCATCGCGGCCGCCATGGCGCGGACCTCTTCCCCGAGGCCGAGCACGCGCTCGGCGATCGCGGCGGCGACCTCGCGCCGCTGCGCGGCCGCGCGTGGGACGCCGCGATCGACACGAGCGGCTACGAGCCCGAGAACGTCGCGCGCTCGAGCGCGCTCGACCTCGGCCACCTTGTCTTCGTCTCGACCTGCAACGTCTATCCGGGCTGGCCCGCCGAGGTCGTCGACGAGGACACGGCGGTGTGGACCGAGGGGGACGACTACGGCCCCAAGAAGGCCGCCTGCGAGCGCGCCGCGGAGGCGGCCAGGCCCGGCCGCGTCGCCGGCGTGCGCGCCGGATTGCTCTGCGGCCCGCACGACAACGTCTTCCGCGTGCCCTGGTGGGTGAAGCGGATCGCCGCCGGCGGCGAGGTCGTCGCCCCCGGCGATCCGGCGCGCACGGTGCAGCTCATCGACGCCCGCGACCTGGCGGCCTGGATGCTCGATCTCGCCGAGCGCCGGGTCGCCGGGACGTTCAACGGCACGGCGCCCGCGGGCCCGACCACGATGGCCGACGCGCTCGGGGCGGCCGTCGCGGCCACCGGCAGCGACGCGCGGCTGAATTGGGTGCCCGACGACGTTCTGCTCGCGCACGACGTGGAGCCGTGGGACGAGCTGCCACTGTGGCTTCCCAAGGCCGCGGGCGCCGGGACGTGGGCGGTCGGCACCGAGCGCGCCCGGGCCGCCGGCCTGCGCTGCCGCCCGATCGCCGACACGATCGCCGACACCTGGGCGTGGTTGCGCGACGGCGGCGAGTCGGAGCTGCCCGATTGGCACGCCGAGGTCCGCCCGCGTGGGCTGACGCCTGAGCGCGAGGCCGAGCTGCTCGCGGTCGTGGCCTGAGCGGCGCGCGAGTATGAAAGGCTCGCGCGATGGCGCGCGACCTCAAGCTCGGCCTCAACACCGGCTACTGGGGCGCCGGCCCGCCGCCCGGCGTGGAGGATTCGATCGCCGAGGCCGAGCGGCTGGGCTTCGACTCGATGTGGACGGCGGAGGCCTACGGCTCCGACGTCCTGACGCCGCTTGCCTGGTGGGGCGCGAAGACCGAGCGCCTGCGCCTGGGCACGGCGATCGTGCAGATGTCGGCGCGCACGCCCGCGGCGACCGCCATGGCCGCGATGACGTTGGACCACCTCTCCGGCGGGCGCTTCATCCTCGGGCTCGGCGTCTCGGGTCCGCAGGTCGTCGAGGGGTGGTACGGCCAGTCGTTCGCCAAGCCGCTGGCGCGCACTCGCGAATACATCGCGATCCTGCGCGACGTCTTCGCCCGCAGCGGCCCGGTCACGGCGCCGGGCCCGCACTACCCGCTGCCCTATCCGGAGGGCACGGGCCTTGCCAAGCCGCTGAAGTCGACCCTGCACCCCGTTCGCGACACGATCCCGATCTTCCTCGGCGCCGAGGGGCCGAAGAACCTCGCGCTCTGCGCCGAGCTGTGCGACGGCTGGCTGGCGCTGTTCTTCTCGCCCCACCACCAAGGTTTCTACCGCGACGCGCTGGCGGAGGGCTTCGCGCGCGAGGGGGCGCCGCACTCGTTCGACGACTTCGAGGTCTGCGCGACCGTGCCGCTCATCGTCCACGACGACGTCGAGGCCGCCGCCGACATGCTGCGCCCGATGTACGCCCTGTACTTCGGCGGCATGGGCGCCCGCGACGCGAACTTCCATCACAACGTCGCCGTGCGCATGGGCTACGAGGCCGAGGCCAAGCGCTGCCAGGACCTCTACCTCGAGGGCCGCAAGGACGAAGCCGCCGCGGCGATCCCCACGAAGCTCGTCGAAGACGTCGCGCTCATCGGCCCGGCCGACAAGATCCGCCACGACCTCGAGGCGTGGCGCGACTCGATCGCCACGTCGCTGCTGATCTCCGGCCCTCCGGAGATGCTGCGCCAGGCGGCCGAGCTGGTGCTTGGCTGAGCGGCGCGGGCTACGGCCGCTTCAGCGGCGGGATCACGCAGATGAACCCCAGCGGCTCGTCGCCGACGGCCTCGAAGCAATGCAATTCGTCGCCGGCGACGTAGACGACGTCGCCCGGGCCGACCTCGTGGACCTCGTCGCCGAGCGTCACCCGCGCGCGCCCGGTGTGGATGACGACGCCGTGGTCGTGCGGGTGCTGCTCGCGGCGCGTCTGCTTGCCCGGCTCCACATGGAAGTAGCGCACGTGGTAGTTGGGCACCTCGTCGAGCGCGCCGATGAGGTCGTGGCGCTCGACGCCGTCGAGCGACGGGTCGTCGTAGGCCGCCGGTTCGACGTTGTCCCAGGCGCGCGTGGACTGGCGATGGCGGACGAAGCCCATGCCTTCAGGCTATTCCCATTCAATCGTTCCGGGAGGTTTGCTCGTGATGTCGAGCACCACCCGGTTGACCTCGCGCAGCTCGCCGATCATCCGCGCCGCGATCTGCTCCAGCAGGTCATACGGCAGGCGCGCCCAGTCGGCGGTCATCGCGTCATCGCTGGTGACCGCGCGGATGACGACGACGTATCCGTAGGTGCGCTCGTCGCCCTGGACGCCGACCGTGCGCACGTCGGGAAGCACGCAGAAGGACTGCCACAGCTCGCGGTACAGGCCGGCCTTGCGGATCTCGTCCTGGAGGATGAAGTCGGCGTCGCGCAGGACGTCGAGGCGCTCCTTGGTCGCCTCGCCGCCGACGACGCGGATCGCCAGGCCGGGGCCCGGGAAGGGCTGGCGCCACACGAGGCGCTCGGGCAGGCCGAGCTCGGCGCCGACCGCGCGGACCTCGTCCTTGAACAGCGCGCGCAGCGGCTCGACGAGCTCGAACTCGAGGTCGTCGGGCAGGCCGCCGACGTTGTGATGGGACTTGATCGTCGCCGCGCCGGTGCCGCCGCCGGACTCGATGACGTCGGAGTACAGCGTCCCCTGCACGAGGTAGCGCGCATCGCCGATCTTGGCGGCCTCCTCCTCGAAGACGCGGATGAACTCGGCGCCGATGATCTTGCGCTTGCGCTCGGGCTCGGTGACGCCGCGCATCTTGTCGAGGAAGCGCGACTCGGCGTCGACAGCCACGAGCGGCACGTGGAAGGTGTCGCGGAACGCGGAGATGACCTGCTCGCCCTCGTTCTTGCGCATGAGGCCGTGGTCGACGAAGACGCACGTGAGCTGATCGCCGATCGCGCGGTGCACGAGCAGCGCGGCCACCGACGAGTCGACCCCGCCGCTGAGCCCGCAGATGACCTTGCCGCCGCCGACCTGCTCGCGGATGCGCGCGATCTGCTCCTCCACGATCGAGGCGGCCGACCACGCCATGTCGCAGCGGCAGACGTCGCCGAGGAAGCGTTTGAGGACATCCTGCCCGTAGGGAGTGTGCACGACCTCGGGGTGGAACTGGATCCCGTACACCGCGCGCTCGTCGGACTCGAAGGCGGCCACCGGCGACTCGGTCGACGAGGCCAGCGCCCGGAAGCCGGGCGGCGGCGCGAACACGGTGTCACGGTGCGACATCCAGCAGCTCTGCTCGGCCGGCAGGTCCGCAAGCAGGCGGCCGTGGTCGTGGACGGTCAGCTTCGAGCGCCCGAACTCCCCCACCTCGGCCCCCTCGACGCGCCCGCCGAGCTTGAGCGCGAGCAGCTGCATCCCGTAGCAGATGCCGAGCACGGGGATCCCGAGCTCGAGCAGCTGCGGATCGAGCTTCGGCGCGCCCTCGGCGTAGACCGACGCCGGGCCGCCGGAGAGGATGAGCCCCTTTGGCTTGCGGCGCGCGACCTCCTCGGCGCCGACGTGATGGGGCAGCAGCTCGCTGAACACGCCGCACTCGCGCACGCGGCGCGCGATGAGCTGGGAGTACTGGCCGCCGTAATCAAGGACGACGACTTCATCAACGGCGCGCGGGACGTCGACCGCCGCGCTCTCGTCCGCCAGTTCGGTGGCGGCCGTGGCGGCGGTGACGACGCCGTGTTCGCTCACCGCGGGCCCTCGCTCCGCGGAGCCCTCACTCGGCCCCCGTGAGTGCGGGCGCCTTCTCGGGGTCGGGCGCCTCGGCTGGTGTCCCGTTGCCGTTGCCCGGCGCTGGTCGCGCCGCGCCCGCGCCGCGCGAGCCCATGCCCACGCCCTGCGAGGCCTGCAGCGCCTTGCCCTCGGTCTGCAGCGACGGGGCGATCATCAGCTCGGCGCGGTTGAACTCCGCGAGGTCCTTGTAGCCGCAGGTCGCCATCGACGTCCGCAGCGCGCCCATCAGGTTGAAGGTGCCGTCGTTCTCGTGGGCCGGCCCCACGAGGATCTCCTGCAGCGACCCGTTCTGGACCGTCTGCACGCGCGCGCCGCGTGGGAGCGTCGGGTGGAAGGTCGCCATGCCCCAGTGGAAGCCGCGGCCCGGCGCCTCGTAGGCGCGGGCCAGCGGCGAGCCGATCATCACCGCGTCGGCACCGCAGGCGATCGCCTTGGAGACGTCGCCGCCCGTGCGCATGCCGCCGTCGGCGATGACCTGAACGTACTCGCCGGTCTCGAGCATGTGGGTCGATCGCGCACCGGCCACGTCGGCGATCGCGGTCGCCTGCGGCACGCCGAGGCCGAGGACCCCGCGCGTCGTGCACGCCGCGCCCGGCCCGACGCCCACGAGCACACCCGCGGCGCCGGTGCGCATCAAGTGCAGACCCGTGTGGTACGAGGCGCACCCGCCCACGACGACCGGCACGCCGACCTCGCGGATGAACTCCTTCAAGTTGAGCGGCGTCGTCGTCTGCGAGACGTGCTCGGCGGAGACGACCGTGCCCTGGATGACGAGGATGTCCAGCCCCGCCTCCAAAGCGAGCTCGTAGTACCGCGCGACGCGCTGGGGCGTCAGCGAAGCGGCGGCGACGACGCCGTGCTCGGCCTTGATCTCCTCGATCCGCTGCCGGATCAGCTCCGGCCTGATCGGCTCCTGGTAGATCGCCTGCATCTCGCGCGTGGCCGCCTCCTTGGGCAGCTGCGCGACGCGCTCGAGCTGGGCGTCGGCGTCCTCGTAGCGGGTCCAGATCCCCTCGAGGTTCAGGACGGCCAGACCGCCGAGCTTGCCGACGATCTTCGCCGTCGACGGCGAGACGACGCCGTCCATCGCCGAGGCGAGCAGCGGCAGCTCGAAGCGGTAGTCACCGAGCTTCCAGGAGATGTCGACGTCGTCGGGGTCGCGCGTGCGCCGGGAGGGCACGATCGCGACATCGTCGAAGCCATACGCGCGGCGAGCCTTCTTCCCGCGGCCGATCTCGATCTCCATCAAAGCATCCTAAGGTCGCGTGCGGACAAGAAGACCCCGCGCAGGCGGGGTCCAGGGAAAGCGGATTCGTCGGGCCTGTGGCGGCGGCAGACCACGATCCGTCCACCTTATCAGCGGCCCCTGAAGTGGCCGCGGCTCAGCCCGAGCCTCGCGGCCGGCGGCGGGACGGGGCGCGTCGCGCCGGCTGCTCGGGCACCGGGCCCGCCTTGGGCGCCTTCCACGCAAACGCCTGCGGGGTCCCCGACTCGAGGGTGAACTCGGCATCGACGTGGCGCAGCTCGATGGGATCCCCGTCGAGCAGCTCGTAGCGCGCCTCGCCCGGCACGACCTCGACACGCACGCGCCGGCCGCGCAGCACGAGCCGGAAGGCGAGGCGCTCGAGGTGCGGCGGCAGGCGCGGATCGAACGACATCGTTCCGCCGTGGTCGCGAAAGCCGCCGAAGCCGACCACGGCCGCGACCCACGAGCCCGCGAGCGACGCGATGTGCAGCCCATCGCGCGTGTTGTGCTCGAGGTCGTCGAGGTCCATCAACGCGGCCTCGCCGAAGTAGTCGAAGGCCAGCTCGAGCTGCCCGACCTCGGCGGCGACGACCGCCTGCACGCACGCCGACAGCGACGAGTCGCGCACGGTCAGCGCCTCGTAGTACGTGAAGTCGCGGGCCTTCTCCTCCGCGGTGAAGCTGTCGCCGCACATCAGCAGGGCGAGCACGAGGTCGGCCTGCTTGACGACCTGCTTGCGGTACAGGTCGCCGTAGGCGAAGTGCAGCATCAGCGGGTAGTCGTCGGGCTGCGTGGCAGCGAAGTTCCAGCGCTCGTAGCGCGTGAAGCCCTCGCACTGCTCGTGCACGCCCAGCTCCTCGTTGTACGGGACGGCCACGGCCGCGGCGGCATCGCGCCAGCTCGCGATCTCCTCGTCGTCGACGTCGAGCGCGGCCGCCTCGCGCGGGAAGCGGTTGCAGGCATCGGCGGCGCCGGTGAGGTTCCGGGCGGCCATCAGGTTCGTGTAGACGTTGTCGTTGCAGATCGCCGAGTACTCGTCGGGGCCCGTCACGCAGTCGATGTGGAAGGTCCCGCGCGCGTCGTGGTGGCCGAGCGAGTGCCACAGCCGGGCGGTGGCCACCAGCAGCTCGAGGCCCGCGCCGCGCCCGAAGTCCTCGTCGACGGTCGCGCGCAGGTAGCGCATGACGGCATCGGCGATGTCGGCGTTGATGTGAAAGGCGGCGGTGCCCGCGGGCCAGTAGGCCGAGCACTCGTGCCCGCGGATCGTCCGCCACGGGAAGGCGGCACCGCGCAGGTGCAGCTGGCTCGCGCGCTCGCGCGCAAGGTCGAGCGTCGAGTGGCGCCAGGCCAGCGCGTCGCGCGCGGCCTCGGGCACCGTGTAGGTCAGCATCGGCAGGACATAGGTCTCGGTGTCCCAGAACACGTGGCCGTCGTAGCCCGAGCCCGTCAGCCCCTTGGCGGCGATCGCGCGCTGCTCGGCTCGCGCGCCCGCCTGCAGCGTGTGGAAGAGCGCGAAGCGCACGGCCTGCTGGAGCTCGTCGTCGCCGTCGATCTCCACGTCGGCGCGAGCCCAGTAATCGTCGAGGTAGGCGCGCTGCTCGTCGAGGAGCCCGTCGAAGCCGGTGCGCCGCGCCGACGCCAGCGCGGCGCCGACCTGGTCGCGGACGGAGACCATCGTGCGCTGGCTCGACCAGCCGTAGGCGAGGTACTTGGTCACCGTGAGCGTCTCGCCATGGCCGACCTCCGCGCTGACCGTGACCCGTGCGATGTCCTCGAAGCTCTCGGTCTCGGTCACCGTCCCGTCGGGACCGCCGATCTCGTGGTCCATCGCCGCCGCCATCCGCAGGCCGCTGGCCTTCGTGCTGTGCACGAGGACCGCGCGCTGCTCGAAGTGGCCGTGCCACTCGCAGACCAGCGGCGCGCGAAGCGCGGCCGCGGCGCGCGGATCGTCGGACTGCGCGGGGATGTCCTCGTTGGCGATCAGCCCCGACTGCACGACGATGCGCGTGTCGCCGTCGAGCGGCTCGACCTCGTAGCGGATCCCGGCGACCGGGCGCTGCACGAAGGAGACGAACCGCAGCGAGCGGACCTTGACCTCGCGGCCCGCCGGCGAGCGCCAGTGGACCTCGCGGCGCAGCACGCCCGCGCGCAGGTCCAGCGTGCGCCGGTGCGCGAGCAGCTCGCCGTAGCGCACGTCGAAGGGCGCGTCGTCGACGAGTAGCCGGATGATCTTGCCGTTGGTGACGTTGACGACGGTCTGGCCGTCCTCGGGGTAGCCGTAGCCGGCCTCCGCGTAGGGCAGCGGGCGCACCTCGTAGAACGCGTTGAGGTACGTCCCGGGCAGCCCGAACGGCTCGCCCTCGTCGAGGTTGGCGCGCAGGCCGATGTGGCCGTTCGAGAGCGCGAGGACCGATTCGGCCTGGGCGAGGACGTCGAGGTCGAGCTCTTCCTCGGTCACCGACCACGGCTCGACCGCGAAGTGCGGCTGGGCGATCACAGCAGGTCGGCGAGATCGTCGACCACGACGGTGGCGCCATGCTCGCGCAGCGCGTCGCGCTGGCCCGCGCGGTCCACGCCGATGACGCACGCGAACCCGCCGGCGTGGCCCGAGGCCACACCGGCCAGCGCGTCCTCGAAGACGGCCGCCTGCTCGGGGCCTACGCCCAGCTCCTTGGCGCCTTCCAGGAACGTGTCGGGCGCGGGCTTGCCCTGGAGGTGGCGCTCCTCGGCGACGACGCCGTCGATGCGGACCTCGAGCAGATCTTCGATGCCCGCGGCCACGAGCACGTCGCGGCAGTTGTGGCTGGAGGAGACGACCGCGCGGCGCAGGCCGGCGTCGCGCGCGGCGTGCAGGTAGCGCACCGAGCCCTCGTAGGGGTCGACGCCCTCGTCGTGGATCAGCCGCAGGACCATGTCGTTCTTGACTTCGGCGAGGCGCTGGACCTCGTCGTCGGGCAGCTCGATCGCGCGTGAGGCCAGGAAATCGTGCACGCCGTCGAGGCGCGGCTTGCCGTCGACGTACTCGTCGTAGTCGTGGACGAGGTCGAACGGCTGCTCACCGCGCTCCTTCAGGAAGTCGTCGAACATCCGCTTCCACGCGCGGGCATGCACCTCCGCGGTCTTCGTCAGCACGCCGTCGAGGTCGAAGAGGCAGGCTGTGACCCCGTCGGGCAGGCCGAGCACCTACGAGACCTCGGCGGGCGTGTCGAGGCGCTCGACCTCGATCTCGCCGAGCAGGCGATCGACCTCGCGCGGCTCGATCAGGCCCGCGCCCAGGCGCTGCGTCGACTCGGCGCCGCACGCGACGCCGAAGCGCAGGCACTCGGGGGCGGGCGAGCCGGTGTAGCGCGCGGCCACGAAGCCGGCCAGGAACGCATCGCCCGCACCGACCGCGGCGACCGCCTCGCGGGGCTGCACCCACACGCGGTGCAGCGTCGGTGTGCCGTCGACGAGCACGGACGCGACGCAGCCGTCGGGCAGCGTCATGATCGCCTCGCGCGCGCCGAGCGCGACCATCTCGCGCACGGCGATGATGCGGTCCTCGTCGTCGTTGAACTCGTGACCCACGAGCTCCTCGGCCTCGAGCACGTTGGGCGAGATGACGTCGGGCTCGGCGCGTACGGCGAGGCGCATGGGGTCGCCGTCGGCGTCGACGACGGTCTGCACGCCCGCTTTGCGCACCTCCTTGATGAGCTGCGCGTAGACGTCGGCCTCGACGCCGCGCGGCAGCGAGCCGGCGAAGACGACGACATCGGCGCCGCGGGCCAGGTAGACGAGCTTGTCGCGGAAGAGCTCGATCTCCTTGGCGCTGACCGCCGGGCCGCGCTCGTTGATCTCCGTGGTCTCGCCGTTGGTCGGGTCGTGCACGGCGGTGTTGGTGCGCGACTCCTCGCGGATGCGGACGAAGTCGTTGAGGATCGACTCCTCGGTGAGCTGCTCGACGATGCGCGTGCCGGTCGCCCCGCCGGCGAAGCCCGTGGCGATCACCGGCTGGCCGAGGGACTTCAGCGTGCGTGCGACGTTGACGCCCTTGCCGCCCGGCATGGTCGCCTGCTCGACGGTGCGATGACGGCGGCCGAGCCGGAAGTTCGGCACCGAGAGGGACTTGTCGATCGCCGCGTTGAGGGTGACGGTGATGATCATGCGATCCCGCTGGACCCCGCCCTTCGCCGTCTGCGCCGAACCGCGCGACGACGTAGGAGGACCAACTGCAGGCTAGCGAGTGCGACCACGCTCAGGATGACCACGGTCAGCGTCCGGCCCAGCACGTCGTCGCCGCGCTGCAGGACGGAGGCCGCCGCGATGGGCCTGCGCGTGACCAGCGGCACGCGCGCCACGGTCCGCCCGCGCTGGCGCACGATGATCGTCCCGACGCGCGAACCGGCCGGCAGCGGGCCGTCGAGCTCGCTCGGCACGCCGAGCATCCGGACCGGCAGCTTTTCGCCGCGCCGCGCCGTGCGGATGACGGTGCGCGTGGCCACCAGCTGGGCGCGCTGGTCGCGATGAGCGAGCTTGACCGTGGCGTAGACGTGATCGCGGCGCACGGGCGTGGCCCGGTGGTAGCGGGCCAGGCCGTAGCGGATGAGCGCCAGGGAATCGGCGTCGCGGGCCGCCTCGCTGGGGTCGCCGAGCACCGCCGAGATCACCGTGATCCCCTTCTTGCTCGCGGATCCGACGAGCACGTAGCCGGCGTTGATCGTGTGGCCGGTCTTGACGCCGTTGACCTCGGGCACGGTGCGCACGAGCGTGTTGCGGTTGACGATCGCGCGCGGGTGCGCGCCGCTCGTGAGCGTCGCCCGCGGCAGGTCGGTGACCTGGCGGAAGAACTCATTGCGGCGCAGGAGCAGCGTGAGCTTGACCAGATCCTCGGCGCTCGAGTAGTTGCCGGGCGCGTCGAGGCCGATCGGCGTGGCGTAGTGGGTGTGGGTCAGGCGCAGCTCGCGCGCCCTGCGGTTCATCATCGCCACGAAGGCCTTCTGCGAGCCGCCGATTCGCGTGGCCAGCGTGGCGGCGGCGTCGTTGGCGCTGGCGAGGAGGACCCCGCGCAGCAGGTCGGCGACTGTCAGGCGCTCGCCGGCGCGAAGGCCGATGACCGACTCCGCCGGCAGCGCGTGGTAGGGCACCGCCACCATCGTCTGCGACAGCTTCGTCTTCTCGAGCGTGAGCAGGACGGTCATGAGCTTCGTCGTCGAGGCGATCGCGCGGGGGCGGGTCGCGTTGCGCTGATAGACGACGTCGCCGGTCGCGGGCTCGACGAGGATCGCGGCAGGGGCTCGGATGGCGGGCGGCGCGGCGGGCGCGGGCGCCGGGCGCGCGAGGACGAGCAGGATCGCGGCCGCCACCACCGCGGCCGCCACGAGGCGGACGCGGGCCGTCACCGTGCCAGCCTGACGCGCTGGCCCGCGTGCAGCGTGTCGGCGTCGAGCTTGGGGTTCAGGCGCTGGATCGTTGCCAGGGACACGCCCGTCTTGAGCGAGATCGCCGACAAGGTGTCGCCCGACTTGACGATGTAGACGCGGCGGTGCTTCTTCGGCTTGGACGACGTCGTCTTGGTCTTCGTGGCGGGCTGCGACGTCGTCGTGCTCGTCGACGTCGTGTCGTCGTTCAGCAGCGTGTTGTCGACCACTGCGTACACCGCGACGGCGCACGTGACCAGGGCCAACGGTGCCAGCCAGCGTGCGGGAGTGCGGCGTCGGCGCTTGGCCATGGGATGACCGGAGCATAGGGCTGCCGACGGGGGACTGCCCCATCTGCCCGGTCAGGTAAGCGCCCATGCGAGCGCCCGCAAACGCTCCGCTTCCCGGCTCGCCGCGTGGCCCGGGTCTCCCCCGTGCTGCTCGTGTGCGGCGACGATGCTGCGCGACGCGGTGACGAGGCCCGCCGCGCGGCCGGGCGCGAAGGCGGGGGCGAGGTCCTCGACGCGGCCTCCCTGCGCACCGACGCCGGGCAGCAGGAACGGCGTGCGCGGCATCAGCTCGCGCGCGCGCGCGATGTGCTCGGGCGCCGTGGCGCCGACGACGGCGCCGACGTCGTGCAGTCCGCTTGCCGGGCCGGGGCTGCCGAGGCCGTCGACCATGCGCGCGACGCGCTCCCACACGCGCTCGCCGGTGTCGGTGACGAGGTCCTCGACGTCGACGGCGCCGGGGTTCGAGGTTCTCACGAGCACGAAGACCGCCGCGGTTGGCGCCCGCAGCGCCTGCAGCGTGTCGAGGCCCATGTATGGGCTGACGGTGTAGGCGTCGGCGGCAAGACCCTGGACGGTGCCGAACGGGGTGGGCGTCTGGCCCGCAAGCGCCTGCGCGTAGGCCTTCGCGGAGACGTCGATGTCGCCGCGCTTGGCGTCGGCGAGGACGAGCAGGCCTCGGTGGTGGGCGTGCTCGATGGTGGCGTTCAGTGCGTCCCAGCCGGGGGCGCCGAGGCGCTCGAAGCACGCGAGCTGGGGCTTGACCGCCACGCACGCGGGGCCCGCCGCGTCGATGGCCGCCAGGCAGTGCGCGGTCACTGCGGCGGCCGCGCGCTCGGCGGACGACCCTGTCGCGGGCGCCGCCGCGGTGGCCTGTGGCCACAGCCGAGCGGGGTCGGGATCGAGTCCCAGGACGATCTGGGACTCCCGCCCGGCAACCAGGGCCTCCAGCCGGTCTGCGAAGTGCGGACCGGCCGGAGCCCGAGCGTGTTGCGTTCCGCCGCCGCTCAGCCGTTGACGGCCTTCTTGAGGCCAGAGCCGGCCGTGAACCGCGGCACCTTCGACGCCGCGATCTGGATCGGCTCACCCGTCCGCGGATGGACACCCTGACGTGCCCCACGCTCGGCAACGTGGAACTTGCCGAATCCGGAGAACGTCACATCGCTGCCGCGCTGGAGCGTCTCCTGGATGGTGTCGAGGACGGCGTCAACGGCCTTGCCGGCCTCGGACTTGCCCAGGTCCGCGCGATTGGCGACCTGATCGACGAACTCTGACTTCGTCACGCTTCGATCCCTCCTGGTGAGGTCGTGGTCATTCGACGCTATCAGCGGTTACGGACGACCTTCCGCCGAAAACCGCATTGCTACGCCGTTTTCCTAGCCATTGCGCGCTGAATACCGCATCTTGCGGGCTTTCACACGCCTGCCAGGCAGGCCTTGTTTCGCAGATGAACACTTGTTGCACCGCTTTCTAGCGGTGTTCGAGCGCCTCCAGCGCGGCCTGCAGATCGGCCCGCACGAGACGCTCGAGCGCCCTGGGACCGACGCGCACGACGATAGCGTGACGCTCGGATCGAGCGCTGATGAGGTGCGCAGGCGCGGCGTCCGCGAGCGCGGGATCCCCTGCCAGCACAGCGCCGTTCGCGTCGAGGACCGCTGCGGCCGTGATGTCGATCGACAGTGAGCGCAGCCAGCCGAGCGCTGCGCCCGGAGTCAGCGGTGAGCCCGACGTCATCGCGACTTGGGAGGATAGGCCGCGTGAGCATCGCCCGGATCGCGTGGCTCGTGACCGTCCTCGTGTGCCTGATCGCCTGCCTGGCGCTGCTGCTGTCGGGCTATCAGGGCTACGCGGCGGTGGTGCTGGTCGTCGGCGCGTCGGCCGCGATCAACCTGACGTAGGCGGGCGCTCGGCGACGCCGAGCACCTCGCCGGGGCGGACGCGGTCCTCGGGCTCGAGGTGGATGAGGACGTCGGCGTCGCCGAGGCGCGCCTCGATCGCGTCCTGGATCCGGTGAGCGGTCCCGTGGGCGTCCTCGAGCGTGGTGCCGGCGCGGAACTGGACGTGCAGATCGACGTGGCGTCGCGCGCCGGCCTGCCGACCGCGCAGCTCGTGGAAGCCGACGATGCCGTGGCCTCCGAACTCGGCGACGATGTCGCGGATCGCGTGCAGCTCGGGGTCGGGGAGCGTCTCGTCGACCAGCACGCGCGAAGAGCGCGTCAGGATCCGCACGCCGGCCGTCGCGATGGCCGCCGACACGATCAGCGCGACGACCGGGTCCAGCCAGTCCCAGCCGGTGGCCGCGACGAGGACGAGCGCGCCGAGCACGCCGCCCGACGTCGCCATGTCGGTGGTCAGGTGGGCCGCGTCGGCCGCGAGCGCCGGCGAGCCGGTCGCCCTGGCGCGCGCCTTGAGTGTGCGCGAGACGGCGAAGTTCACGGCGATCGAGAAGGCAAGGACCGCGATGCCGATGCCCAGGCGCGTGACGCCGGTGCCCTCGATGAGGTGACGGATGGCCTCGAACGCGATGATCACCGAGCCGACGAGGATCAGCATCCCCTCGATGGCCGCGGCCATGTCCTCGATCTTCTCGTGGCCGTAGGGGTGCGACTCGTCGGCGGGCACGTCGGCCGCGCGCACCGAGAAGAAGGCGACGATCGATGCGATCAGGTCGGTGGCCGAGTGCAGCGCCTCGGTGAGCAGCGCGACCGAGCCGGTGACGGCGCCGGCGATCGCCTTGAGCGCGATGAGCGCGGAGTTCGACGCGATCGAGAGCGCGGCCGCGCCGGTCTTGGACGGGGTGCTCATCGCTCTGGCACCGCCGCGTCCGCGTCCCCCGCTGCACCCGC
Source organism: Solirubrobacteraceae bacterium (assembly GCA_036555665.1). GTDB lineage: Bacteria > Actinomycetota > Thermoleophilia > Solirubrobacterales > Solirubrobacteraceae > JAOPZW01. The sequence goes on along the minus strand of DATBKW010000063.1, from coordinate 24,438 downwards.
ATGCACCGATGCGCGCAGGTGTCCCAGCAGCGCGCGGGCGGCTCGGCCGCGATGGCTGATCGCGTCCTTCTCGGCCGGGCTGAGCTCGGCCATCGTGCGCCCGTCCTGGCGGTCGTCGGGGACGAAGATCGGGTCGTAGCCGAAGCCGCCGGTGCCGCGCGGGGCCGGGGCCATCGTGCCCGTGCAACGGCCTTCGAAGGTGTGCTCCTCGCGGGTGCGCGGGTCGACCAGCGCGATCACGCAGACGTAGGCGAGCGCGGTGTCCGGCGGCGCCTGCGCGATGAGCTTGGCGAGGTTGTCGGCATCGCTGGCGTGATCGCCGGCGAAGCGGGCGGAGCGCACGCCGGGGGCGCCGCCGAGCGCGGCCGCCTCGATGCCCGAGTCGTCGGCGATGGCGGCGAGGCCCGTCGCGCTTGCGGCCGTGCGCGCCTTGGGTAGCGCGTTGGCGGTGAACGTCGCCCCGGTCTCGGGCGGCAGCTCGATGCCGTCGGGCAGCGCCACGAGGTCGACGCCGTCCAGCAGCGCCGCGAACTCGCGCAGCTTGTGCTCGTTGCGGGTGGCGAGGACCAGCGTCACGCGCTCGACGTGCCGACCGCGCGCTCCTGCGCGGACCGCAGCTCGGCGATCCCCTTGGCGGCGAGCGCCAGCAGTTCGTCGAGGTTCGCCCGCGAGAGCGGCGTGCGCTCGGCGGTGGCCTGGACCTCGATGAGCCCACCTTCGCCGGTCATCACCACGTTGGCGTCGACCTCGGCGCTCGAGTCCTCGGCGTAGTCGAGGTCGAGCAGCGCCGCCCCGTCGACGATCCCGCACGAGACCGCGGCGACCGACCCGGTCAGCGGCGAGCGCTGCAGGACGCCGCGGGCGCGCAGCGCGTCGCACGCGAGCGCCAGCGCGACATAGGCGCCGGTGATCGAGGCGCAGCGCGTGCCGCCGTCGGCGGTCAGCACGTCGCAGTCCAGGTAGATGGTGTTCTCGCCCAGCGCGCTGAAGTCGATCACGCCGCGCAGCGAGCGGCCGATGAGCCGCTGGATCTCGACCGTGCGGCCGTCGGGGCGACCCCTGGTCACGTCGCGCTGCTTGCGATCGCCCGTGGACGCCGGGAGCATCCCGTACTCGGCGGTGACCCAGCCGCGCCCGCTGCCCGCCAGCCACTTGGGCACGCCGTCGGTGTGCGAGGCCGTGCAGATGACACGCGTCTCTCCGGCGCTGATCAGCACCGAGCCCGTGGCGGTCGACACGAAGCCGGGCTGGATGGTCACCGGGCGCAGGCCGTCGGCCGGACGCCCGTAGGAGCGCTCGCGTGTCTGGACGTTCATGCGGCCGCCTCCGCGGTGCGCAGCGCGACGTGCTCGACGTCGCCGAGCGGCAGTTGCAGGAAGACCGACCCGAGCGCGCGGAACGCCTCGACGTCGCCGGTGGTGAGGAACCGGTAGTCGCCCTCGTGGGCGCCACGCGCACCCTCGTCGTCGCTCGCCCCGCGCGGATTGGCCAGCCCGCGCGCCCCGAGCACGTGCTCGACCTGGTGGGCCACCGGGGTGCCCGACGTGATGATCCGCACGCCACGGCCGAGCATGCGCTGGAGCATCGGCGCGATCAGCGGGTAGTGCGTGCAGCCCAGGATGACCGTGTCGACGCCGGCGGCGCGCAGCGGCGCGACGTACTCGCGCACGGTCTGCACGACGCGCTCGTCGAACGGGAAGCCGCCTTCGATGATGGACGCCAGATCGGGACAAGTCACCGACGTGAGCTCCACGAACGGATCGGCCTGCGCGATGGCGGACGCGTAGGCGCCGCTGGCCACGGTGGCGGGCGTGGCCATGAGCCCCACGCGGCCGTTGGTCGTCGCCGCGACCGCCTGCACGGCGCCGGGCTGGACCACGCCGAGGACGTCGATGCCCAGCGTCGTCTGGGCCATGCGCTCCCGCAGCACGGGCAGCGCCGCGGAGGTGGCGGTGTTGCAGGCCACGACCAGCAGCTTGGCGCCGCGCAGCAACAGCTCCTCGGCGCATTGCAGGGCGAAGCGCTCGAGCTCGTCCTGGGCGCGCGTGCCGTAGGGCAGGCGCGCGGCGTCGGCGAGGTAGAGGAAGTCCTCATGCGGCAGTTGCACCAGCAGCTCGTGCAGCACGGTCAGGCCGCCGACGCCCGAGTCGAAGACGGCGATCGGGCGCGCGCGCGGGTCCGGGGGGCGAGTGGCCACCGCGCCATGGTAGGCGGCTCGGCGGGGTCACCCCTTCTTCGCTCCCACGCTGTCGATCGTGGACTTGATCTTGTCGGTGATCGCACGGGCGATCCCGTCGCCCTTCACGCCGCCCGCGGCCACGACGACCGTCGCGAACAGCCCCGCCACCAGCAGGATCAGCGCGACGTACTCGACCGTGCCCTGGCCGGCGCGGCCGGCGAGCAGCGCCCGTGCACGCGCGTGCGCGGCCACCGCGGCACGTGCTCGCAGCGCGATCGCATGTCCGCGGCCCATGATCCGATAGCCCATCTGACGCCTCCTCGACTCGTGTGATGTCAACGCGATCGAGTCTGGGCACAGGCGTGTAACGGCGAAAGACGGCAACTGTGGAGAATCACGCGCAAATGCGTGTCCTGATCGTCACGAACATGTGGCCGTCCGTCTCCGAGCCGGCGCTGGGCAGCTTCGTGCGCGATCAGGTCGAGGCTCTGCGCGAGTTCGACGACGTCGAGATCGAGGTCTTCGCGTTCCCGCCTGGCGGCTACGCGCGCGCGGCGAACGACCTGCGCCGCCGCCACCGCCGCGGCGAACGCTTCGACCTCCTGCACGCGCACTTCGGGCTTAGCGCCTGGCCCGCGCTCGCGATGCCCGGCACGCCGCGCGTCGTCACGCTGCACGGGACCGACCTGCGCCACCCGCGCTCCAGGTGGATCACGCGCGCGGCGCTTCCCTTCGTCGACCTCGTGGCCGCGGTCAGCCCCGAGCTCGCGCGCGAGGTGCCGGGCGCGGGCGGGCGCCGCCGGGTCGCGGTACTGCCGTGCGGGGTCGACGTCGATCGCTTCACGGCAATGGGCCGCGCCGAGGCACGCGAGCGCCTCGGCCTCCCGGCCGACGAGCCGTGTGTGCTGTTCCCGGCCGATCCGGCGCGCGCGGCGAAGCGCTTCGACCGCGCGCGCGAGGTGGCCGCCGGCGCGCGCGACGTCGCTGCCCGCGCGCGACTCCTGACGCTCGGCCACGTTGAACCCTCTGAGGTGCCCTTCTACGTCAACGCCGCCAACGCGGTCCTCGTGCCCTCCGATCACGAGGGCTTCGGCCTGGCCGTGCTCGAGGCGCTCGCCTGCGACGTCCCGGTCCTCGCAACGCCCACCGGCGTGCATCCGGCGGCGCTCGACGGCGTCCCCGGCACGCTCTGCGCGCCGTACGACCGCGAAGCCTGGCAGACCGCGCTGAGACCCCACCTCGAGGCCGCCGATCCGCGCGTCAACGGCCGCGAGCGCGCCGAGTTGTGGTCGGCTCGGCGCATGGCCCGACGGGTGATCGAGGCGTGGAGCGAGGTGCTACGGTTGCCCGTCGAGGCGCCGCGATCTGGCGCCCTTTCCGCATGAAGGGCCCGCTGAACGTCATCCGCCGGCGGCGCTCCGAGCGCTCCGCCACCGAGACCGACGCCGAGCAGGCCGCGACGGAGGCGCCGACCGAGGCGCACCCGACCGCGGACCCCGGCGCGGCCGCGCCTGCGCCCGCCGAGAGCGAGCCGCCGCCGGGCACCGAGCAGCCCGCGGGTGAGGTCCAGCAGCCGGCCGCGGACGGCCAGCCGCCCGCGGGCGAGGGCGAGCAGGCGACCTCCGAGGTGCCCGCCGGCCAGGAGCCGATTCCCGAGCGCCCGAGCTTCCGCCAGCGCGGCCGCCTGCGCAGGCGCCTGCGCTACCTGCGCCGCGTGCGTGAGCTCGGCTACCGCGACCTCGGCGGGCTTGTCTTCGACCAGCACAAGTTCGCGCACATGAACGAGGAGTTGGTCCGCAGCAAGATCGCCGCGCTCACCGCGATCGACGCCGAGCTGCGCGCGCTCGAGCACGCGCTCGACGACCGCCGCCCGCTCACCGAGTTGCGCGAGCCGGGGGTGTCGGTGTGCCCGCGGTGCGGCGCTCTGCACGGCAGCGAGGCGCGCTACTGCCCGTCGTGCGGCGTGCCCGTCCACGGCCCGCGGGCGATCGCCGAGGTCGGCGAGGCCGTGAGTCTCTCGGTCGGCCAGATCGGCGCGGTCGCCGCGCCGGCCGCGCCACCGCCGTCGGCCCAGCCGCCGTCGCAGCTGACGCTGCACGCGGAGCCGCCGGCGGCGGCGCCGGAACCGGAGCCACAGCCGGCCGTGACCGAGATCGCGGAGCGCGAGGTTTCGAAGGCCGAGGTTGAGGCCGCCGAGCGGCCGAGCGGCGAGCAGCCGGCGGGCGAGCGCCCGATCGGCGAGCAGCCCGCGGGCGAGCGGTCGGTCGGCGAGCAGCTCGCGGGCGCGCAGCCGGAGGGCGAGCAGTCCGCGGGCGAGCAGCCGACCGAGGTCATGAGCCCGATCGAGGACGAGGCCTCGAACGGCGTCCACGGCGCGGTCGCCCAGCCCAGCGGCGAGCGCCGCGAACCGTGAGCATCGCGCCGCCAGGCGCCCCTTACGTGCCGGGCTCGATCCCGTGCCCGCGATGCGCGTCGACCGTCGGGCCCGACCAGGAGTGGTGCCTGTCCTGCGGCGCGCCAGCGCGGACGCGGCTGGTGCCGACGCCGAACTGGCGTGCGCCCGTCGCGGTTCTCGCGGTCGTGGTCCTGTTGGCCGGCGTCGCGCTCGCGCTCGCCTTCGTCTCGCTGACCAACGACAAGGAGCCCGCGGCGCCGGCCAACTCCCAGGCGCCGCCGCCCTCGGCCACCGGCGGGCAGCCGGCGCCCGCGCAGGCGGCGCCGACCACGGCCGCGCCGACAACCGCCGCGCCGACGACCGCACCCACGACCGGGCAGGGCACGGGCACCGAACAGAGCACGGGGACCGCGACCGGGCAAGGCGGCGGCACGACGGGCACGAGCACCGGCCAGAGCGGCACCGGCACCGCCACCGGCCAGAGCGGCACGGGCACGGGCACCACCACCGGCGAGAGCGGCACAGGCGCCGGCACCGGGCAAAGCGGGACGAGCACGGGCACGAGCACCGGGACGGGCACCGCGACCTCGCCCGGCGGCGAGCGCTGATGGCTTGACGCGGGTTGGGCCGCCGCAGCGTCGGCAGGCCGAGGCGCGCTTGCGGCGCCGCGTGGCCAAGGCAACGAGGGAGTGAAGCTGGGCGGCGCCGCGTGCGCTGGGGTCGTCCTCGGCCCCGCGAGCCTCTCGATGGTCGCGGACCTGGTCGCGTGGTCCCTTTGACACGAATGAGGTGTACAGAGCGCAAATCGATGCCGAGTTGGCACGCCGCCACTCGGCTGCAGCGGCGCCCGCGCGCAGCGGCGACGACGACGAAGCAGGACGTCACGCCCGCGCAGCCGGAGACGCGCTCGCACCGCGAGCGGCCGCGCCGCCCCGGCGTCCCACTTCCTCAAAGCCATGCCCCACACCGCGCCGCCGACCCCGCACGGACGACGGACCCAGATCAAGCCGGACTAACCCGCGACGATCCCCACGAGCGGCCAGCGCTTGGCCAGCCGGCCCGCCGCCGCGACCGCCAGCGGGTGCAGGCGCACTCCGCCGTGGCCGTGGATGTGCTCGGTGCTCACGACCTCGAGCGTGACCAGCAGCGACTCGGTCAGCGCCCGCAGGTCGTAGCCGCCCTCGAGCACGACGCCGATCGGCACGCCGAGGTCATGGGCCAGGCCGCGCATGCTCGCCGCCATCTGCGCGTAGCCCGCGCGCGTGACCTCGCAGCCGGCCAGCGGGTCGCGCGTGTGGGCGTCGAAGCCCGCCGACAGCAGCACGATCCCGGGCCGGTACTCGAGCCCCATCGGGACGACGACGTGCTCCACCAGCGAGCACCAGACCCCATCGCCGGAGCCGGCGGGCACCGGCAGGTTCACGGTGTAGCCCTCCCCCGCCCCCAAGCCGACGTCGGTCGCCGGGCCCGTGCCCGGATACAGCGGCGACTCGTGGATGCTCACGTAGAGCACGTCGGGCTCTGCGTGGAAGATGTCGTTCGTCCCGTTGCCGTGGTGGACGTCCCAGTCGAGGATCAGCACGCGCTCGGCGCCCCACCGGTCGAGCGCGCGCCGCGCCGCCACCGCGACGTTGTTGAACAGGCAGAAGCCCATCGCGCGCGCCCGCAGCGCGTGGTGGCCGGGCGGCCGGTGCAGCGAGGCGCCGACCCAGGGACCGTCGCCGAGCAGCTCGTCGACGAGCGCGACCGCGCCGCCCGCCGCGTGCAGCGCCGCGCGGTAGGAGCCCTCGGAGGCGATCGTGTCGACGTCGAGTGCGCCACCGCCCGCGGCCGACACCGCGGCGATGCGCTCGATGTAGCGCTCGGGGTGCACCGCCTCGAGCACTGCTCGCTCCACGGCCGGCGACTCGCGAACGTCCCACCCCAGCCAGTCGCGCGCCGACAGCACATGCTCGATGGCCGCGATCCGCTCCGCGCGCTCGGGGTGCATGCCCGTGTCGTGCTCCAGCGAGGACGGGTGGCGAAACAGGAGCGGCGCGGCCATCTCGTTACCGTACCCGCGCATGACCGGAGCCGACTGCATCGACGCCGACCTCGCGGTCGTCGGCGCCGGCGCGGCGGGGCTCTACGCGGCGCTCACCGGCGCGCGCAACGGCGCGAAGGTCGCGCTCGTCTCGGCCACGCCGCTGGCCCGCACGGCGAGCTATTGGGCGCAGGGCGGGCTGGCGGCGGCGCTCGCGGTCGACGACTCGCCCGACCTCCATCGCGAGGACACCGAGCGCGCCGGCCGCGCGCTCGTGCGCGCAAGCGCCGCCGCGGTGCTCTGCCGCGAGGCGCCGCGCACGGTCGGCGAGCTCGAGCGCCTCGGCGTGCACTTCGATGCCGATCGCCACGGCAACCTCGCGCTCGCCCTCGAGGGCGGCCACTCGCGCCGGCGCGTCGTGCACGCCGGGGGCAGCGCGACCGGCCGCCGCGTCGTGCGCCAGCTCTCGGCCGTCGTCGTCGAGACGCCCGGCGTGACGGTCATCGAAGGCGCCCGCGCAGCGAAGTTGTGGACCCGCGACGAACGCTGCGTCGGCGTGGTCTGCGAGGACGGCCGCGCGATCCACGCGCGCGCCGTGATCCTGGCCACCGGGGGCTCGGCGGCGCTGTGGCAGCGCACGACCAACCCGCCCGGCTCGCTGGGCATCGGGCTGCTGCTGGCCCGCGAGGCCGGCGGCGCGCTCGCCGACCTCGAGCTCATGCAGTTCCACCCCACGGCCGTGACCGGAATCAAGGGCCGCGAGGGCTTTCTCATCACCGAGGCGATCCGCGGGGAGGGCGCGACGCTGCTCGACAAGGACGGCGAGCGCTTCGTCGAGGAGCTCGCGCCGCGCGACGAGGTGGCGCGGGCGATCTGGTCGACGATGAGCGAGAGCGGTACGGCGAGCGTCGACCTCGACATGCGCGCGATCGACCCGACGCTGTTTCCCAACGTCGTCGGCGCGCTGCGCGAGGCGGGCCTGGACCCGACGATCGAGCTGGTCCCCGTCGCGCCCGCCGCCCACTACGGCATGGGCGGCATCGTCGCCGACCTCGACGGCGCCACCACCGTCCCCGGCCTCTACGCGGTCGGCGAGAGCGCGTGCACCGGGCTGCACGGCGCCAACCGCTTGGCCTCGAACTCGCTCAGCGAGTGCTTCGTGTTCGGCGCGCGGGCTTCGTTCGCCGCCCTCTCCGAGCCCGCGACCGAGGCGAACGCGCCGCCAACGGCACCGGCCCTCCAGACGCCCGGCCGCCAGACGCGCGAGGCGCTCTGGCGCCACGCCGGCCTCGTCCGCAACGCCGACGGCCTCACCGCCCTCGCGAACGACCCGCACCCACTGGCGCGGCTCATCGCGCGCCACGCGCTCCTGCGCACGGAGAGCCGCGGCGCCCACTCGCGCGTGGACTTCCCCGGGACCGACCCGGCCCTGGACCTGCATCACTCGGTCACACGCGGCGGAGCCGACGCGCCGGCCTTCGAGCGCTGGGTGTAGGGCACACCGGATGCGAACACGGCCCTGAGGCACCGCACACGGCCCGGGCGAATCATCGGTGCCATGACCGGACCGGGCCAGCTCCTGCTTCGCGCCATATCGCTCACCGCGCTCATTGTCGGCGGGATCGTCGCGACGGCGCTCACCCACGCCGCGTGGCTGCTCGTCGGCACCGTCGCCGGTCTGATCGCCGCCGCGGTCGCGGTCGCCATGTCGGTCCACGCGATGCTCGGTCAGGACGACCGCACCGACGCGCCCGAGCCCTACCGCGGCCCGGTCGCGGCGCTCGCGGCCATTGGTGCCGTCGCCGTCGTCCTCGCGATCGCGCTTCCCGTCGAGGACTCTGCCGCCGTCGCCACCACGGTGCCCGACGCGTCCGCCGCCGCCGCGACCGTCCGCGCCTTCCTCGCCGCGGCCGTCGTCGACGGCAACGCCTACGCCGCCTGCCAGTACCTCGCGCCCAGCGAACAGCAGCAGGTGGCCGCGCTCGCCGGAGACGGGCAGACCTGCCGATCCGCGCTGGCCGCGACCGAGCCGTCCCTCGCCGGCATCCATTCGGAGGGGTCGCTGCATGCACTACCCATGCGGGTGGCGGTGCGCGACGGCCGCGCCTTTGTCGCGACCCCGCGCGTCATGTTCGTGCTTCGCCCCGCCACCTCGGCCGAGACGAGCGCCTTCCAGGCGCCGGCGGCGTCGTGGCGGATCGCGTCAGGCGCGGCGGCGCTGCTCGCATGACCGCCAGTTCTCCTGAACGGCCGCGTTTCTTAACGCGAACTCAACACTGCCCGCGTTTCTGCCTTCACAAGCGCGGGCCATACTCGCCCACTGGTCCAGGCCGGGGGATGAGGCCAACAGGAGGACACGGTCGAGGGATCATGTACCAGGTCAGCAGAGCGATCTACCGCGAGCTGTCGGGAGAGATCGTCGGAGGTAGGGAGGCGCACGAACAGGTGCTTCGCTCATGCGAGGCAACTGTCCAACGGCTGGTAGGAGACCGGCACTACTTCGCGCGCCCAGCACGCTTCCTGTTTCAGGACATCAAGTCGCACTTCCCGATGCAGGCCCAGCCACGGGTCTGGCGGGTGGTCGACGGCTATCTCGCGTGCGCGGTCGAAGTCTTGGAGCGGATGCCGCACAACGGCTTCGACGTCAACGGGCAGCCGCTGCAGTGCCGGGCCACCACGCGGCGGGGCACGCCGTGCCAGCGGATGCCGCTGCCACACAACGGCTACTGCCCGTCGCACCAGCATCTCGCCGAGACCGAGGACGTCGTGCCGGCCGCGGGCGAGCCGCTCGCCGCGTAGCGCGAAGGGGCGTGGACATCACGGCGGCCGCGCCCCGGCGGTGCGGTCGCCGACTCGTCCTGACCACATAGCCTCCCCGCATGCTGCTCGGCGTCGACGTGGGCGGGACGTTCACCGATGCCGTCCTCGTCGCCGGCGGCAAGCTGCACACGGCCAAGGCGCCGACCACGCCCGGCGACCAGTCGCGCGCGGTGATGACCGCGGTCGGCCGCGCCCTGCGCTCCGCGGGCGCGAGCGCGGGCGACGTCGAGAGCTTCGCTCACGGCATGACGGTCGCGACCAACGCGCTGCTCGAAGGCAAGGTCGCGCGCACCTCCTTCGTGGCGACCGCCGGGTTCACCGATCTCGTCGCGCTCGGGCGCCAGACGCGGCGCGAGCTCTACCGCCTGTGCGCGGCGCACCCAGCGCCGCTGACCCCGTCTGAGCGGCGCTTCGCCGCGCGCGAGCGCACGGGGCCCGACGGGGTGATCGAGGCGCTGACCGGCCTCGACAGGCTGGTCGACGAGGTCGCGGCGGCCGAGCCCGAGGCCGTGGCCGTGTGCCTGCTGCACAGTTACCGCCACCCCGATCACGAGCGCGCGATCGGCGATGCGCTGCGCGCGCGCCTCGGCGTCCACGTCTCGCTGTCGCACGAGGTCGTGGGCACCTTCCGCGAGTTCGAGCGCGCCGCCACGACCGAGGTCGATGCCGCTCTCTCCCCTCTGCTCGGGCGCTACCTGCGCCGGCTGCTGCTCGCCGCGCGCGAGGCCGGCCTGCCGGCCCCGGCGATCATGCAGTCCAGCGGCGGCCTCGCCGCGCTCGACGCCGCCGCCGAGCACGCCGCCCTGACCGTGCTCAGCGGCCCCGCGGGCGGCGCGGCGGCCGCGGCCCTTCTGGCGGCGCGCTGCGGCGAGCCCGACCTGCTGTGCTTCGACATGGGCGGCACCTCCTGCGACGTCTGCGTCGTCGAGGGCGGCCGCGTGCGCGAGACCACCGCGCGCGAGGTCGGAGGTCGCCCGCTCGCGCTGCCGATGGTCGACATCCACACCGTCGGCGCCGGCGGCGGCTCGATCGCCTGGCGCGACCCCGGCGGCGCGCTGCGCGTCGGCCCGCACAGCGCGGGCGCCGAGCCCGGCCCCGCGTGCTACGGCCGCGGCGGCACCGAGCCGACGGTCACCGACGCCAACCTCGTCCTCGGCCACCTGAGCGCCGACGCGCCGCTGGCCGGCGACGTCGCGCTCGACGCGGACGCGGCGCACGCCGCCGTCGAGCGCCTCGCCGACCAGCTCGACCTCGACGTGCAGGCGTGCGCGGAGGGCATCGTCCGCGTGGCCAACGCCGAGATGGTGCGCGCGCTGCGGGTCATGACCGTGGAGCGCGGCGTGGATCCGCGGCGCTTCGCGCTGCTGGCCTTCGGCGGCGCCGGGCCGCTGCACGCGGCGGCGATCGCCGACGAGCTGGGGATGACGAAGATCCTCGTGCCGCGCGCATCCGGGGTGCTCAGCGCCCTGGGCCTGGCCGCGGCCGACCGGCGCGCCGATGCCCAGCGCACCGTGCTCGGCGACGGCGAGGCCGGCGCCGACGCGCTGCGCGACGAGGTCCGTGCGACGCTCGGCGGCGAGCCGGAGATCGAGCTGGCGTGGGACCTGCGCTACCGCGGCCAGTCGCACGAGCTGACCGTGCGCGGCTCGGACGACGATCTGCGCGAGCGCTTCGAGGCGCTGCACGAGGAGCGCTACGGCCACCGCGACCCTGACGGCGAGGTCGAGCTCGTGACCGTGCGCGCCACGGGCCGCCTGCCCGCCGAGCCGCTCGAGTTCGGCGGCGCGCCCGGGGAGCGCGTCGACGGCCCGAGGGTGATGCGCCTGCCCGAGGCCACGCTCGTCGTCCCGGAGGGCTGGCGCGGCGCGACCGACGACACCGGCACGCTGATCCTGGAGCGCGCGTGACCGTCGACCCGATCGACCTGCAGGTCACCGCGGGCGCGCTGCGCGCCGCCTGCGAGGAGATGGGCGCGGTGCTCGTGCGCTCCGCGCACAGCGCCAACATCAAGGAGCGCCGCGACTGCTCGACGGCGCTGTTCGACCCGGCCGGCGAGATGGTCATGCAGGCCGAGCACATCCCGGTGCACCTCGGCGCGATGCCGGCCGCCGTGGCCGCGGTGCGCGAGCGCGACCACGCGCCGGGCGTTGCCTGGGTCCTCAACGACCCCTACGCCGGCGGCACGCACCTGCCCGACATCACGGTCGTCACACCGGCCTTCCACGACGGCGAGCTGCTGGGCTTCGCCGCCGCCCGCGCCCATCACGCCGACGTCGGCGGCAAGGTGCCCGGCTCGATGCCGGCCGACTCGACCACCCTGGAGGAGGAGGGCGTCGTCATCGCGCCGCGCGTGCTCGACGACAAGGCCATCGACGAGCTGGCCGCGCAGATGCGCCAGCCCGCGCACCGGCGCGCCGACCTGCGCGCGCAGCTTGCCGCCAACCGCACCGGCGCCCGCCGCCTGGCCGAGCTGGCCGACCGCGTCGGCATCGGCTTCCTGCGCGAGGCCACGGCGGCGGTGCTCGACTACGCCGAGCGGCGCACGCGCGCCTGCCTGGCCGACCTCGAAGACGGCACGCGCAGCGCCGTCGACGTGCTCGAGGCTGCCGACGAAGACCTCGAGCTGCGCCTGGCCGCGACCGTCGCGGGCGACGAGCTGACCCTCGACTTCGGCGGTTCCGCGGCGCAGCACGAGGGCAACCTCAACTGCCCGCTGGCCGTGACGGCCAGCGCGTGCCTGTTCGCGGTCCGCGTGCTGACCGACCCCGACATCCCGCCGAGCGCCGGCGCCTATCGCCCGATCACGGTCCTGGCCCCGGAGGGCTCGCTGCTCAACGCGCGCGCGCCGGCGGCGGTGGCCGGCGGCAACGTCGAGACCTCCTCGCGGGTGGCCGACCTCGTGCTCGCCGCCTTCGGGCGCGCGCTCGGCCAGGGGACGATGAACAACGTCACGCTGGGCACCGACGCGTGGACGTACTACGAGACGCTCGGCGGCGGCCAGGGGGCGTGTCCGGACGCCGACGGCCCCAGCGCCGTGCACGTCGCGATGTCCAACACGCTCAACACCCCGGTCGAGGCGCTCGAGCTGGAGTTCCCGCTGCGCGTGGTCGAGTACGCGCTGCGGCGCGGCTCGGGCGGCGGCGGGCGCCACCGTGGCGGCGACGGCGTGATCCGCGAGCTGCAGGCGCTCGAGGACGTCCGTTATTCGCTGCTGACCGAGCGCCGCCGCCACCCGCCGCCGGGGGCCGACGGCGGCGAGCCGGGAGCGCGCGGGCGCAACCTGCTCGACGGCGAGGAGCTCGCGCCCAAGGCCTCCGGGACGTTGCGGGCGGGCGGGCGCCTGCGCCTGGAGACCCCTGGAGGCGGGGGTTTCGGCACGCCGTAAGGGGTGCCCTTATGCAGGTAAGGGGTCGCGTCGCAGAAGAGGCTCCATCCGCCCGATGTGCGCATTCGCACACGAGAGCACCATCTCCTCATGTTCAACCTGTTGCACAGCCCCCATCTGTCGGATGCCCGCAACGACGACATCGAGCGATACTGGAACCGTGGCCACGCGCGTGACGAGCAGCCGGTTCATCGGAAGGACGCGAGAGCTCGCGGAGCTCGAAGCGGCCCTTCGCGACGCCTCGGCTGGGCGCCCATCGCTCGCCTTCATCGCGGGTGAATCGGGCGTAGGCAAGACCCGCCTGCTCAAGGAGCTGGAACGCAACGCGTTCGCGGCTGGAGCGCGCGTCATCACCGGAGACTGCGTCTCGCTCGGAGAGGACGAGCTCCCCTACGCCCCGATCGTCGCCGCCCTGCGATCCCTCACGCGCGACGGCGACCCGGTACTCGACGAGCTCGGCCCGGCCACACGGGCCGGGCTCGCGAGCCTTCTGCCCGAGTTCGCCGGGCCCGACGGGCTGGCGGCCGGCGAGCGCGACGACCCCGCCCAGGCCCGGGTCTTCGAGGCGCTGCTGACGCTCCTGGATCGCCTCGGTCGCAACGCGCCGGTGGTCCTCGGCATCGAAGACCTGCACTGGGCCGACGCCTCGACGCGCGCCCTGCTCGTCTTCCTCGCGCGCAGCCTGCGCGCCGAGCGCGTGCTCGTGCTCGCCTCGTACCGCCCCGACGAGCTGCACCGCCGCCACCCCCTGCGCTCGCTGCTGGCCGAGCTGGAGCGGGCGCCGCGCGCCCGCCGCATCGAGCTGCCGCCGCTCTCGCACGACGAGCTGACCGAGCAGCTGGCCGACATCCTCGGCGGCCCCGCCGAGCCGTCGCTGGTCGAGCGCCTGTACGCGCGCAGCGAGGGCAACCCGTTCTTCACCGAGGAGCTGCTGGCGGCCGGTCTCGACGGCCGCGGCGAGCTGCCCTCGACCATGCGCGACGCGCTGATGGTCCGCATCGAGGCGCTGCCGCCCGACGCCCAGGACGTCCTGCGCCTGCTGGCCGTCGGTCGCCGCGTCGATCACTCGCTGCTGGCCGACGCCTCGACGCTCGACTCCATCGCCCTGCGCGACGCCCTGCGCGAGACGGTGACCGGGCACGTCGTGGTGGTCGATCCCGAAGGGCGCTACGGCTTCCGCCACGCGCTGCTGCGCGAGGTCGTGCACGACGACCTGCTTCCCGGCGAGCACGCGGAGCTGCATCTCGCGCTCGCCCGCGCGCTCGAACGCCGTGTCGACGCCGACGGTCCCGGCGCGCAGATCCTCGCGGGGATCGCGCATCACTACCTGTCCGCCGGCGACCAGCCCGGAGCGCTGGCCGCCGCGGTGCGCGCCGCCGACGCGTCCGACGCGATCCACGCCCATCGTGAGGCGGCGCGCCTCTTCGAGCGCGCCCTCGAGCTGTGGCCGCGCGTCGCCGACGCCGAGGCGGTCGCCGGCATCGGGCACTGGGCGCTGCTCAAGCGCGCTGGCGTGGCCCACGAGCTCGACGGGCACCGGGTCCGGGCCGTCGCGCTGTACGAGGCGGCGCTGGCGGAGGTCGACGAGGCGGCACACCCGCACCGCGCCGCCTGGCTGATGGAGCGCCTGGCCTCGGCGCGCTGGGGTGTCGGGGCGGCGGAGTCCGCGCTCGGGATGCTCGAGCGCGGGCTGGAGCTGCTGCCCGACGACGACGTCAGCCGCGAGCGCGCGCTGCTGCTCGCCCGGCGCTCCTCGTTCCTCATGCTCCGTGGCCGCCACCGCAGCGCCATCGCGGCCGCTCGCGCCGCGCTGCCGGTCGCCGAGGCGGCCGGCGACCCGGGCGCACAGTCGCGCGCGCTCAATGCCCTGGGCACCTCGCTGATGAGCCTGGGCGAGATCGAGGAAGGCACCGAGAAGCTGCGCGCGGCGATCGACCTCGCCGCGTCGAGCGAGCGCGCGCGCGAGCTCGAATCCGCCTACCTCAACCTGGCCGACATGCTTCACCAGGCCGGGCGCTCCGATGAGGCGCGCGAGATCGTGCGGCAGGGCCGCGAGATCGCGGGCACCCGCGGCGAGCGCTGCGACTGGCTGGAGCTGCTCGACGGCGAGATCGCCTTCGACACCGGCGATTGGCCCTTCGCCGAGCAGCACATCGTCGACACGCGCCCCTGGGCGGGGACGACGTTCGTCAACGCCGTCCTGCGCCGCGCGGAGCTGGCGATGGGCCGCGGCGACACCGCGCTCGCGCGCGACCTGCTCAAGCAGGCCCAGGAAGCGACGCGCAACATCGACGAGCCGCAGTTCCTCGGGGTCCTCGGCGCGCTGCTGGCCGAGCTCGAACGCCGCGCGGGCAACCTCGATGCCGCCCGCGCCGCCGTGCAGGCCGCGCTGGACCGCATCGAGACGTGCACCGACGACGTGGTCCGGTTGGCCCGCGTGGCGACGATCGGCGCGGTCACGGAGGCCGACGCGGCGCAGCGCGCCCGCGACCTCGGCGACGCCGAGGAGACGCGCCGCGCGCTGATGGAGGGCGAGTTCCACGTCGCACGCGTGCGCGCCGCGGCCGACGACGGCGGCCCCGTCGAACGTGCCTGGCTGCGCAGCGCCGAGGCCGAGCACGCCCGGGGCACCGGCAAGCCCGACCCCGCGCTGCACGAGGCCGCCGCGGAGACGTGGGAGGCCATCGGGCGGCCCTATCCGGGCGCGATCATGCGCTGGCGCGCGGCCGAGGGCCATATCGCCGCCGGCGATCGCGAGGCGGCGGCGGCCCAGCTCGATCGCGCCCATGCGCTCACCTCTGCGCTCGGCGCGAGCTGGCTGCTCGGGGAGATCGAGAGCCTGGCGGCGCGCGCCCGGCTGACGCTCGCCTCGGGAACAGCCCCCGCACCCGAGCCCGCCGCCGCGGCCGTCGAGGAGGAAGACCCGTTCGGCCTGACGCCGCGCGAGCGCCAGGTGCTCGCGCTCGTGGCCGAGGGCCGGACGAACCGCGAGATCGGCGAGGCGCTCTTCATGGCCGAGAAGACCGCAAGCGTCCACGTGTCGCGGATCCTCTCCAAGCTCGACGTCCGCAGCCGCACCGAGGCCGCCGCGGTGGCGCACCGGCTCGGCCTGGACGGCGGGCTGGCCGTGAGCCCGCCCGGCTGACCACGCCGGCCGCGAACGTCCGTGACGTAACAACAGGATTGTGACGTCAGGGACGTTCGCCGTCGGGGGTTCGTAGGATCTGCGCCCGTGGAGCGCATCGGCTTCGTCGGGCTGGGGATCATGGGTTCGCGCATGGCGGCCAACCTGCGCCGCGCGGGCGCGGAGCTGACCGTCTACAACCGCACGCGCGAGCGGGCCGAGGCGTGGGCGGCCGAGCACGGCGGCACGGTGGTGCCGACGCCGGCCGAGGTCGGCGCGGCCAGCGACGTGGTGATCACGATGGTCGTCGACGGCGCGCAGGTCACCGAGGTGCTGCTGGGCGCCGACGGGGTCGCGCAGGGCGCGGCGGCGGGAGCGCTGTGCGTCGACATGTCGACCATCGCGCCGGGCGACAGCCGCCGGCTCGCGGCGGCGCTCGCCGAACGCGACATCGGCTTCGTCGACGCGCCGGTGACGGGCTCCAGCCCGAAGGCCGAGGACGGGACGCTGACGATCATGGCCAGCGGTGCGCGCGACGACTTCCAGCGCGCGCTGCCGCTGTTCGAGGCCATGGGCGAGCTGATCGTGCACGTCGGCGAGGAGGTCGGCCTCGGCGAGATGGTCAAGCTCATCAACAACGCCGTGGCGGCGGCCAATGCGCACACGCTCGCGCAGGCGCTCGTCGTCGGGCGGGCGACCGGCGTCGACCTCGACGCGCTGACCAAGGTCATGGCCGCGGGCAGCGGCGGCTCGGCGATGCTCGCCCTCAAGGCGGGGCCGATGCGCGAGCACGACTACAGCACGTTGTTCAAGCTCGAGCACATGCTCAAGGACGTCCGCCTGTGCCTCGAGGAGGGCCAGGCGGCTGGTGTTCCCTTCCCGGCCGCGGCCGCCGTGCGCGAGGCGCTGACGGCCGGCATGGGCAGGGATCTGGGCGACGCGGATTTCGCCGCGATCCTCGAAACGGTCGAAGGACTCGCGGGCGTCCGCCTTTAGGCGCGCTCATACGACCGTCCAGCGAACCCTCCACGCCGTTTGCAGCTTTGGCGCGCAAAGGTGCGCAATTGCCGCAATCGCGGCAAACCCACGCACGGAGCGCGTATCAACCAGGCTTGATGTCGTCTCCGGATGACACGAGCAGCGGTGCGCGCCCGCGGCTGACGATCGTCGGCGGGTCGGGCGGCGCCGCGCGCCGCGAGCGCGCCCCGGCGCCGGCGACGACCGGCGAGCCGACCGTGCGCGCCCGCCTGGCGGCCGTGACCGACCGCTGCTGGCAGTGCCGCACGAAGGTGCGCGGGGTGGTCGGCGTCCTCATCGACCCGGCCCGCACGCCCGACCGCAGCGGCTTCCTCGCCTTCGACGACGTCGCCGAGATGCTCGTCGAGCACGTCGACCCGCGGGCGCTGGCCCGGCGCGGGATCGGCGAACTGCGCCATCGCGACAGCCCGGGCGTCGTCGGCGGCTACGTGGCCAACGGCTGCATCGAGTGCGACGCGCTGATCGGCCGCTTCCAGCTGCAGGATCTGCTGCACGAGCATCTGCAGAGCGGCGGTACGTATACGCAGCTCGACATCGGCGTGCCGGTCGAGCTGCCGGCGATCGCGCTCGCCCGCAGTCTGTCCGCGCACGGCTGAGCGCAAACGCGCCACAAATTCTCCCGAAAAACTCCTGACACGCAGGGGAATTTGGGATTTTCGCCGTGCTTTGCGAGAATGTCGCCCATCCTGAGGCCAAGGACGGGGTAATCCGTCCGTCGCCCGGGATGTCTTCGTAGTCCCCCCTTCTCCTCTTTCCTTATGCCAATTGCTTTCAAGGAATGGGCGGTCACCGTCCGCGCGCTCGCTGAGGGCGAGCAGCTCGTCACCCTGCGCAAGGGCGGCATCCGCGAAGAGCGCAAGCACTTCGAGGTCGAGCACGACCGCTTCTTCCTCTACCCGACCTTCGAACACCAGCGCAACGACGTCGTGCGCGCCTCCCACCAGCCCGAGCTCCGGCGCGCGCTGGAGGAGGGCGTGTGGCCCGATGCCGAGCCGCCCGCCCACGCGCTGACGCGCGACGGCGGCATCCCCCAGCCCGATCGCGTCCGCATCCGGGCGTGGGCCGAGGTCGCCGCCCACTGGACGATCACCGATCCGCGCACGGTCGACGCGCTTTCTCCGTACTACGTCTGGACCTCGGACTACTGCGAGAAGCGCCTGCAGTGGAAGCGGCGTCACCCGCTCCACGTGCTGCTGCTGCGCACCTATCGCATCCCGCGGCCGGTCACCGTCAAGGTCCGCGACGACTTCCACGGCTGCAAGTCGTGGCTGGAGATCACGCGCGACCTGCCCTTCGAAGGCACGCCCGTGCTCTCCGACGACGAGTTCGATCGCGCGTCCGAGGAGATCGAGGCGATCGTCCACGGCGTGACGATCGCGCCGCGCGAGCCGGCGCTGGTCTGACGCACCCGTCGCACCGAACGTCCGTGACGTAACAACCCTGTTGTTACGTCACGGACGTTCGTCGTCGCATGCGGGGCAGGTAGCGGACGCGCCCTTGCGCGCGGTGGCAGGCTGGGGGCAGCGCCGTGACCTGGGTCGAGACGACGTCCCCGCACTTCGCCGCACGCCACGACGAGGCCGACGCCCACGACGTCGTGGGCGTGCTCGAGCTGCTCGAAGGCACGCGGGCGCGGCTCGCCGCGGACTTCCCCAGCGTGCCCGACACGGTCGACGTGATCGTGCACAGCTCGCGGGCGCAACTCGACCTTGCGGCGCCCTACCTGCCGCTGGTGCGCCGGCTCACCGCGCCCGCCGCCCGGCGCTACCTGGTCGGCTGGTTCGGCCGCAGCGAGATCCACGTCCTTGCGCCGCGCCTGCTCGCAGCGAGCGCCTCGCACGTGCCCGGCTCGCGCGAGCTCAACCTGCTCGCGCCCGCCGCGCTGTACGCCCATGTGGTCATCGGCGCCAGCAACCCGCGGCTGCCGCCGCCCTTCACGCCGCGCGCGTTTCGCCGCTACCCGCGCTGGGCGTGGCTGGCCGCCGGCGGCGCCCAGTGGCTGAGCGGGCAGACCGAGCACGCGCGCCCCGCGATCGCGCGCCGCCTGCACGAGGGCACCAAGCCGTCCTTCCCGCCGGGCATCCGCGACGCCCAGCTGCTCGGCGGCACGGTGCTCGACCTGCTGGCCCGCGAGGAGGGCGACGAAGCGTGCCTCGAGCTGCTGCTCTCGCCGCTGCCGCGCGATCCGCGAGGCGTGCTGCGCGAGGCGTTCGGCCGCCGCTCGCTCAAGCACACCGAGGCCGCCTGGCGCGGCCACCTGCGCCGCTTGTCGGGCTCAAGCTGAGCGCCGGAGAGCGCGCGTGCTCGGCCCGAGGTACTCGTCGAGATCGTCCACCCAGGCGACGCCCTCGAAGCACTCGAGCGAGAGCAGCGTCTCAAGGTCGGCTTCACCCGCGGAGGCCGCCGCCTGCTGTTCCACGAAGTCCCAGAAGCGGCGCACGAGATCCTCGCGGCCGGGGCGCACGGATGCGCGCCACCGCGGCACGAGGCGGACGCGGATCGCGTTGTCCTCCAGCCACATGCGCGCGTCGCCCAGTGCGGCGTAGGCGAGCGCGCCGTCCTCGTCGAAGTAGTGCTCGCGGTCCTCGAATGCCTCGGGCAGGGCGGCGAACAGCGCCTCCACGAAAGCCCGCTCGTCCATGGCGCAACGTTACTGTCGGGGCATGGAGGCGGTGGTCCTCTGCGGCGTGCAGGGCAGCGGCAAGACGACCCTGTATGCCGAGCGCTTCGTCGAGACACACGTGCGCGTGTCGCTCGACGTGCTGCGCACGCGCGCTCGCGAGGAGGCTTTGATCCGCTGGTGCCTGGAGCACGGCCAGCGCTTCGTGGTCGACAACACCAACGCGACGCCCGCCGATCGCGCGCGGTACGTCGAGCCCGCCCGCGCCGCCGGCTTCCGCGTCGTCGGCTATCTGGTGGAGGTCGACATGGCCGACGCGCTCGCGCGCAACGCGCGCCGCGCCGGCCGCGAGCGCGTGCCCGTCTCCGGAGTCATGGGGACGAGCCGGCGCCTGCAGCGCCCGACGCCCGAGGAGGGCTTCGACGAGCTGTGGCACGCGACGGCCCCGCCGCGCGGCGGCTGGCGGATCGAGCCGCTGCTCGTCACGCCGCCGCTCTTCTAGTAAACGGCGATGAGAAGCAGGGCCTCATCGATCGCGCGCAGCGTGTCGGCGCTCAGGCGCACCTCGGCGGCGCGCGCGTTCTCGTGGACCTGCTCGGGCCGCGAGGCGCCGACGATCGCCGCCGCGACGTTGGCCTGGCGCAGCACCCAGGCCAGCGCGAGCTGCGCCATCGTCAGCCCCGCTTCGTCGGCGACCGGGCGCAGGCGATCGACGGCATCGAGCGTCGTGCGGTTCAGCCACTGGCCGATGAAACGGTTCATCTTCGGCGACGCGGCGCGCGAGCCGGGCGGCGGCGCCGCGCCCGGGAGATACTTGCCGCTGAGCACGCCCTGCGCGAGCGGCGACCACACGATCTGCGAGATCCCGTGGCACTCGCACAGCGGGATCAGCCGCGCCTCGGGCGCCCGCCACAGCGCCGAGTACTGCGGCTGGCTGGAGGCGAACTTCGCCACCCCGGGCAGCGCGAGCGCCTCCTCGATGCGCTCGATCGGCCACTCGCTGAAGCCGATCCAGCGCGCCTTGCCCGCCTGCACGACCTCGGTCAGCGCCTGCATCGTCTCCTCCAGCGGCGTCTGCTCGTCGTAGCGATGGCACTGGTAGAGGTCGACGTGGTCCATCCCCAGCCGCTGCAGCGAGCCGTCGATCTGCTTGTGGACCTGCTCGCGCGACAGCCCGCGATCGTGCGCCGACATCGGATAGAAGAGCTTGGTGGCGATGGCGAACGAGTCGCGGGGGTAGGCGCGCAGGATCTCGCCCCACGCCCGCTCGGCGGCTCCGCGGCCGTAGACGTTGGCGGTGTCGAAGAAGCTGATCCCGGCCTCGAACGCCGCGCGCGTGCAGGCGTCGGTCCGCTCGCGCCCGATGCCGCCGCCGTAGGTCAGCCACGAACCCAGGGCGATGACCGAGACGTCGAGATCCGAGTCGCCCAGCCTGCGGTGCTCCATGGCCTCACTCTGACGGGAGCAGGCGCACCGCGTTGCCGTCGGCGTCGGGCGCGGCGAAGCGCAGCAGCCGCCGGCCCTCGGCGGTGACCGCGGCGGCGTGGCGCTTGGAGAGCCTCCGGAACGGCTCGATGACCAGCGTCGCGCTCGCCTTGACGCGCTCGATCTTCCAGAACGCGCGGACGAAGCCATCGACGAGCAGCATCGGCCGGCCGAGGCTCCGCACCACCCGCTCGCGGTGAGCCTCCTCGATGATGCGCGCACGGTCGGCATAGGCGACGAGCACGTTGTCGAACTCGGGCAGGAAGCGCGGCGGGGCCGGCGTGCCGGCGTCGGGCAGCGGGGCACCCGGGACGTCGAGCAGCTCGCGGTCGCGCTCGTCGCGCAGCGTCACCAGCCGCGGGCGCAGACGCTCGGCCACCGCGCGCAGGCCGGTCACACCCGACCAGGCCGACACGTCGCCCACGGTGGCCGGGCCGAAGGCGGCGAGGTAGCGCACGATCATGTCCTGTAGCGAGGGCTCGGGCTCGACGCTTCGGCCCAGCCACGCCTCGACGGTCGTCCACGTGGCCTGGCCGGTCGCGCCCCAGATGCCGCGCGGCGGCACCTGGACCAGCGCGGTCAGGAAGGCCACCGCATAGGCCAGCGACGGCTCGTCGCGGCCGGGCCAGCGCTCGGCCAGCAGCGCGCTGAGCTCCGCGCGGGTACGTGGGCGCTCGTCGAGCAGCTCGCGCCCGGCCGCGAGCAGCGCGTCGATATCGACACCGTCGATCTGGCGCGCGAAGGCGCTGCGCGCAAACGCGGCGTCGAGCACCGGCTGCACGAGCGGACGCAGCGCGACGAAGTCGCGCGCCGAGACCAGGTGAAGCGTCGCGCGCATGACCGATCCGCGCACGGCGTCGCGGCCCTCGATGAGCGCGACGAGCTCGTCGGGACGAAAGCCCTCCAGGCGCGACCACAGGCCGACGTAGGGCGCGTTGGGGACCTGCGTCTGCATGCCGACAAGGCGCTCGATGGCGTCCAGCGCGGGCAGCTTCGCGCGCCGCAGGAGCAGCTGGCGGGCAAGCAGCGCGCGGTTGAGCGCGCGCGTGGTCAGCGGCTCGGCCACTGATAGCGCCCGCTGGTTTCCTGCCGGCTCGGCGGCGTGCCCGGGAGCTGCGCCGCGTCGGCGAGGTGCAGGCCGTCGAGGATCACGGTCAGGTAGCGATGGCGCAGCTGGTTGGCGCGCACCGGGTCGCCGATGCGGATCGACTGCAGCTGCTCGATGATCATCGAGAGGTCGCCGACCTCGACGTCGGCCCGCAGCGCACCTGCGGCCTTCGTGCGTACGAGGAGCTCCTGCGTGGCCTCGTGGATCTCGCGGCCCTCACGGTTGAGCTCGTCGGTGGCGGTGAAGCTGCCCGCCAACCGCTGCGTCAGGGCCCCGGCGCCGATGTCGAGACAGCGGCGCATGAAGCGCGTGAAGGCGATCCACGGATCGCCTTCGTCGGCCAGGGCGGCGCGCACCTCGACGAGGTAGGCCACCATGCCGTCGGCCGCCAGCCGCTGCAACAGCTCGTCCTTGCCGGCGTAACGGCGGTAGAGCGCGCCGATGCCGACGCCCGCATGCCTGGCCACGGCGGCGATCGGGGCGTCCGGATCGGCCAGGAAGACGGCCCGCGCCGAGGCGAGGATGCGCTCGTCGTTGCGGGCCGCCTCGGCGCGGCGGCCGGAAAGGCGCGGTGCGGCGGAAGCCTGCTCACTCGTCGGCACCTGCTCATGCATCTCCTCTCAATTCTAACGGAGCGGATCGCTCTGTTCAATTACGTCATTGGGATGCGATGACGAAGGTAGTCGCCCTAAGAAAGCGCTCTATCTGCCCGATGTATTTATCGCGGATCGTTTGTGATGATTCGGAACAGAATCATTTGTTCCGCTTTGAAGGAGGACGTCGTCGTGAGCACCACCACCAACCGCTGGCGCTGGCTGGCCTTCGCCGCGGCGCTGGCCGCGACCTGATGGACATGCTCGACTCCACGATCGCCAACGTCGCGGCGCCGTTCATCCGCAGCGAGCTCGGCGGCTCCTACGCCGACGTGCAGTGGATCTCGGCGGCCTACACCCTGGCCATGGCCGTGATGCTGCTGACCGGCGGGCGCCTCGGCGACATGTTCGGGCGCAAGCGGATGCTGCTGATCGGCGCCGCCGGCTTCACGCAGGCGTCGGTCGCGTGCGCGATCGCCCCGTCGACGGAGGCCCTTATCGCCTTCCGCGCGCTGCAGGGCGGGCTCGGCGCGGTCATGGTGCCCCAGGTCTTCGGCCTCATCCGCGACCTGTTCGCGCCGCAGGAGATGGCCAAGGCGTTCGGGATCCTCGGCCCGGCCTGCGGGCTTGCCGCGATCCTCGGGCCGGTCGTCTCCGGGCTGCTCATCGACGCCGACCTGTTCGGCACCGGCTGGCGGATGATCTTCCTGGTCAACGTTCCGGTCGGCGTGTTCGTGCTGATCGCGGGCGCGAAGCTGCTGCCGAGCGTTCCGCCGAGCGCCGGCTCGCGCCGTCTGGATCTGGCGAGCGTCGGGCTCGCCGCGGTCGGCGCCTTCATGCTCATCTATCCCCTGGTCCAGGGCCGCGAGCTGGGCTGGCCGCTGTGGGTCAAGGCCGTGCTCGTCGCCGCCGTGCCCGTGCTCGGCGCCTTCGCCTGGCTGCAGGTCCACCACCGCGACGCCGGCGCCACGCCGCTCATCGAGGCGGGCATCTTCGCCAAGCGCTCCTACGTGTCCGGCATCGCGTTCGCGATGGTCTTCCTCGCCGCGATGGGCGGCATCACGCTGACGCTCGGCGTCTTCCTGCAGGCGGGCCTGGGCTACAGCCCGATCCACGCCGCGCTGACCACCGCGCCGTTCGCCCTCGGGGGCTTCCTGGGCTCGGGCATGGGCGCGACGCTGATGAACAAGGTCGGCCGCACCGTCGTTCAGGCCGGCCTCGTCGT
Source organism: Solirubrobacteraceae bacterium (assembly GCA_036555665.1). GTDB lineage: Bacteria > Actinomycetota > Thermoleophilia > Solirubrobacterales > Solirubrobacteraceae > JAOPZW01. Next base: position 443 of record DATBKW010000063.1, on the reverse strand, counting down.
GATGGGCCTGGGCCTGCTGGCGCTCTACGCGGCGGTGGCGCACGCCGGGACCGGTCGGCAGCTGGGACTTCGTCGCACCGCTGCTCATCTCCGGCCTCGGCATGGGCATGGTGTGGGTGCCGATGTGCGAGATCATCGTCGGCGACGTCGCCAATCACGAGGTCGGCTCGGCTTCCGGCGTGCTGCAGGCCGTGCAGCAGCTGGGCATGTCGCTGGGCGTCACCGCGATCGCGTTCCTGCTCCCCAAGCGGGCACGCACGGGCGGCGAGGCATGGAGCGCCGAGCCCGCGCTGGCCTGAGCGGCGAACGTCCACGACGTAACAACCTGGTCCGACGTCCGGGACGTTCGCGGCCTAGGTGAAGATCTCGGTCCCCAGCCAGGCGATGAGGCCGACGGTGATCACCGCGGCCACCAGGCCGAGCAGCAGCCGCCCCGGATCCGC
>DATBKW010000062.1:0-6166 GCA_036555665.1 Solirubrobacteraceae bacterium | reverse complement strand
GGCCAGCATCGTCTCCGGGCGCACCGTGGCGACGGTCAGGACCCGATCCGAGCCCTCGACCGGGTAGTCGATCGAGTAAAGGGTGTCCTCGACCTCGCGGTTCTCGACCTCGAGGTCGGAGATCGCCGAGTGCGAGCCCGGGTCCCAGTTGACCATGTAGTTGTCGCGATAGATGTAGCCCTTGTCGTAGAGCTGCTTGAAAACGCGGTAGACGGCGCGGACGTAGTCCTCGTCGAGGGTGAAGCGCTCGCGCTCGTAGTCGCAGGAGGCGCCGAGCCGCTTGTACTGCTCGATGATCGTCGAGCCGTACCGCTCACGCCAGCGCCAGACCCGCTCCTCGAACGCCTCGCGGCCGAGGTCGTGGCGGCTCGTGCCCTCGGCCTCGAGCGCCCGCTCGACCTGCTTCTGCGTGGCGATGCCGGCGTGGTCGGTGCCGAGGATCCACTTCGTGCGCCGCCCGCGCATGCGGTGGTAGCGGATCAGGCAGTCCTGCACCGATCCGTTGAGCGCGTGGCCCATATGCAGCGCGCCGGTGACGTTCGGCGGCGGGATCGCGATCGAGTAGTTCTCGGCCGCCGTGCCCTCGGGCGCGGGGTGGTGCAGTCCCGATGCCAGCCAGCGCTCGACGATGCGAGGCTCGACCTCCGAGGGCTCGAAACGGGTGCGGTCCTGCAGGCTGGACATCGGGCGGCGGAGTCTACGCAGGCCCTTACCGTCGCCGCCGGTGGCGCCTGTGCCCGATCACGGCCGCCGTCGCGAGCGACGCGCCGAGCCGCATCAGGCGCATGCGGCGCGCGAGCGCCGTCAGTTCCGCGCGGTCCTCGGCGGTCAGCTTGCGCGGGTCGCCGTGCGAGCGGCGCATGAGGTCGGCGACCTGCGCGCGGTCGGCCGGATCCAGCCGGTCCCAGTGGGCGCGGCCGGCTTTGAGCATCTCGAAGAGGATCAGCCAGGGAACGAGTTTCTTGATGACCATGATGGGGCGTTACCCACTACTGCAACAGGGAACTTTTCCAGGTACATGACGTCGTTTCAGAACATGAGGCTGATTCCGCTCCTGCTCGTTCTCTCCCTCGCCGTCGCCGCCTGTGGCTCCTCGTCGAGCGACGGCACGAGCGCCACTGGCGCGAGCGCCGCCAAGGCGATCGTGTCCAGTGCCCAGAAGGCCAAGGTCGGCGACGTGATCGTCGATGCGCAGGGGCGCACGCTCTACCGCTTCACCGCCGAGGCACAGGGCCGGCCCGTCTGCACGGGCGCGTGCGTGAGCACCTGGCTGCCCGCGACGGTTGCGAGCGCCACGAGGCTGCCCGCCCACGTCGCGACCGTGAAGCGCGACGACGGCGCGCTGCAGCTCACCTACAACGGCCACCCGCTCTACCGCTACGCCGGCGACAGCTCGCCGGCCGATGCCAACGGCGAGGGCGTCGGCGGCCAGTGGTACGTCATCAAGGCCGCGACCGCCGGCAGCGCCGGGACGACGACGCAGGACAGCAGCAAGCGCAGCTACGGATACTGATCGCTATAACCCCTGAGTTATACTGCGCGGCATGGACGCCGACGCCCTCGTCCGCCGGGCACGTACCGACGCGAAGCTGACCCAGGCCGAGTTGGCGCGACGGCTGGGCACGTCACAGCCCGCGGTCGTCAAGCTCGAGCGCCCCGGCGCCAACCCCACGGTGCGCACGCTCGACCGCGTCCTGCGGGCGACGGGCCACCGACTCGAGCTTGGCGCGCCTGCCTGGTCGCCGGGCATCGATGAGTCCTTGATCCGCAAGCAGCTGGAGTTGTCACCCGCCGAGCGGCTGCGCCAGCTCGAGCGCCAGAGCGCGGAGATGCGCCGGCTCATGATCGCCGGGGCGCGCAATCGTGGCGAGCTTCCCTGAGCTTCGCCTGGAAGCGCTCCTGGGACGCCTCGCGCGCGCCGAGGTCGACTTCGTCGTCGTCGGCGGGGTCGCCGTGGCCGTCCAGGGATACGGTCGTGCGACCAAGGACCTGGACATCACCTACGCGACCGATGCCACGAACCTGGACCGCCTCGGCGACGTGCTGGTGAGCCTCCACGCGAAACTCCGCGGCGTGACCGAGGACGTTCCCTTCGTACCCGACGGCGGGACGCTGGCGCGCACCCGGCTCCTCACGCTCGACACCGACGAGGGCGGCCTCGATCTCCTCGCCGATCCTCCCGGCGCACCGCCGTACGCGACCATGCGACGCCGTGCCGACCGGGTCGAGCTCGGCGACATCGTCGTTGCGATCGCATCGCTCGACGATCTGCTCGCCATGAAGCGCGCCGCCGGTCGGCCGCAGGATCTGGCCGATGTCGAGGCGCTGGAGATCGCGCGCCTCAGGCGCCCGCGAACCTACCGCTGACCGCTTGCAGCCTCTCCGCCGCCTCGGCCGCCAGCGTCGCGACCAGCTCGGCGGCCGGCAGCTCGCGGGCGAGCGCGTGGGCCTGGCCCGCCCAGAGGTTGATCACGTCGGCGTCGCCGGCCTTGCGGCCCGCCGCGCGCAGCGGCGCGGTGGCATGGTGGACCTCCGGGTAGGCGATCGGCGCGTCGGCGGAGTGCTCGCGCAGGAAACGGTTGACGATCCCGCGGGCGTTGCGGCCGCTGAACGCGCGCGTCAGGCGGGTCGGCGCGGGCGTCGCGAGCGCGTCGCGGTGCACCGCGGCCGTGGCGGCCTCGGGGCAGCGCATGAACGCGGTCCCGATCTGCGCGGCCCACGCGCCGGCACACAGGACGGCGGCGACGGCGGACCCCGACGCGATCCCGCCCGAGGCGATCAGCGGCAGGTCGGTGCGCGCCGCAATGAGCTGCAGCAGCGCGATCAGGCCGTAGTCGCCGGCGCCGTCGGTGTCGACAAACGAGCCGCGGTGGCCGCCGGCCTCCACCCCCTGGACGATGAGGGCATCGGCGCCGGCGGCCGCCGCCGCCTGCGCCTCGTCGGGATCGGTCACGGTCACCCACACCTCGCTGCCGGCCGCCTGCATCCGCACGATCACCTCGGGCGGCGGACAGCCGAAGGTGAACGACACCACCGCGACGGGGTCGGCCTCGAGCAGGGCGAGCTTTCCCTCCCACGCGTCCTCCTCGAAGCACGGCTCCCCGAGCTCGACGCCGTGGCGGCGCGCCTCGTCGCGCAGGCCGTCGACGTAGTCCGCGTAGGTCGCCGGGTCGGCCGCCGTGCCGGGGGCGAAGACGTTGACGCCGAAGGGCGCCGCGGTCAGCGCGCGCGTGACCGCGATGTCGTCGCCCAGCGCGTCGGCCGTCTTGTAGCCCGCGGCCAGGAAGCCGAACGCGCCGGCCTGCACGACCGCGGCGGTCAGCTCGGGCGTCGACGGGCCACCCGCGAGCGGCGCCTGGACGATGGGGATGCGGAGGTCTTCGAGCACGGGCGGCTCCGATCAGCCTTCGAGGAGTTGGGTCAGCTGGCCGACGACGAAGCGCACGTGGCGACGCAGCGTCGCCCGGTCGGTGAGGTCGCGGCCGAGGGTGGCCATGAACGTCGAGGTCTGGGCCAGCGGCGAGAAGGTCAGCGAGACGAAGAGCAGGACGGCGTCCTCGACGTTGAACGGCCGCAGGCCTCGGCGCCGGGCGGCGGCGCGCGCGGCGGCGAAGGCGTCCTGGATCGCGCGCGAGGCCCGCGGCGTGGCGCGCATGCGCCGTCCGCCCTCGAGCTCCTCCCATTCGATGAGCCGGACGAACGTCGGACGCGCGAGCAGGAAGGCCACGTAGCCCTCGACGGCGTGCGTGAGCGCGCGCTCGAGCGTGCCGGCGCCGGTCGCCGCCCAGTCGTGCAGCGGCGCGAACGCGGCGGTGGTCGCCTCCTCCCGGGCAGCGAAGACGCGCTCGAGCACGGCGACATGGAGCTGCTCCTTCGAGCCGTAGAAGTAGCTCGGCGTACCGCGGGAGAGGCCCGCGCGCGTGCCGATGTCGCCGAGGCTGGTGCCGGCGTAGCCGCGCTCGGCGAAGAGCGCCTCGGCCGCCGCGATGATGGCGGCGCGGCTGCGAGCGGCATCGCGCGTGGTGGCGGCGCGATGCGCGGCCGCAGCGCGCGGCGCGGCACCCCCACGCGACGCGGTCGCTGCGCGCGCCTGGGTCGCTTCGGCCATGCCCACATGCTACAACTTGCTGATCAACAAGCTAGTTGTCTTCTATTTTGACCTGGGCTCGCCCTACGCCTATCTGGCGGCGGAGCGGGTCGCGGCCGGGATCCTCGAGGTCGAGCCCGCGTGGGAGCCGATGCTCCTCGGCGCGATCTTCGGCTACCGCGGGCGCGGCTCGTGGTCGCAGACGGACGCGCGCGACGGCAACGTCGCCGAACTCGAGCGGCGGGCGCGCGAGTACGGCCTGCCGCCGATCGCGTGGCCGCCCGGCTGGCCCGGCGACGGCCTGGCCGCGATGCGCGCCGCCACGTGGGCGCGGCGCTGCGGCGCCGGCGTGGAGTTCGCGCTCGCCGCCTATCGGCGCGCGTTCGTGAACGGCGACGCGCTGACCATCGAGACGCTCGCCGAGACCGCGGACGACGTCGGGCTCTCCGGTGCGGAGCTGCGCGAGGCGATCGGGGACCCGGTGATCAAGGCCGCGCTGCGCGCGGCGACCGACGCCGCCTGGTCAGCGGGCGTCAGCGGAGTGCCGACCGTCCGCGTCGCCGACCAGCTCTTCTACGGCGACGACCAGCTCGAACGCGCCGCTGCGGCGGCCTAAGCCGACTCGGCCCGGCGCGGCTCGCGGCCCTCGTCGGAGACCGCTTCGGTCACCAGCGTCGGCGAGAGGCCCTTCTCGACCGTCTCGCGCGTGACGACGCACTTCTTGACGTCGCGGCGCGACGGGAGCTCGAACTGCACCTCGAGGAGGATCTCCTCGATGATCGAGCGCAGGCCGCGGGCGCCGGTCTCGCGCTCGAGCGCCTTGTCGGCGACCGAGGACAGCGAGTCGTCTGAGAAGACGAGCTCGATGCCGTCGAAGGAGAAGAAACGCTGGAACTGCTTGACCAGCGCGTTGCGCGGCTCGGTGAGAATCGTGATGAGGTCGTCGCGCGAGAGCTGGTGTACGGCGCTCATGACGGGTAGGCGGCCGATGAACTCGGGGATCAGCCCGTAGTTGACGAGGTCCTCGGGCAGGCACTGGGCGAAGACCTCGCCCGTGTCGCGGTCGGCGCGCGACTCGATCGAGGCGCCGAAGCCGACGCCGTTGGATCCGATGCGCCGCTCGATGACCTTGTCGAGGTTGGCGAACGCCCCGCCGCAGATGAACAGGATGTTCGTCGTGTCGATGGTGAGGAACTCCTGGTGGGGGTGCTTGCGCCCGCCCTGCGGCGGTACGGAAGCGGTGGTCCCCTCCAGGATCTTCAGCAGCGCCTGCTGGACGCCCTCGCCGGACACGTCGCGCGTGATCGACGGGTTGTCGGCCTTGCGCGCGATCTTGTCGACCTCGTCGATGTAGATGATCCCCGTCTCGGCCTTCTTGACGTCGTAGTCGGCGGCCTGGATCAGCTTGAGAAGGATGTTTTCGACGTCCTCGCCGACGTAGCCGGCCTCGGTCAGCGCCGTGGCATCGGCGATCGCGAAGGGGACGTTGAGGATGCGGGCCAGCGTCTGGGCCAGCAGCGTCTTGCCGCAGCCGGTCGGCCCGAGCAGCAGGATGTTGGACTTCTGCAGCTCGATGTCGTTCTCATCGGCCTGCATCATCTGCACGCGCTTGTAGTGGTTGTAGACCGCTACCGAGAGCGTGCGCTTGGACTCCTCCTGGCCGACGACGTACTCGTCCAGGACGCCGTAGATCTCGCGCGGCTTGGGGAGGTTCTCGATGTCGAACGACGGCGGAGCGGTCAGCTCCTCATCGATGATCTCGTTGCACAGATCGATGCACTCGTCGCAGATGTAGACCCCTGGGCCCGCGATGAGCTTCTTGACCTGCCGCTGCGACTTTCCGCAGAAGCTGCAGAGGAGCTGTTCGTTCGCGTCGGTCGGACGAGCCATACCCTCTCTCCCTCCGAGGTCCCTCCAAGCTAGTGCTCGGAGATCACCCGGTCAATGATGCCGTACTCCTTGGCCTCCTCGGAGGACATGAAGTAGTCGCGCTCGGTGTCGTTGCGAACCTTGTCGTAGTCCTGCTTGGTGTGCTTGGCGATGATGTGGTCCAGGCGCTGGCGGATGTCGATGATCTCC
>DATBKW010000061.1:0-2164 GCA_036555665.1 Solirubrobacteraceae bacterium | reverse complement strand
GCCGACCGAGACGCCGCTGCCCGTCAGCTTCACGATCAGCCACATCTCGGCCACCATCTGCATCCAGTTGCCGGAGACCGAGACGATCTGGCCGGCGAAGTAGCGGCGGTAGTTGGGGACGGCGAGGGAGCTGACGGAGCGGCGCAGCGCCTCTGTCACGCGGCGTCGCCCTCCTCGAGCACCCGCTCGAGGATCGCGGCGGCGCGATCGAGCGTCGCGCGCTCGTCGGGCGACAGCTCGCGCAGGCGGCGCGAGAGATATGCGTCCTTGCGGGTACGCACGCGGGCCAGCAGCTCGCGACCGCCCGCCGACACGGCGACGAGGTACGAGCGCCGATCGACGGGATCCGGTGTGCGGTCGACCAGGCCGGCCTCCTCGAGCACCGCGATGACGCGCGTGGCGGTCGGGCGGCTGACGCGCTCGCGATCGGCCAACTCACTGGGTGTCAGCGGCCCGTGGCGATCGATCGTCGACAGCGCGGCCGCCTGGGAGGGCGTGAGCTCCCCGCCGGCCTGCTGACGCAGCCGCCGAGCGGTGCGCGCGACCACCAGGCGCAGCCTGACGGCGAGATCGGCTTGGGAGCTTGTTCGCATTGCTAATTAGCATAGCAAACTACTTCTCCGGGACCCCGGCCCGCTCCCCGAACGTAGTGGTGGATGTGAAGCTCGACCGCCGCGCGTTCCTCGGCCTCGGCCTCGCCGCACTGCCCGCGCTCGCCGGCCTGCGCGCGACCGGCGGCCGCGAGCCGATCGCGCTGGCGACGGCCGACACCGAGGCGCACGTCGTCGTGGTGGCGCTCGGCAGCGGCCGCGTGTTGCGCCGGCTGGCCACGGTCGATGACCCGCGCAGCATCGAGAGCGGCCCGGGCGGCCATGTCGTCGTCGCGCACTCGGCGGTGGGCGCCATCTCGCTGCTCACCGCGCGCCCGGTGCGCGTCCGGCGGGTGCTGCGCGGCCTCGGTGCGCCGCGGTACACGGCAATCGCGCCCGACGGCGCCCACGCCTTCGTCACGGACGGCGAGCGCGGCGAGGTCCTCGTCGTCGACCTGCGCCGCGGGCGGATCGCCGGCGGCGTCGAGGTCGGCGCCGGTGCCCGCCACGTCAGCCTGGATCCGGCGGGCCGGACGTTGTGGGCGGCGCTGGGGTCGAGCGCGTCGGCGATCGCCGTCGTGGACGTGTCCGAGCCGCTGCGGCCCCGCCTGCGCCGACTGGTGCGCCCGCCGTTCCTGGCCCACGATGTCGCGTTCTCCCCCAGCGGCCGCCGAGTATGGGTGAGCGCCGGACGTGAGCGCCGCCTGGCGGTCCTCCCCGCCGCCGGGAGCGGACGGCCCGTGCTCCTCGCCGCCGACGCCGCGCCCCAGCACGTCAGCTTCGGGCACGGGGTCGCCTTCGTGGCCAGCGGCGACGGCGCCAGCGTGCGCGTGCACGGCCTCGCCGACGGGCGCGTGCGCCGCGTCGCGCGCGTCCCCTACGGCTCCTACAACGTGCAGACCGGCGCCGGCGCGGTCGTCACGCCCTCGCTCTCGCGGGGCACGCTGACCGTCCTCGACCGCGCGGGGCGCGTGCGCCGCGAGGTCGACGTTGCGCGCGCCGCGCACGACTCCTGCGTTGTTTCATAGGCAGCCGGTGTTATTCGGACGCCGAACGGGTAGGGACCCGGGGGTCGGCGGAGAGGAGTGCCAACGTGCCACCCATCGAGCTGTCGGTCCAGCATCCGGACTTCGACACCGTCCATGTGACGCTGCGGGGCTCGCTGGACCTCGCTCGCGCCTACGACTTCGACGACGAGATGCGCCGCATCGAGCGCAACGCTCCGGGCCGCATGCTGCTGGACCTGCGCGCGCTGGACTTCCTCGACACCGCGGGGCTGTCGCGGCTCGTCGCGGTGCGCCGTCGCTGCCGGCGGGCGGGACGCCGGCTCGTGCTGGTGCGCGGCGCGCGTCCGGTGCAACAGCTCTTCGCGATGATGATCGTCGACGAGCAGTTCGAGGTCGTCCGCGATCCGTCGGAGCTGACGGCAGCCGTCTAGTGGACCTTCCCGCAACGTCCGACCGGAAACGACAGCCGTCGATCGCCGACCGGCGGCGTCCTCGAACCTCGAAATACCTCCGGTATTCCTTCGGTTCTGCGTCCTTGCCGGATCGGCGCCGCCGGCCGCCGTTACC
>DATBKW010000060.1:0-22189 GCA_036555665.1 Solirubrobacteraceae bacterium | reverse complement strand
CTTCCCGCAACGTTCGACCGGAAACGACAGCCGTCGATCCCCGACCGGCGGCGTCCTCGAACCTCGAAATACCTCCGGTATTCCTTCGGTTCTGCGTCCTTGCCGGATCGGCGCCGCCGGCCGCCGTTACCGGTCAAACGTTGCGAGAAGGCCCACTAGCTCCCGCGCCACTCCGGCGAGCGCTTCTCCAGGAACGCGCTCATGCCCTCCTGTGCGTCGTCGGCGCGTGCGTTCATCGCCATCACCGCCTTGGTGAGGTCGTAGGCGCGGTGCTCGTCGAGCTCGATCTGCGCGTAGAACGCCTCCTTGCCGATCCCGACGGTGAGGGGGCTCGAACGGGCGATGGCGTCGACGATCTCCGCCACCTCGTCGTCGAGCGCGTCCGCCGGCACGACGCGGTTGACAAGGCCCCAGTCCAGCGCGGTCTCGGCGTCGATCGGGTGGCCGGTGAGCAGCATGTCGAGCGCGCGTTTGCGCCCGATCGCCCGCGACAGCGGGACCATCGGCGTCGAGCAGAACAGCCCGATCTTCACGCCCGGCGTGGCGAAGCGCGCGGTGTCGGCGGCGACGGCCAGGTCGCAGGCGGCCACGAGCTGGCAGCCCGCGGCGGTGGCGATGCCCTGCACCTTGGCGATCACCGGCTGCGGCAGGCGATGGATCGTCTCCATCAGCTCGGTGCAGACGTCGAAGAGCTGCTGGAAGAACGCGACGTCGCGATCGATCATCTCGCTCAGGTCGTGGCCGGCGGAGAACGCCGGGCCGGAGGCCTCGAGGACGATGACCCGGACGCCGGGCTCGGCGCTCGCGCGGCGCAGCGCCTCGATCAGGTCCTGCATCAGCTCGAGGCTCAGCGCGTTGCGCTTGTCGGGGCGGTTGAGGGTGACGCGCACGGCGGGCCCGTCCTCGTGGACGAGCACCGTGGCGCTGCCGGCGAGCGTGCTCATGCAGCGACGATACGCCGGTCGGGCGCAGAAGGAGGGCCCGCCGGCTGGGTGGGGCCGGCGGGCCCGCTCTGAGGCCCTCAGGGGTCCCAGTTCGTCGGTGGGCGGCTCGAGCCCACCGGTGACGCCCCCAAATATCAAACCGCCGGCCCCTCCCCAAGGGCCGGCGGCTCACCCGTCAATCCCCCCTGATGCCCGCCTCTCCCCCGTCGGGCACGACCTAGATTGTGGAGCGAAAGCTAGCAGCGTCCGACGGTGCAGTGCAAGAGCCAAGCGGCGTGAGATCCTGGACGAACGGCAGATCTACCCGAAGGGGTGGCGGGCGGCTCAGAGGATGCGCACCGGCGTGCCCGTGGGCACCAGCCGGTATAGGCGCAGGATGTCGGCGTTGCGCAGGCGCACGCAGCCGTGCGACGGGCGGCCGGGGATCAGGTTCGGCTCGTTGGTGCCGTGCAGACCGACGACGCCGCCGCCGGGCCACTCGCTCAGGGTCGGGGCGTAGGCGCTCGTGCCCATCGCCCGCGGCCCGTAGATCGTGTTGCCCTTGACGCGGAACTTCTCGCGGATCCAGAAATGGCCGGCCGGAGTCGGCGTGGACGCCTTACCGACGCCAATCCGCGCGCTGAAGCGCCTCTTGCCGTGGTCGAACAGCGTCGCCCGCAGCGTATGGCGGTTGACGATCAGCGAGGTGTGCACCGTGTGCGTCGGGCGCAGCGCGCTTTGGCGCACCCACCCCGTGCGGCCGTTCGGGCGCATCGGCACCCGGATCTTCAGCCACGTGTTGCCGACCTCGTTCTTCCAGCTCGAGAGCACCACGTAGACCTCGGGGAACGAGTCCTCGGTCAGCAGGTGCAGCTTGGCGATGCGGTGCGACTTGTCGGACGGCCGGCTGAAGATCGGCTGGATGTCCGCCGTGTGCGCCCAGCGCGTGGTCAGCCGCTCGTCGGAGAGCCGCACGGCCCCCGGCGGACTGGCGGGCGGCAGCGTGGCTGCCGAGGCGCTCGCCGAGGCGATCGCGGCCGCGACGAGAGCGAGGACGAGGACTGTGGCCGACCGTGGCATGGCGAATCAGGATAGGACGCCGAACGTCGTCGGCGTCTCAATGGCGTCGCGAGCGTGCGATGCGGGCCCGCGACTTGGCGCGCATGCGAGCCTTGCGCGCGCGCGAGGCCTTGCGGTGCGCCGTCGCGGCGCGGGAGCCGAAGTCGGTCGTGTAGGTCGCGCCCGGCGAGCCGGCGTCGGGCGTGCCGAGGGCGACGCCGAGCCCAACCTGCGAGTAGTCGCTGCTGAGCAGATTGGCGCGATGGCCGGGGCTGGCCATCCATGCCTGCACCATGGAGCGGGCCGTCGCCAGCGAGCCCGTGCCCCAGCCGATGTTCTCGCCGACGACCGGCGCGTCGCCGACCGGGTACCCGGCGCCCGTGAGGCGATCGACGAGCGTCGCGCCGTCGGGCGCCTCGTGGGCGAAGAACGCCTCGTTGACCATCCGCTGCGAATAGCGCGTCGACGCGACGGTGAGCTTCGCGTTCTCGGTCAGCGGCGCCAAACCGCCCGCCGCGCGCTGCTGGTTGAGCAGGCACAGCGTCGCCTGCCCGACCGCGGGCAGGTTGGAGGTCGCCGGGACGAGGTCGGCGCCGGCACAGTCGTCGGCCGATGCGGCCGTCGGCGCGCACAGCGCCAGCGCAGCGAGGGCTGCGGCCACGGCGGCGAATCGACGACGGCGCATGGCCCGTACATCGGCCGGCCGGGCCCGTGGACCCGCTCAGCGGGCGTCGCGCTGGACGGATGGCCAAGAGCCCGCCTGGACGGATGGCCGACCGCCGCGCTACCAGCGCGCCGCGATCGCGTCGAACAGCGCGAAGGCGCGCACACGCGCGGCCGCGATCCGCTCCGCGGTCTCGGTGCGAATCGGCTCGGGGTCGGGCACCAGGTCGCGCCCGTCGGTCAGCCAGTCGTCGACGATCTTCGTGGTCACCTCGGGGTGGAACTGCACGCCGACGCTGCTCCCGACGGCAAAGGCCTGCGGCCCCGAGGCCGCCCGCGCCAGCTCCTCGGCCCCCGGCGGCACGGTGAAGACGTCCTCGTGCCAAGTGAACCACGGCCCGCCGAAGCCGTCCTCGCCCGCGACCTCGATCCAGCCGACCTCGGTCTCCGAAGCCCGGCTCACGGCGCCCCCGAGCACCGTGGCCAGCGCCTGTGCGCCGAAGCAGATGCCGAGCACCGGGACGCCGCCGTCGTGCGCCGCTCGCAGGTACTCGAGCTCCGCCGCGATCCAGGGATCGTCTGACGCGTGCACCGAGTGGTCCGAGCCGAGCGCCACGACCGCGGTCGCCGCGCCGGGGTCCGGCCAGGCGGCCACGGTGGCCGGCAGCAGGACGTCGACCTGCGCGCCCCGGGCCGCCGCCCAGTCCCCCAGCAGCCCGGCCGGAGCGTCGGACTGCTGCTCGACGACGAGCAGGCGCAGCGCTATCCCTTCACCCGGAACGCGCCGCGCATGAACGGATGGATGCGGCAGAAGTACGTGTAGGTGCCCGGCGTGAGGTCGGTCGGCGTCTGCCACGCCTTGCGGTTGGCCGCCGCCGTGAAGCCGACCGGCCCGAAGCCCAGCTCGCCGGAGTCGAACACCGTCGGCCCGTTGGCCAGCGGATAGGCGATGCCGGTCGTCGCCGTACACGGCGTGCGGCACGCCGTGATCGTGTGGAAGATGTCGCGCCTGGAATCGTCGTTGACGAAGGTCAGCGCCTGGCCCGGCGCGACCACCGGCGGGCGGGCCAGCGCGCCGGTGGCGGACAGGTCGCCCTGCCCGTAGACGAACTGCGAGATGTCGACGGTGCCGGTCCGCGGGCCGTCGGGCAGCGCGGTCGCGTTGCGCAGCGCGCCGAGGCTCGGCGCCCCGCCGTGGTGGTCGTTCTCGGGCAGGTGGCCGTGGGTGAGCACGCCCTTGACCGCGGTATTGGTCACGAACGGGTCCGCACCGCCGAGCGGGGTCATCGTGATCGCGACGGGCATGATCGCCATGACCTCGTACCACGACGTCGTGCGCGTGTCGTAGGTGCCCGACACGCTGAGGACGTCGCCCTTCTTGACCGCCACGCGCCAGGTGCGCGGCGTCGCCCCCATCGACACGTCCCAGGACACCGCGCCGGCCGGTTCGAAGTAGCGCGCGCGCGAGCGGAAGAGCTCGACCGTCCTGCCGTTGCGGGTCAGCTTGAGATCGGTGTACAGCCCACCGGGGTGCAGGTGCCCGGCGGTCTGGACCAGCGTCGCGTCGTGGTCGACGACCCACTTGTTGCGCACGATGCCGTCGGGGTAGGGGTTGGGGCTGTCATCGGGGAACGTGTATCGCCCGTTCTGGCCACTTCCCTGGGTGGCGTCGAAGACCGGGTAGGCCTTGAGCCCCTCGACGTCGAGCCACTGTGTCTTGACCTCGCGCATGCCCCTCGCGGCCCTTGCGCCGAGCGGGACGTAGTCCATCTTCCAGGTGATGAAGACCTTGGTGGGCACCGGCGTGAGGTTGTGGATCATGTGGTTGAGCAGCCACTTGTCGCCCGCGCGATAGCGCCAGCCGAAGCCCTTGGGCAGCTGCGCGATCGTCTTCTCCTCGCCCGCCGCCCACGTCGGGCGGATCGGATCGGTGCGGTTGCTGACCAGCCACACCGCGTGGTGCAGGTGGATGACATCGACGCGCGGGACCTTGCCGTTCACGTAGGTCAGGTTCGGCGCGAAGCGGGTGATCCAGCCCGGTCCCGGCGGCTTGAGGTCGTTGTCGGCGATCGCGATCGTGTTCTGCCCGGGCTTGATCGCCACCGGCCCCCAGCGGAACGTCATGTGGCGCACACCGTCCTCGCCGCGCGTCGTCGTGATCGTGCCCTGCGGGGTACGCACGGTCGTCGATTTGGCCTGCGCGGATGGCACGAGCGCGAGCGCCACCAGCGCGGCAAGAAGCACTGAGACGGTGGGCCGCACGCGCGTGAGCCTACTGAATCACTTTCGACAGGGACGCGGTCACGCCGCCACCGGCTCGGCGTCGCGGGCGGCCAGCGTGGCGTAGCGCCCGCCGCGGGCCAGCAGCTCGGCGTGGGTGCCGCGCTCGACGACGCGCCCGCCGTCGAGGACGACGATCTCGTCGGCGTCGCGGATCGTGGACAGGCGATGGGCGATCGCGACCGTCGTGCGGCCCTCGGCCAGCCGGTCGAGCGCCTCCTGCACCGCACGCTCGGTCTCGTTGTCCAGGGCGCTCGTGGCCTCGTCGAGCACGAGCACGGGCGGGTTGCGCAGGACCGTGCGCGCGATCGCGATGCGCTGCTTCTCGCCGCCGGAGAAGCGGTAGCCGCGCTCGCCGACGACGGTGTCGTAGCCGTCGGGCAGGCTCGCGATGAGCTCGTGGATCTGCGCGGCGCGCGCGGCCTCCTCGAGCTCCTCGTCGGAGGCGTCGGGCTTGGCGAAGCGCAGGTTCTCGCGCACGGTGGCGTGGAAGAGGTAGGTCTCCTGCGAGACCAGCCCGACGGCCTGGGCCAGCGACGCGAAGGAGACGTCGCGCAGGTCGACGCCGTCGATCATCACGCGGCCGGCGGTGGCGTCGTAGAGGCGGGCGACGAGATAGCCGACGGTCGTCTTGCCCGAGCCGGTCTCCCCCACGAGCGCCGTCGTCGTGCCCGGGGCCACCACGAGGTCGATGCCCTCCAGCGTCGGCGGCCCGTCGGCGTCGTAGGCGAACGAGACGTCTTCGAAGCGCACCTCCCCGCGGACCGCGCGCAACTCGACGGGATCCGCGCGCTCGGCGATGTCCACCGGCTGGTCGAGGTACTCGAAGATGCGATGAAACAGGGCCAGCGATGTCTGGATGTCGATCCCCACCGACAGCAGCGACTGCAGGGGGAAGAACAGCCGCGTCTGCAGCGTGGTGAAGGCGACGACGGTGCCGATCGAGATCGTGGCGCCGCCGTTGGCGATCGACCAGCCGGCGAACCAGTAGACGAGCGCCGGCATGATCGAGAAGGTCATCTGCACGCTGGCCATCCGCCAGCGGCCGGCCATGCGGCTTCGGACCTCGAGGTCGGCGAGGTCGGCCGACTCGCGCGTGAAGCGATCGGCCAGCTCAGGCGCGCGGCCCATCGTCTTGCCCAGCAGGATCCCGCTGACGCTGAGCGACTCCTCCACCAGCGAGCTCATGTCGGCCAGCCGGCCCTGGCGCTCGGTGGTGATGCGCTTGCGCTCGCGCCCGACGCGCCGCGTGAGCCACACGAAGAACGGCAGGAGCGCGAGGCTGAAGGCCGCCAGCCGCCAGTCCAGCGCGAACATCGCCACGATGGTGGCCAGCACGGTCGTCACGCTCGAGACGATCGAGGTGGCCGTCGAGGTGACGACGTTCTGCACGCCACCGATGTCGTTGGCGATGCGCGACTGGACCTCGCCGGTGCGCGTGCGCGTGAAGAAGGCCAGCGAGAGGCGCTGGAGGTGGCGGTAGACGGCGGCGCGCAGGTCGTGCATGACGCGCTGGCCGACCGCGTTGGACAGCCACGTCTGCGCGACGCCGAGCGCGCTGGTGGCGATCGAGATCGCGACCATGCCGGCGACCAGCGCGGTGAGCAGGGTCGTGTCGTTCTCCGGGATCGCGGTGTCGAGCACCGCGCGCAGCAGGAAGGGCGAGATCATGCTCAGCCCGGCGGAGATCCCGATGAGCCCGAGCACCGTCGCCAGCCGCAGGCGATAGGGCCTGAACAGGCGGGCGATGCGTGCGGTGTCCGAGCCCCTCACCGAGCCACAGGATATGTGGCTGCGGCCACCTGCTCGAAGAGCGCGGCCAGCCGATCGGCCAGCGCCGGCCACGCGAAGCGCGCGAGCACGTCGCGCCGCGCTGCGGCGCCGCGGCGCAGGCGCTCCTCGGGGTGCGAGATCGCCTGCGCCAGCGCGCCCGCGAGCGCGGCCTCGTCGTCGGGCGCCACGAGCCATCCCGTGTGCCCCGCGCGCACGATGTCGGCGGGGCCGAAGCGGTCGACGGCGACGGCGGGCAGCCCGCAGGCCATGCCCTCGACCAGCGCCGAGCCGAACTGCTCGCGCACCGATGCCAGCGCGAAGACGTCGGAGGCGGCGAAGAAGCGCGCCAGCACGTCGTGCTCGTGCCAGCCGGCAAGGTAGACGTCGGTTGCGCCGGTCGCGCGGATCGTGGCGTCGGGGTGCTCGCCCTCCCACTCGTCCGGATAGCCGCCGACGATCACCAGCGACGCGCGCGAGCCCACCGCCTGGCGCATGCGCGCGAAGGCGGCGATGAGCACCCCGATGCGCTTGACCTCGGTGAAGCGGCTGACCGAGACGACGACCGGCCCCGCGGCGACCCGCGCGGCCTGCTCGGGCGTATAGGCGACCGAGCCCTCGTCGCCGCCCGGCCGCCAGCCGTGCGGGTCGTCGACCAGCGCCTCGCGCCAGAAGGCGGCGCGGTCGATCTTCCGCGGGGCGAAGCGCTCGGGGTCGAAGCCGTTGGGCGCGATCACGCAGCGCGCGCGATCGAGGCCCAGCAGCCCGGCGGCGCGCTCGACCTGCGTCCCCGACAGCAGCAAGACGCGCTCGCAGCGCTGCGCCCAGCGGCGCATCCGCTGCTGCCAGGCCTCGGCGTGGCGCCACGTCGCCGGCGGGCCGGCGGCGATGCGCTCGAGCATGAGCAGCTCGGTGCCGTGCAGGTGGCCGACGACCGGCACGTCGGGCGCCATGCGGGCCGCGGCCTCGTGGATCGGCGTGAGGTGATGCAGGTGCAGGACGTCGGCGTCACGGGCGCCCGCCGCGTCGAGCGCCCGGGACCAGGCCGCGACGTGCTCCTCGTAGGCGGTGTCGTCGAGCGCGGCGAAGACCTGGTCGGGCGCGTCGGGGCGATCCTCGTAGGACGGGTGCAGCGGGGCGTCGCCGCGCGCGAAGTCGACGGCGTGGACGTCGAGGCCCTCGTAGAAGTGCTCGGCGTCGCCGTGGCCGCGCAGGGATCCCGACAGGATGGTCACGTCGCAGCCGTGGGCGGGCAGCTCGCGCGCCAGCGCACGCGCAACGTGGGCCGATCCGCCGCGGGGGAAGAACATGAGGGCGCTGACGACGCGCACCCGTGCGTTGTACCCGGATCGGTTAACGCGCTGTGAAACGGTCAGGCGTGCGCGCTGCGGCGACGGCGGCGGAAGGTCTCCCCCTTCGTGCGGTTGCCGCAGATGCGCATCGAGCACCACTGCGACGAGCGGTTGCGCGAGGTGTCGTAGAAGGCCCAGCCGCAGCGGGCGTGCGGACAGGCCTTCAGGCGGGCGAAGCTGCCGTCGGCGCGCGCGGCGACGACGACCGCGAGGGCCAGTGCGCAGGCAGCGTCGGGCCCGTCGCCGAGCGCCTCGATCGTGCCGTTGGCCAGGCTCGGCGCCAGCGCGGCCGCCGGAGCAACGGCGCAGGCGATCCGGTCGAGGACCGCCAGGTCGGCCTCGGGCGGCGCGTCGCGGCCGTGGTTGGCCAGGCACAACCCGCGCAGGGCCTCGCGCAGCTCGATGGCGCGCCGCACGTCGGCCGCCGTCGGCGCGCCGCCACCGAAGCCGCGGTCGGCCAGCCAGGCGCCGTACGCGGCGGGCGTGCTCCAGACCTCGTCGCCGTGGCTGTCGAGGTCCCAGAATGTGTTGAGGAACGCCTGCACGTAGGCCAGGCGGCCGGGCGCGGGCGGGCGGCCCGCGGGCTGTGTGCCTGCGTCGTAGCGATCCATGACGGTCAACATTGACACGAACCAGTCATCGTGTCTACGCTGGTTAGGTTGACGCCTGTGACGACCGAGTTGCCCCTTCGCACGTGCCCGCACTGCGGCTTCGAGGAGCGCTCGGACCGCGAGCGCTGCGGCCGCTGCGGCAAGTCGGTCCACATCCGCGCTCCGCGCCTGCGCGGACAGAAGCGCACCGCGGTGATCTGGGGCGCCGGCGCGGCGGTCGTCCTCGCCCTCGTCGTCATGGTGCTCGTGCTCAACGGCGTCGTCTCCAACCGCGACAAGCGCGAGCAGAGCGCCGCCGAGAAGGCGGTGGCCGCCGAGAAGGTCCGGCTGCGGCGCCTCCAGGCCCCCCACCACGGCGCCGCAGCCGACCTGCGTCCGCCCGCCAACGCCACCGATCAGCAGCAGCTGGCCGCGCGCGCCGCTCTCGTGCGCGCGGTCGAGGGATCGATCACCCGCGACGCCCAGGGCCGCGTGCGCTCCGGCGAGATCCAGGGCCCGATCGTCGACACCGAGTGCGGCCCGCTGCTGAAGGCCAAGGCCGCCATCCCCGACGACCGCATCCTCGCCAAGCCGATCGGGCGCTACGACTGCGTCGCGGTCAAGCATCCGATCACCGGGCAGGCCAACGAGGCGGTCGGCAACCTCGGCTACGCGTTCGTCGCGGCGCTGGACTTCAAGCGCTTCACATACGTCTGGTGCCGCAACACGCCGGCCCAGGGCGAGCGCGGCCAGACGATCAGCACCTTCGTCCGTCTCGACCGGGCGTGCCTGGCGGCCAAGGGCCGCGCGCTCGGCACCGGCTACGTCGACGTTCCGGGCAGCTAACGGTTCTTGCGCCGCTGCGCCTTCGCCGCGCGCGCCTTGGCCCGCGCGCGCTGTTTGGCCTGGGCGCGGTGCTTGTGCGGCACCCCGGCCGTCGCCGCCTCGACGCGATCGCCGTGGCGGCTCAGGCGCCGCGCGCGCTCGCGGGCGTCGCCGACGATGGCAAAGCCGATGCCCGCGAGCAGGATCAGGCCGGCGCAGAAGATCAGCACCTCCTGCCACGTCTCCAGGCCGCCGTTGCCGCTGTCGGTGGTGTCCGGCGACGCCGCGGCCTGGGTCTGCGTCGTTTCGGAGCCGAGGGTCGGCGCCTCCTGGGCGACGGCGGGGGCCGCGCAGGCCAGCGCGATGGTCAGCGCGGCGAGCACGAGGAGCGGCTTGAAGCGGACCGGCATGGGCGGCGAGTGTAGGGCCTCGGCGCGCGGCGGCGGACAGTGCGGCCAGGAGCGCGGGGGCCTGACGGACGGTGGCGCTAGATTCTGCCTTCATCATGCCGCCAAAGCCACGCCAGATCCGCATCGAGCAACGCGGCGCGCTTGCCGCCATGCAGGCGCTGCAGGACCGCTCCGACGAAGAGCTCGAGCGCGAGCAGAAGTTCAAGGCCGCAGCGCTGGCGATCCTCGGCGCGCGGGCGGCCGAGCGCTACGACGCCGATGCCTCGCGCGACTACTTCCGGCGCGCCATCGCCGCCTCGCGCCCGCAGGAGCGGATGCAGCTGCGGCGCATGGCCGATGCGTCGCTGGCCCTCGCCGAGCGCCGGCCCGACGACCTCAAGCAGGCCGTCCAGCGCCTCGGCCAGGCCCCGCCCTCCAACCGCCAGCTGCTGCTGCTGCGCGTGATGGGCCTGCTCGCCCCGCCGGCCAGCGCCCCGTGGTACCTGAAGGTCCGCGGCTTCGCGATCATCCTGCTGCTCGTCATCGTGCTGCTGGCGCTCGGCCTGGGCATCGTCAAGCTCGTCGCCCTGCCGTTCGGCGGCGTCAGCACCGGCCTCGGGCTCCTGCTCGGCGTCATCGTCATCGCCGCGATCATCGGGATCCTCGCGCTGATCGGCCGCCGGCGACAGGCGCGCGCCCGCGAGCGCGCCCGCGCTGCGCAGGGCGGCTGACGTGTGCGGGCGCTACTCGCTGGCGGGGCCCGACCCCTCCGTCCTGCGCGAGCGCTTCGGCATCGGCGAGTCGGTCGAGATCAGGCGGCGCTACAACGTCGCCCCCGGTGACGACGTCCTCGCCGTGACCACCGATCGCGAGGGCGCGGCGCGCGGCGAGCTGCTGCGCTGGGGGCTCGTGCCCTACTGGGCCAGGGACCCCAAGAGCCTCGGGCTGAAGCTGATCAACGCGCGCTCGGAGACGCTGTTCGAGAGCGGGGCCTTTCGCGGTGCGCGCCGCTGCCTGGTCATCGCCGACGGCTTCTACGAGTGGGAGAAGCGCCCGGGCGAGCCCAAGCAGCCGTGGTGGGTCACGCGGCCCGACCGCGAGCCGTTCGCCTTCGCCGGGCTGTGGTCGAGCTGGCGGCCGGCCCACGACGTCGAGCCGCTACGCACGGTGGCGATCGTCACGACGGCGGCGTCCGAGCAGCTCGCGCCGATCCACGACCGCATGCCGGTCATGCTTGCGCGCGAGGCCGAGAGCGCATGGCTCGACCACGACGCCGACCGGGCCGAGCTGCTGGAGCTGTGCGCGCCGCTGCCCGAGACCGCGATGCTCGCCGTCGGTTCGGCCGTCAACGACGCGCGCCACGACGAGCCCGACTGCCTCGAGCCCGCCAAGCCGCCGCTCACCCTGTTCTGAGCGTCGCCTTCTCGATGACGATCGGCGAGCGCGGGCGGTCCTGTGCGTCGACCGGCATCCGCGCGATGCGCTGCGCGACGTCCATCCCGCGCACGACGCCGCCCACGAGCGCGTAGTCGGGCGGCAGCCCCGCGTCGTCGGCGGTGACGATGAAGAACTGGCTGCCCGAAGCGCCCCGCGGCTGCGCCTCGGTCTTGGCCATCGCGACGACGCCGTTCGTGTAGGCGGTGTCCGGCGGCGGCGGCTCGATCACCGTGTAGCCGGGGCCGCCCAGGCCGGTCCCCAGCGGATCGCCGCCCTGGACGACGAAACCGCGCACCACGCGGTGGAAGGTCAGGTCGTCGTAGAAGCCCCTCCTGACGAGATCGGCAAACGAGGCCGCCGTCTTCGGCGCGCGGCCGTTGGCCAGGCGGATGGCGATCGTGCCGCAGTTGGTCTGCAGATCGACGACATAGCGCACGCCCGGCTTCAGCCGCATGGTCGGCTTGGAGAGCTTCTGCTCGCCCTTGGGCGCGGGCGCCGCGACGGTGCGGCAGGCCGCCGCAGCGGTCGTCGTGGGCGTCGTCGCAGGCCGCTCGTCGTCGCCGCCGCAGCCGGCGATCAGCAGCGTCGCGCACAGGGCGAGGACGGTCCGGCGCACGGCGGGCGAGGATAATGGGCGCACTCACGTGCCCGTCGCACCCGGCCTCGAGCCCTACGACACCTTCCTTCTCGACCTCGACGGCTGCGTCTGGGTGGGCGACGAGCCCACGCCGGGCGCGGTCGAGGCCGTCGGCGCGCTGCGCGCGGCCGGCCGCAAGCTGGCCTTCGTGACCAACGATGCCCGCCACAGCGAGGACGACTTCGTGCGCAAGCTGTGGCGGCTGGGATTTCAGGCGGCGCGGGAGGAAATCGTGACCGTCGGCGGCGCGCTGCAGTACGTCCTCGCCGAGTCCGACCACGCAACCGCCTTCGTCATCGGCGCACCGTCGATGCACCGGCACGTCGCCGACGCCGGGCTGCGGATCCTCAACGGCTCCGATCTGGCCGACCGCGCCGACGTTGTCGTCATCGCCGGCCACGAGCGCTTCGACTACACCGAGCTCAAGGGCGCCGTGCAGGCCGCGCTGCGCGGCGCCGAGGTGTGGTGCACGGCGCGCGATGCGACCTTTCCGATGCCCGACGGGCCGTGGCCGGGGACCGGCTCGGTGGTGGCGGCGGTCGAGACGGCGGCCGGCGTGCTCGCCAAGTCGGTGGGCAAGCCCGAGCCGCAGATCTTCCTGACCGCCATGGATCGCCTGGGCAACGGCCGGGCGCTCGTCGTCGGCGACCGCCTCGACACCGACATCGCCGGCGCGCGCGCTGCCGGCCTCGACGGCGCGGTCGTCCTGACCGGCGCCACGACCGCGATCATGGCGCGCCAGGCCGATCCGTCGCCGGCCTTTGTCGCCCCCACCCTGGCCGCGCTGCTGCTGGACCGCGCGCCGACCACAGCTGCGCCGAGCGCGGAGCCGCAGTGAGGGCAGACCCCGTGGGCCTGACTCGCGAGGTCGCGCTCATCGTCAACCCCTCGGCCGGCGGCGGCCGCGCCGCGCGCGCCCTGCCCGCGGTCGAGGCGCGCCTGCGTGATCTCGGCATCAGCGCCGAGGTCGACGCCACGCGCGATCTCGAACACGCCGCCGAGCTCGCGGTCGGCGCGGCGCGGCGCGGCCGCGTCGTGGTGACGCTGAGCGGCGACGGCATGCTCGGCAAGGTCGCCGGCGCGCTGACCGAGGTCCCCGGCGCCGTCCTGGGCGTGCTGCCCGGCGGGCGCGGGAACGACTTCGCGCGCGTGGTCGGCATCCCGCTCGACGCCGAGGCGGCCTGCGACGTCATCGCGCACGGCGAGCCGCACGCCCTCGACATGGGTCAGGCCGGCGACACGCCGTACATCGGGATCGCCTCCCTGGGCTTCGACTCCGACGCCAACCGCATCGCCAACGAGGCGCCCGCGCGCCTGGGCCAGTTCGTCTACGTCTATGGCGCGCTGCGCGCGCTCGCCGCCTGGAAGCCGGCCGACTTCACCATCGAGGTCGACGGCCGGCGCGTGCAGTTCACCGGCTGGGGCGTGGCGATGGCCAACTCCAAGGCCTACGGCGGGGGCATGTTCGTGGCGCCGGAGGCCGAGCTCGACGATGGCGCCCTGGACATCGTCAGGCTCGAGAGCACGAGCAAAGCGCACTTCCTGCGCAGCGTCATGCCCAAGGTCTTCAAGGGCGAGCACGTCCACGACCCCAGCGTGCACGTGCTGCGCGGCACCGTGGTGCGCGTGGAGGCCAGCCGCCCGTTCGTCGTTCAGGCCGACGGCGACCCGGTCGGCGAGCTGCCGATGACCTTCCGCGTCCTGCCCGGCGCCGCGCGGGTGCTGCTGCCGTCGTGACCCCGAGCGTCGCCCTGGACATGAAGGTCGCGGCTGCCCGCGCCGCCGGGGCGCTCTCGCGCCGCGCCGGGCGCGGCGGGACGTCGCTGCCCGGGAAGCTGCTCATGCGCCTGGAGCCGCACGCGATCGCGCGGCTCGGCCGCCGCCTGCGGCACGGCAGCGCCGTCATCTCGGCCACCAACGGCAAGACGACGACCGCCGCGATGGCCGCGGAGATCCTCGAGCGTGCCGGCGCGCGCCTCGTGCACAACCGTGCCGGGGCGAACATGGCCGGCGGCGTGGCGACCGCGCTCATGGACGGCCCGCGCGATGCCGACACCGGCCTCTTCGAGGTCGACGAGTTCTGGCTCGACCGCGTCGTCGCCGACCTGCGCCCGCGGGCGCTGCTGCTGGCCAACCTCTTCCGCGACCAGCTCGACCGCTACGGCGAGCTGGACACGATCGCCGACCGCTGGGCGCAGGTGGCGGCGAGCACCGACGCGGCGCTCGTGCTCAACGCCGACGACCCGACGGTGGCCGACCTGGGCCGCGACCGGCAGCCCGAGCGCCCAACCTACTTCGGGGTCGACGACGACGGCATGGCCCTGCCGGCCATGCAGCACGCCGCCGACGCCAAGCACTGCCGGCGCTGCGGCGCCCCCTACCGCTACGACGCCGTCTACCTCGGCCACCTCGGCCGCTACCACTGCGACAGCTGCGGGGCCACGCGCCCCGAGCCGCAGATCGCCGCCACGGGGATCGTCCTCGAAGGCGTGCGCGGCGCGCGTTTTACGCTGCGCACGCCGGCCGGCGAGCGCGCCATCGTCCTCCCCCTCCCGGGCCTCTACAACGTCTACAACGCGCTCGGCGCCGCCGCCCTCGCGCTGTCGCTCGGCGCGAACCTCGAGCAGGTCGCCGCCGGGCTGCAGGCGGTCTCCCCCGCCTTCGGGCGCGCCGAGACGCTGCGCATCGCCGGCCGCGAGCTGTCGATCCTGCTTGTCAAGAACCCGGCCGGCGCCAACGAGGTGCTGCGCACGCTGACCCTCGAGGACGGCGAGCACGACGTCTTCGCCGTCCTCAACGACAACATCGCCGACGGGCGCGACGTCAGCTGGGTGTGGGACGCCGACTTCGAGGTCCTCGCGCCGCGCGTTCGCCGGGTGACGTGCAGCGGCACGAGGGCGGCCGAGATGGCCCTGCGGCTGAAGTACGCCGGCGTGCCGACCGAGCGCATCGCCGTGCAGCCCGACCTCGGAGCGGGCCTCGACGACGCGCTGCGCGCCGGCGACGGCCGGCTGTTCGCCCTGCCCACCTACACCGCGATGCTGGCGCTGAGGGAGGCGCTCGTCGCGCGCGGCGCCGCGGAGGGGTCGTTTTGACGGAGGTGATCTGGCACGACATCGAATGCGGCAGCTACGACCTCGACCTGCGGTTGTGGCGCGAGCTGGCCGATGCCGAGGGCTCGCCGATCCTCGACGTCGGCGCCGGCACCGGGCGCGTCACGCTCGACCTCGCGCGCCGCGGCCACGAGGTCGTCGCGCTGGACCTCAGCGCCGAGCTGCTCGGCGCCTTGCGCGAGCGCGGCAAAGGGCTCGCCGTCAGCACCATCGCCGCCGACGCCCGCGACTTCGCCATCGATCGCCGCTTCCCGCTCATGCTCGTGCCGATGCAGACGCTGCAGCTGCTCGGCGGCGCGCCCGGCCGGGCGCGCTTCCTGGCCTGCGCGCGCGATCACCTGGCGCCCGGCGGACTGCTCGCGGTGGCCCTGGCCGACGCGCTGGAATGCTTCGACGAGGAGCACGACCAGCCGCCGCCGCCCGACTTCCGCGAGGTCGACGGCGTCGTCTACGCCAGCCGGCCGGTCCGCGTGCGCGACCTCGGCGGTCGCGCTGCGATCGACCGCGTGCGCGAGATCATCGACGTCGACGGCACGCTGACGACCCTGGACAACGTCGTCGAGCTCGACCGCCTCGAGCCCGAGACGCTCGAGGACGAGGCGGTCGCCTTCGGGTTGCACGCCGAGCCTGCCCGCCGCATCGAGCAGACGCTCGAGTACGTCGGCTCGACGGTGGTGATGCTGCGTGGCTGAACGCACGTTGCGCGTCTGCGCGCTCTATCCGGACCTGATGAACATCTACGCCGACCGCGGCAACGTGCTGCTGCTCGAGCGCCGCTGCGCCTGGCGCGGGATCGGCTTCGAGGTGGTCGCTTCGGGCCTGGGCGAGGGCATCGACCCCGAGGCGCACGATCTCTTCTACATCGGCGGCGCGCAGGACCGCGACCAGGCGCTGTGTGCGCAGGACATGGTCGACACCAAGCGCGACGCCCTGCACGTGGCGGCGGCCGCGGGCAAGGTCGTGCTCGCGGTCTGCGGCGGCTTCCAGCTTCTCGGCCACCACTACGAGCTCGGCGACGAGCGCATCCCGGGTGTCGGGTTGGTCGACCTGCACACCGTCCGCGACCCGGGACCGCGGCTGATCGGCAACGTGGCGATCGAGGTCCGTCTGCCCGGCCTCGACGGCGAGCGGGTGCTCGCGGGCTTCGAGAACCACGGCGGGCGCACCCACCTGGGGCCCGGCGAGCAGCCGCTCGGGCGCGTGCTGAAGGGCCACGGCAACACCGGCGCCTCGGGTTTCGAGGGCGTCCTGCGCGACCACGTCGTGGGGACCTACCTGCACGGCCCGCTGCTGCCCAAGAACGCCTGGTTCGCCGACTGGCTCATCGCCACCGCGCTGCGCCTCGACGAGCCGCTCGCCCCGCTCGACGACGCGCTCGAGCGCGCCGCGCACGCCGACGCGCGGCGCGTCGCGGGAATACCCGCCCGCTAGCCTCTGTTCGGTGAGTTCCGCCCCCTCGGACGGGGTGTCGTCGCACCCCCAGGCGGCCACCCTCGAGTTTCGCAACGTCTCCAAGACCTACGAGGGGTCGGAAGCTCCCGCCATCCAGGACCTCAGCCTCGAGGTGCCCGCCGGCGAGGTCTGCGTGCTCGTCGGGCCGTCGGGCTGCGGCAAGACGACCGCGATGCGGCTCGTCAACCGCATGCTCGAGATGACCAGCGGCGACATCCTGCTCGACGGCGCGTCGGTGCGCACGCGCCGCCCCGCCGACCTGCGCCGCGAGATCGGCTACGCGATCCAGCAGATCGGCCTGTTTCCCCACCTCACCATCGCCGACAACATCGCCACCGTCCCCCGGCTGCTGGGCTGGTCGCGCTCGCGCATCAACGCGCGCGTCGACGAGCTGATCGAGCTCATCGGCCTCGATCCGGACGACATGCGCGACCGCTACCCGGTCCAGCTCTCGGGCGGCCAGCGCCAGCGCGTCGGCGTGGCCCGCGCCCTGGCCGCCGATCCGCCGCTGCTGCTGATGGACGAGCCGTTCGGCGCCGTCGACCCGATCAACCGCGAGCGCCTGCAGAACGAGCTGCTGGGCCTGCAGGAGCGCCTGCGCAAGACGATCGTCTTCGTGACCCACGACATCGACGAGGCCATCAAGATCGGCGACCGCATCGCGGTGCTGAAGGCCGGCGGCGTGCTGGCGCAGTACGCGACGCCCGCCGAGCTGCTCATGCAGCCCGCCGACGCCTTCGTGGAGGACTTCGTCGGCGCCGACCGCGCGCTCAAGCGCCTGGCCCTGACCCAGGCCGGCGACGTCGCGCTGCACCCCGTCGACGACGGCCTGCCGTTCGCGCTCCTGCGCGACGACGCCGGGCGCCCCGTGGCCTGGGAGCGCGCGGGCGAGCGCCATCCGGTGCGCACCGTGCGCGAGGACGAGACGCTGCGCGACGCGCTCAGCGACCTCCTGCGCAGCCCGGTCCAGCTCGGCGCGGTGATCGGCCCGGACGGTCGCGTGCTCGGCGTCCTGGGCGTCGACGTCATCCACGAGCTCCTCGAGAAAGAGGCCGACGCGGAGGACGGCGCATGAACGCGCTCGTGCTCGCCCAGGCGGGCAACGACTTCTTCCGCAACCGCGCGGGCGATAGCTGCGTGGCCGACAACGGCTTCTGCCCGAACTGGATCGTCCATCACCTCGACCGTTACGTCTCGCCGTTCTG
Source organism: Solirubrobacteraceae bacterium (assembly GCA_036555665.1). Taxonomy (GTDB): domain Bacteria; phylum Actinomycetota; class Thermoleophilia; order Solirubrobacterales; family Solirubrobacteraceae; genus JAOPZW01. The sequence continues at coordinate 4,494 of DATBKW010000060.1, read as the reverse complement.
GCAGCACCTGTTCCTCGTCGTCGTCTCCGTCGCGATCGGCTTCGCGATCGCCTTCGTGCTCGCGCTCGCGGCGCACCGGCGGCGCGGGCTCGTCGCGCCGATCACCCAGGTCGCCGGGGTCCTCTACACGATCCCGAGCCTCGCCTTCTTCTTCCTGCTGCTGCCGATCACCGGGCGCGGCAACACGACGGCGATCATCGCGCTCACCGCCTACACGCTGCTGGTCCTGTTCCGCAACATCATCGATGGCCTCGACGGCGTCCCGGAGGAAGCGCGCGACGCCGGGCAGGGCATGGGCCTGACCGGTCGCCAGCTGCTGTGGCGGGTCGAGCTGCCGCTGGCCATGCCGGCCATCATCGCCGGCCTGCGCGTCGCGGCCACGACGACCGTCGGCCTGGCGGCGCTGGCCACCTACGCCGGCGCCGGCGGGCTCGGCGACCAGATGGCCTCGCAGAAGGAGTTCATCTCCAACATCGCGGTCGGCGGCGCGCTGTGCGTGCTGATGGCGGTCGTCCTCGACGGGCTGCTACTCGTCGCCCAGCGGCTGCTCACGCCCTGGACGCGCGCGAGGGCCGCATGATCCTCGCGGTGCTCGGACAGCTCGGCGAAGCCATCCAGTTCATCTTCACCAAGAGCGAAGGGCCGGGTGGCGCGCAGGTCGGCGGCAGCCAGCTGCTGCCGCTGCTGTGGGAGCACCTGCTCATCACCGGCGTGTCGGTCGCGGTGGCCACGGCGGTGGCCCTGCCGCTCGGGGCGTGGCTGGGCCACAGCCGGCACGGCTCGTTCCTCGTCGTTAGTGTCACCAATGCCGGCCGCGCGGTGCCGTCGCTGGGCGTCTTCTTCCTGTTCTTCGCCGCGCTGGGCGCCGGCTTCTTCAACATCACCCTGGCGCTCATCCTGCTGGCGATCCCCCCGATCCTTCTCAACGCCTACACGGGCGTGCGCGGCGTCGATCCCGAGACGGTCGACGCGGCGCGCGGCATGGGCCTCACCGGCGCGCAGATCCTGTCGCGCGTCGAGCTGCCGCTGGCCCTGCCGCTGATCTTCGGCGGGATCACGACCTCGACCGTCAACGTCATCGCGACGGCCACCCTCGGCCCGGAGGCGGGCGTCGTGACGCTCGGCGACCCGATCATCAACCCCTCGAGCTACGGCGAGGCCGGCCGATTGGGAGCGGCCATCCTCGTCGCCCTGCTCGCCATCGCAGCGCAGGTCGGCCTCACGGCCGTGCAGCGCAAGCTCACGCCGGCCGGTGTCAGGCTGTCCGGGCAGGCGCCGCCGCGGCGCCTGCTCTTCATCCCCAAGAGGAGGGTTGCACCCACACCATGAGCACGCGACGCACCATCCCGGCGCTCGCCGCCGTGCTCGCCCTCGGCCTCGGCGTTGCCGCCTGCGGCGGCAACGACAACGAGAACGCGGGCAGTACAAGCCCGGCCACGACGACCGAGAGCCCGGAGCAGCCGGCGGCCATCAAGCACAACGACGCCAACGCGAAGGTCGCGCTGACCGTCGGCTCCAAGAACTTCACCGAGCAGAAGGTGCTCGGCGAGATCTACGCCCAGGCGTTCAGCGCGGCCGGGTACACCGTCAAGACGGCGCTGAACCTCGGCGACGAGCAGACCGCGCTCAAGGCGCTCAAGGGCGGCCAGATCTCCGGCTACCCGGAGTACACGGGCACCGCGCTGCTGTCCTTCCTCAAGGTGCCGGCCGACAAGCTGCCGCACGACAGCGGCGAGGCCTACGACCAGGTCAAGGCCGGCATGGCCAAGGAGGGCATCCAAGCCTTCCCGCCCACGCCGTTCACCTCGTCCAACGAGGTCGGGCTGACGAAGAAGAGGGCCACGCAGCTCGGGGTCACGAAGATCTCCGACCTCAAGCCGAAGGCCTCGCAGCTCACGCTCTTCGGCTCGCCCGAGTGCCGTACGCGACGCGACTGCCTCCTCGGCCTCGAGCAGGTCTACGGGCTGACGTTCAAGAAGTTCGTGCCGGTCAACATCGATCAGCGCCACGAGGTGCTGACCAGCGGCCAGGCCGACCTCTCGATCGTCTTCACCACCGACCCGCAGATCAAGCGCAACGACGAGGTCCTGCTCGAAGACGACAAGCGCATGTTCCCGCCCTACAACTCGACCTTCTTGATGAAGGAGTCGGTCGCCGACAAGGCGGGCCCGGACCTTGCGGCCACGATCGACGCGGTGAACAAGAACCTCAGCGCGGACGTCATGCAGGAGCTCAACGCGCGCGTCGACCTCGACAAGGACACTCCCGAGCAGGCCGCGCAGGCCTACCTCAAGCAGTTCAAGCTGATCCCGGATTAGGGGCCGTCAGCGGCCCTGCACCGTCACGTCGCCGGCGCCGGCCGTCGCGGAGATCGAGCGCAGCGCGCGGTCGTTGCGCAGGATGCCCTCGACGGTGACGTCGCCGGCGTCGGTGGTCGCATCGACGCGGTACTCGCCGCCGGCGGGCACCGCGACGAACACGTCGCCTGAGTCGCTGTTCGCGCTGATCGAGACCGGCTGGGTGGTGAACTCCAGCGACACGTCGCCGGCCTCGGTGTTGGCGCGCACCGAGATCGGGTTGAGGTCGGTGCCGCTGACGTCGCCGCTGTTGGTCGTCATCTGCAGGTGACCGGCCAGGCGCTCGGCGGAGATGTCGCCGCTGTCGCCCTGCACGACGACGTCGGCGTCGAACGGGATCGCGAGGTCCAGATCGGCCTTGCAGCGGTTGACCGGCCCGGAGTCCGGGCAGCTGGCGCTGACCGCCAGCGTGCTGCCGTGCAGGGCCGTGCGCACGTGTGGCCGGCGCCACAGCCATTGCAACTGCTCGCGCACCATGACGCGCGGCGCCTCGGTGCCCTCGAGGTGCACGTGGCCGGTGCCGGCGCGCACGACGACGCGTTCGATGTGGCGGCTGATCGTCTCCGTCCTGGTGCGGTCGTGCTTGAACGCCTCGCTCACGCCGACCGCGAAGCCGCACACGACGAGGAGCGCTCCGGAAACGAGCATCACCAGTCGCGGCGTCGACAGACCCATGGGCGGGTGAATGTAGTTCGAACACGTTGCGATGCCCGGGTGTCATCAGGTCTCCGAAGGTGTGGAAAACCGAACCTCGCCCGGGGGGCAAACCGAACCTCGGCCGCCGCCCGGGCCCGTCCACCTGGCCTGCTAGCGTCGCGCGATGCTCATCTCCGAGTATCAGGAGCTGTCGCGGCGCACGGCCACCTATCCGGGCGCGGGCGACAACCTCGTCTACCCCACCCTCGGGCTGGCCGGCGAGGCGGGCGAGGTGGCCGAGAAGGTCAAGAAGCTCCTGCGCGACGACGGCGGCGTGCTCAGCGCCGAGCGCCGCGACGCCCTCGCCGCCGAGCTCGGCGACGTGCTCTGGTACGTGGCCCAGGTCGCCACCGAGGCCAACCTCGACCTCGACGACATCGCGCAGGCCAACCTCGACAAGCTGCTCTCGCGCCAGCGGCGCGGCGTGCTGTCGGGGTCGGGCGACCGGCGCTAGACAGGCTGCCCGTTCGCGACGGCGAAGCGCGCGTAGCGCTCGGCGATCGTCGCGGGAACGCGCGCGCGGACGCGGACGCCCTCGGCGGTATCGGTGCGCTCGAGGTCGCCGGCCACCTCGTGCAGCTCGGCCAGGCGCCCGCCCTCCTCGAACGGCAGCAGCAGGTCGACCGGCCGCAGCGTCTCCCGGAACGCGTGCTCGATGCGCTCGGCCAGCTCGTCGAGCCCGTCGCCGGTCAGCGCCGACACGAGAATCCCGTCGCTGTGGGCGAAGCGCAGCTCCTCGCGGCGCTCGTCGTCGACCGCGTCGGCCTTGTTGAGGACGAGCAGGCGCGGGCGGTCGCCGGCGCCGATCTCGTCGAGGACCGTGTCGACGGCGCGCAGCATCGCGTCCATCTCGGCCTCGGGCACCGAGGCGTCGACCACGTGCAGGATGAGGTCGGCCATCGTCGTCTCCTCCAGCGTGGCGCCGAAGGCGTCGACGAGCTGGTGGGGCAGCTTGCGGATGAAGCCGACGGTGTCGGTGAGCAGGTACGTGCGCCCGTTCAGGCGCGCCGCGCGCGTGCTCGGGTCAAGCGTGTGGAAGAGGCGGTCGCGCACGCCGACCGTCGCGCCGGTGAAGGCGTTGAGCAGCGTCGACTTGCCCGCGTTGGTGTAGCCGGCCAGCGCCAGACGCGGCAGATGCGCGCGCTCGCGCTCGGCGCGCATGACCGCGCGCGAGGACTTGACCTCGCCGAGCTTGCGCTTGAGCGCCGAGATGCGGTCGCGCGCCAGGCGGCGGTCGGTCTCGATCTGCGTCTCGCCCGGGCCCCTGGTGCCGATGCCCGGCGCCGACGCCGACGCGCCGAGGCGCTCGAGGTGCGTCCACAGCCCGCGCATGCGCGCGAGGTTGTACTGCAGCTGGGCCAGCTCGACCTGGAGCTTGCCCTCGGCGCTGTTGGCGTGGTCGGCGAAGATGTCGAGGATGATCGCCGTGCGGTCGATGACC
>DATBKW010000059.1:0-2924 GCA_036555665.1 Solirubrobacteraceae bacterium | reverse complement strand
CCGCCCAGCGCTGGACGCTGCGCACGGCGCTCGACCGCGACCCGGACGTGTGGGCCGGCATCGGGCGCGCCGCGGGCGCGCTGCCGAAGGTCAGCCCGTGAGCTTGGCCACGCGCCGCGCGGCGCTGCGGTCGCCACAGGCGCGCAGCTTGCGCTGAATCGTTCGCGCGGTCTGCTTGACGCTTTCGCCGTTGGAGCCGACGGCTGCCGGGTCGATGTCGTAGAGCGATTCGAGCGTGGCCACGGCGGCGGTGATCTCGCCGGGAGTGATCTTGTGCTTGGACACGCAGTACTGAGCGACGGCCCTGTTGACGCCGGCGAGAATCGCGGCATCGGAGGCGTCGAGCTTGTCGGCGGCGGCGGGCGCCTTGGGCGCGGGCTTGGAGGCGACGGCGGCAGGAGGCGCCGAGCCTTCGTCGTCGCTGTCGCCGCAGCCGACGAGACAGACAACGGCCGCCAGCGCGACGGCGAGGAGGAGAGCGGTGGACCGGTGCATTCGTTCGACGGTAATGCCGAGGTCGTCTTGGGAGGTGTGGCTAACCACCACTTACGGTTACGGGTGCTTCGGGTGTTGCCGTGAGCGGGCACAATGGGGCCATGGCCGCGTCGCTCAAGGGCCAGCTGCTCATCGCGTCGCCCTCGATCCACGACCCGAACTTCCGGCGCACGGTCGTCTACATGACCGAGCACGGCGAGGAGGGTGCGATGGGCCTCGTGCTCAACCGCGCGGCCGAGACGACGGTCGGCGAGGCGGTGCCCGACCTCGCGTGGCTGGCCGACGACGGCTCGGTCGTCCACGTCGGCGGCCCGGTCGCGCCGCAGTCGGTCGTGGTGCTGGCCGAGTTCGGGGAGCCGTCGCAGTCGGCGCTGCTCGTCGACGAGGACCTCGGCTTCGTGCCGGCCGAGATCGACGACGCCGACGCGCTCGCCGCCACGCTGCGGCGGCGCCGCGTCTTCGCCGGCCACGCCGGCTGGGGTCCCGGTCAGCTCGAGGCCGAGATGGAGGAGGAGTCCTGGATCGTCGAGCCGGCCCGCCGCGAGGACGTCTTCACTGACGACCCCGAGGAGCTGTGGGCGACGGTCCTGCGGCGCAAGGGCCACGAGTACGCGCTGCTGTCGACGATGCCGATGGACCCGTCTTTGAATTGACTCTCCGCCGTGGTGTGCGGCGATTCGCGGCCAGGGGCAGTGAGGGTGGCTGGGCGCGGACGCGCTCACGCTCGGACCCCCCCGCCCTCGGTGCCTTGGCAGCGCGGCGCCGCGAGCGTCCGCGGCAGGCGGCCGCGGGCCGGCACTCAACCCATCAACGCCGCCCTCAGCCGCGCCTCGTACTCCTCCCGCGCGACGAGCCGCGCGCCCAGCCACGTCGTGTGGTCGGTCGGCAGCTGAATGTCGCAGAGGTCGAAGCCGTGGGCGGCGAGGTCGTCGAGGGTGCGGGCGAGCAGGACGTTGCCCGCGTGGTCGACGTGGTGGAACATCGACTCGAGCATCGCGGCGCGGCCGAGGAGGATGCCGACCAGCCCGGCGGCGAGCTCGTCGCCCGCGTGGATCTCGTAGCTGTGGGCCAGGCCGGCCTCGTGCAGGCGGCGGTACAGACCGCGCAGGCGCGGCGTGAGCCAGACCCCGTCGCCGGGCTCGCGCGGGCGCGCGCACGCGTCGAGGACCTCCTCGAAGCGCTCGTCGCGGACCAGGCGCCAGTCGTCGGGGGCGGCGCGCAGGCTGCGGCGGACGCGCCGGCGGACGGCCGCGCGCGAGCCCTCGTCGAGCTCGAGCACCGCGCGGCGCTCGGCCGCGTAGAACGGCAGCGGGTTGTGCTCCTCCTCGAGGTCGTCCATCGGGAAGTAGCCCGCCGCGTAGAGCGCGACGGCCTGCTCGACCGACGGGCCGGGATCCGTGCCGCGCACGCCCATGGCGTGAGGATAGGGTTGGCCGGCCATGGCCGACACGCAAACGAAGTTCCTGCTCTCCGAGGACGCGATCCCGACCCACTGGGTCAACCTCCTCCCCGACCTGCCCGGCGATCCGCTTCCGCCGCTGCACCCGGGCACGATGGCCCCCGCCGGGCCCGACGACCTGACGCCGATCTTCCCGATGGCGCTGATCCTCCAGGAGGTCAGCGCCGAGCCGGAGGTCGAGGTCCCCGACGCGGTGCGCGAGGCCTACAAGCTGTGGCGTCCGACGCCGCTTTACCGCGCGCGGCGCCTGGAGGCCGAGCTCGATACGCCGGCGCGCATCTACTACAAGTACGAAGGGGTCTCGCCGGCGGGCTCGCACAAGCCCAACACCGCGGTCGCCCAGGCCTACGAGAACGCGCAGGCCGGCATCGCCAAGCTCACGACCGAGACCGGGGCCGGCCAGTGGGGCTCCGCGCTGGCCTTCGCCTGCCGGCTGTTCGGCCTGGAGTGCGAGGTCTTCATGGTCGGCTCCTCCTACGACCAGAAGCCGTACCGGCGCTCGATGATGCAGACGTGGGGCGCGACCGTGCACCGCTCGCCCAGCGAGGAGACGCAATCGGGCCGCGCGAACGCGGGCTCGCCGACCGGCTCGCTCGGGATCGCCATCTCCGAGGCGGTCGAGGTCGCCGCCCAGGACGACGAGGCGAACTACTCGCTGGGCTCGGTGCTCAACCACGTGCTCCTGCACCAGACCGTGATCGGCCAGGAGACGATCGCCCAGATGGAACTGGCCGGCGACGAGCCGGATGTCGTCGTCGGCTGCGTCGGCGGCGGCTCGAACTTCGCCGGGCTGGCCTACCCGTGGCTGCGGCGCAAGCTGCGCGCCGGATCCGGCCCGCGCTTCGTCGCCGCCGAGCCGGCCGCCTGCCCGACGCTGACCCAGGGCGTCTACGCCTACGACTTCGGCGACACGGCGGGCCTGACGCCGCTGATGCCGATGTACACGCTCGGCCACGGCTTCGTGCCGCCG
>DATBKW010000058.1:0-10034 GCA_036555665.1 Solirubrobacteraceae bacterium | reverse complement strand
GATCGACGCGACGACCGGGATGTAGTCCTGGGCGATGTGGTTGAGCACGTCGACGTCGACGCGGTCGATCTTGCCGACGAAGCCGACGTCCTCGCCCCCGGGCCCGGCCTGGCGGCTGGCGCGGAAGAGCTGGCCGTCGTCACCGCTGAGGCCGACCGCCGGCTGGCCGTGGCGGTTGATGCGCAGGACGATGTCCTTGTTGACCTTGCCGACCAGGACCATCTTGGCCACCTCGACGGTTTCGGCGTCGCTGACCCGCAGCCCGCCGACGAACTCGACCGGCAGCCCGAGGCGCTTCATGTAGCTGGTGATCTCCGGCCCGCCGCCGTGGACGACGATCGGGTTCAGGCCGACGTACTTGAGCAACACGACGTCGCGGGCGAACTCCTCGCGCAGCGCCGGGTCCTCCATCGCGGCGCCGCCGTACTTGATCACGATCGTCTTGCCGTGGAACTCCCGGATGTACGGGAGGGCCTCCAAGAGCGTGCCGACGTCCCTCACGTCGTGTACTCCGCATTGATCGTCACGTACTCGTGGCTGAGGTCGGAGAAGAAGACCTCGGTCTCGCGGCCGTCGCCGGGCAGGCCGATGACGTATTCGACCTCGTCGCGCGCCACGCGCTCGGCGAGGTCCTCGGTGTCGAACGGGATCGCGACGCCGCCCGCGCAGACCTGGACGCCCTCGATCGTCACGTCGACCGGCAGCGGCGCGGTGCCCGGCAGCGCCATGCCGACCGACTGCACGATGCGCCCCCAGTTGGGGTCGCCGCCGTGCAGCGCCGCCTTGACCAGCGGCGAGTTGGCCACCGCCCGCGCGGCGCCCTCGACGTTTGCCTCGTGGCCGCCGTTGACGACGACGCGGCCGATCCGCGCCGCGCCCTCGCCGTCGCGCACGATGTGCAGCGCGAGCTGGCGCAGCAGCGCGTCGAGCGCCTGCCCGAAGCGCAGCTCGTCGTCGGACTCGGCCTGCACCGCGACGCCGCTCGCGCCCGAGCACATGAGGATCGCCGTGTCGTTGGTCGACAGCTGCCCGTCGACCGAGATGCGGTCGAACGAGCGCTTGACGCAGACGCCGAGCAGCAGGTCGGCCGTCTCGGCGGCCAGCGCGGCGTCGGTCTGCACGAAGCACAGCATGGTGGCGAAGGCGGGCTGGATCATGCCGGCGCCCTTGGCCTGGGCGCACAGGCGCACGGTGCCGCCCGACAGCTCGACCGCAAGCGCCGCGCGCTTCTCGAAGGCGTCGGTGGTCATGATCGCGGCGCTGAAGTCGGCGTCGCCGTCGGCGCGCAGCTCGGCGCGCGCGCGCGCCAGGCCGCCGACCACCGCGCGCGAGTCCAATGGCACGCCGATCACGCCGGTCGAGGCGACCGCCACCTGGTCGGCCTCCACGCTCGCCGCCATGGCGGCGGCGCCCTGCATCTTGGCCGCGTCGTCGAGGCCGCGGCCGCCGGTGGCGGCGTTGGCGTTGCCGGAGTTGGCCACCACGGCGCGCAGCGCGTCGAGGCGCGCGCGCTCCTGGGTCAGCAGCACCGGCGCGGCGAGCACGCCCGACCGCGTGAAGCGCGCGGCGCTCGTCGTCTCGGGCGCGTCGGAGACCAGCAGGCCGACGTCGGTGCCGCCGCTGGGCTTGATCCCGGCGGCCACGCCGGCTGCGCGGAAGCCTTGTGGCAGCCCGCCGGCGGGGTCCTCGCGCACCCACTCGGGGACCTCGACCCAGCGGGAGGTGAAGAAGCCCGTCGTCGACCTCACAGGCCCACCGTCTCGTCGTAGCCGAACATCAGGTTGAGGTTCTGCACGGCCTGCGACGACGCGCCCTTCCAGAGGTTGTCGATCGCGGCGAAGACGAACGCCTTGTTGGTGCGCTCGTCGAAGCGCGCGTGGATGCGGCAGTAATTGGTGTCGCGCACGTCGCGCACGCCGGGCGGGCGGTCGGTCAGCTCGACGAACGGCTCGCGCGAGTAGGCCCGCGTGAACAGGGCGTCGACGTCGACCGGCTCGCGCAGGGTGCAGTAGCACGACACGAGCTCGCCCTGGTCGAGCGGCATCAGGTGCGGCGTGAAGGTCACGCGGACCGGCGCGCCGAGCGACGCGAGCTCCTGGTCGATCTCGGGCATGTGGCGGTGGCGGCCGACGCCGTAGGGCGTGACGTTCTCGTCGGCCGAGACGAAGTGCGTGGTGTGGGTCGGCGCGCGCCCCGCGCCGGACACCCCGCTCTTGGCGTCGACGACCGCGTCCTGCAGCCAGGGCGCGAGCGGCGCGAGGGCCAGCAGCGTGGCGGTCGGGTAGCAGCCGGGGTTGGCGACGATGTCGGCGCCCTCGATCTGGGCGCGGCGCAGCTCGGGCAGGCCGTAGACCGCCTCGCCGATGAGCTCGGGGTGCGGGTGCGGGACGTACCAGTCCTCGTAGACCTCGACGAGGCGCAGGCGGAAGTCGGCCGACAGGTCGACGACGCGCACGCCGCGCTCGTGCAGCGCGGCGACGATCGGCGCGGCAGCGCCGTGCGGGTAGGCGACGATGGCCGCGTCGACGCCGCCGTGGCGGTCGAGGTCGAGTTCCTCGAGCGTCAGGTGGACGCGGTGGAAGGGATAGAGGTCGCTCAGCCGCGTGCCCGAGTCCGAGCGGCTGGTCACCGCAACGAGGTCGAAGCGCGGGTGGCGCTGCAGGATGGCGGCGGCGAGCGCGCCGGTGTAGCCCGATGCACCGGCGACGACGACGCTAGGCACGTAGGTCGCCCCCCAGGGCATCGTGCAGCGCGCCGACGATGCGCTCGCGCAGAGGCGCGACGTCCTCGTCGGTCAGCGTGCGGTCCGGCGCCCGGAAGGCGAGCGCGAGGGCCAGCGACTTGCGCCCCGCGCCGACCTGCTCGCCGTGGTAGAGGTCGAAGACGCGCGCGTCGGCCAGCAGGTCTCCCCCGGCCTCGCGCACGGTGGCCACGACGGTGGCCGCCGGCACGTCCTCGGGCAGCGTGACCGACAGGTCCATGCGCAGCGCGGGGAAGCTCGTGAGGTCGACGTACTGCGGCACCGCGTCGGCGTGGCCCAGCACGCGGTCGAGGTCGACCTCGAAGAGCGCGGCGCCGTGGTCGAGGTCCCACGTGCGGGCGACGAGCGGGTGCAGCTCACCGAGCCAGCCGACGTCCTCGCCGCCGGCGCTGACCCGCGCGGTGCGCCCCGGGTGCAGGAACGGCTCGGTGGCGGGCTCGACGTCCCAGCGCACGCGGATCGCGTCCAGGGCGGCGCCGAGCACGCCCTTGGCGGCGAAGAACCCCGCACGCGGCGGCTCGGGAGTCCCCCACGTCTGCGGGTGCAGGCGGCCGGTCAGGATCCCGCCCAGCGCGCGGTGCTCGTGCGGAAGCTTGTCGGTCGTCGCGCGGTAGACGGTGCCGCACTCGAACAGCGCGAGGTCGGGCATCCCGCGCGCCGTGTTGTGGCGGGCGGCGTCGAGCAGCGCGCCGGCCAGCGTCGTGCGCAGGACCGAGTGGTCCTCGCTCATCGGGTTCTCCAGGACGACGAAGTCGCGGCGCGGGTCGTCGGGCGCCAGGCGCAGGCGGTCGGCGAGGCCGGGATCGGTGAAGCTCCAGCCGACCGTCTCGTACATGCCGCGGCCGACGAGCGCGTCGACCGCGCGGCGGCGCAGGCGCTGGACGGTGGTCAGGCGCCCGGCGCTGCCGCGGCGCTTGGGCAGCGTGGCCGGCAGCTTCTCGAGGCCGTCGATGCGCGCAACCTCTTCGACGAGGTCGGCCTCGCGGTAGACGTCGTTGCGCCGGAAGGCGGGAACGCTGACGTCGAGGCCGTCGTCAGCGTCGGTGACGCCGAACTGCAGTGCGGTGAGGATCTCGGCCTGGCGCGGGCGCTCGATGGCGCGGCCGAGCAGCTCGGCGACGCGCCGCTCGCGCAGGCGGATGACCTTCGGTGGCGGGCCGGGCCCGCCGACGTCGATGGTGCCGGGCACCAGGCGCGCGCCGGTGAGCTCGATCATGAGCTGCGTGGCGACGATCTGGGCCTCCATGGCCTGCTCGGGCGCGAGGCCCTTCTCGAAGCGTCCGCTGGCCTCGCTGCGCAGGTTCAGCAGCTGCGAGGTCCGGTGGATGTTGGGGCCGTTCCAATTGGCGACCTCCATCAGCACGCGCGTGGTGCCGTCGTGGACCTCGGAGCGCTGGCCGCCCATGACGCCGGCGATCGACGTCGGCCCGGCGTCGTCCTCGATGAGGAGCATCTGGTCGTCGAGGGTGCGCACGACGTCGTCGAGCGTGGTGATCTGCTCGCCGGGTCGCGCGCGGCGGACGACGAGCCGCCCGCCCTCGATGCGGTCGAGGTCGAAGGCGTGCAGCGGGTTGCCGGCGAGCAGCATCACGTAGTTGGTGATGTCGACGACGTTGTTGATCGGCCGCTGGCCGGCGGCCATCAGCCGCGCCTTCAGCCACGGCGGCGAGGGGCCGATGGTGACGTCCTCGAAGACGCGGGCGGTGAAGCGCGGGCACAGCTCGGGATCCTCGACGCGGATCTCGACGCCCGGGATCTCCGCGCCGGTGCGGAGGTCCTGTGCCCACGGCGGCGGCTTGAGCGGGGCGCCCGTCGCGGCATGGACCTCGCGGGCGACGCCGTAGACGCCCAGGCAGTCGGGCCGGTTGGGCGTGATCTCGAACTCGAAGACGGCCGTGAAGATGGGCAGGACCGCTTTGAGCGGCGTGCCCGGCGCGTGCTCGTCGCCGAGGACCATGATCCCGGCGTGGTCGGTGCCGATCCCGAGCTCGTCCTCGGCGAGGATCATCCCGTTGGACTCCACGCCGCGCAGCTTGGCGACGCCGAGCTCCATGCCGTTGGGCATGACCGCGCCGGGCCGCGCGACGGCGACGGTCTGGCCGGCCGCGACGTTCGGCGCGCCGCAGACGATCTGCTGCGGGCCGCCGTCGCCGACGTCGACGGAGCAGACGGTCAGCCGGTCGGCGTCGGGATGGCGCTCGGCCTCGAGCACACGGCCGACGACGAAGCGCTCGAGCGCGCCGACCCCGTGGTGGTGCACCGCCTCGACCTTCGTGCCGGTCATGGTCAGGCGCTCCTCGAGCGCCTTGACCGGCAGGCCGGCGTCGGCGTACTCGCTCAGCCATTCCAGCGGCACCCTCATCCGAACTGCTCCAGGAAGCGCAGGTCGTTGTCGTAGAACAGGCGCAGGTCGGTGACGCCGTGCTTGAGCATCGCGACGCGCTCGATGCCCAGACCCCACGCGAAGCCCTGGACCTTCTCGGGGTCGTAGCGGTCGTCGTCGACGTAGGCGTAGATGTTGGGGTCGACCTCGCCGGCGCCGAGGATCTCCAGCCAGCCCTCGCCCTTGCAGATGTTGCAGCGCGAGCCGTCGCGCAGGTGGCCGTCGCCGCCGCACTGAAAGCACGAGACGTCGACCTCGACCGAGGGCTCGGTGAACGGGAAGAAGTGCGGGCGCAGGCGCACGTCGCGCTCCTCGCCGAAGACCGCGCGCGCGAAGGCCAGCAGCGTGCCCTTGAGGTCGGCCAGCGTGATGTCCTCGTCGACGGCCAGGCCCTCGACCTGGTGGAACATCGGGGTGTGGGTGGCGTCGTTGTCGCGGCGGTAGGTGCGGCCGGGAATGACGACGTACAGCGGTGGCGGGTGGGCCTCCATCGCGCGGATCTGCATCGGCGACGTGTGGGTTCTGAGCACAACGTCGTCGGCCACGTAGAAGGTGTCGGTGCGGTCGCGCGCGGGGTGCGTGGCGTCGTGGTTGAGCGCGTCGAAGTTGTAATGGACGGTCTCGACCTCCGGGCCCTCGACGACGGTGAAGCCCAGGCCGATGAAGACGTCCTCGAGCTCGCGCCAGGTCGCGGTGAGCAGGTGCAGACGGCCGATCGGCTGCGGCGGCTCGCCGGGCAGGGTCACGTCGACGCGATCGGCGACCAGGCGCGCGTCGAGCTCGCCGGCCTCGAGCTCCCCCGCCCGTGCCTCTATCAGCCCCTCCAGCAGTTGCCGCGCTTCATTTGCAGCCCGCCCAACCGTTCCGCGCTCCTCTGCCGGCAGCTGCGCAACGCTACGGAGCAGGTTCGGAAGCTCCGCCTTGCGTCCCAGATACCGCACCCTGAGTTCCTCCAGGGCACGCGTCGTATCGGCGGTGGCGATCGCCGCTTCGGCCTGCGTGCGCAGCTCGTCGATGCGCTCGATCATCGGGGCGCCACCCTAGTCCACTCGTAGAGGCCGATCGTCGCCGCCATGGCAGCGTTGAGGGAGTCGCCGACGATCTCGATGCTCGCCGTCGCTTCGCAGGCCGCCACCACCTCTGCGGACAGGCCGGTCCGCTCCGCGCCGACGACCAGCGTCCCCTCGCTCGGCCCGCGCAGCGCCTCGCCGTCGCGTGCCACCAGCGCGGTGCGCGGCCCCGGCAGCTGCGCCACGCCGGCCACCCGCGCGACGGGCACCGAGAAAATCGCCCCCATCGACGCCCGCACCGCCTTCGGCCCGAAGGGATCGGCGGTGTCGGGCCCGATCGCGACGCACGCCGCGCCGAACGCGTGCGCGCCCCGCAGGACGGTGCCAACGTTGCCGGGGTCGTGGACGCCCCAGAGCGCGATGCACAACGGGCCGGTCGGCTGCGCCCAGCGCTGCTCGTAGACGGCCAGCGCGCGCGTGCCCGAGCCCAGCGCCGAGACGCCGTCGAGCAGCGCCGCCTCGACGTCGATGCCCGCGCGCAGCTCGTAGACGGCCGGCCAGCCGGCGTCCGCCGCGGCCCGCAGGAGGTCCTCGCCCTCGGCCACGAAGCGCCGCTCGCGGCGGCGCTGAAGCCGACGGACCTCCTTGAGCTTGTCGTTGTGCGGGCTGGTGATCATCGGTCTTGGTCGCTTAACGAAAACGAGCGCCGATCCTGTGGATGCGGCGCCCGGGAGGCTTGCGATGTCGGCGGTTGCTAGGCGGCAGCAGCCGACGCCTCTCGGGCGGCATCGGCAAATCGGCGGAAGGTCTCGGGGTCGCGGACGGCGATGTCGGCCAGCACCTTGCGGTCGAGCTCGATGCCGGCCAGCTTCAGGCCATGCATGAAGGTGCCGTAGTTCAGGCCGTTCTGGCGGGCGGCGGCGTTGATCCGCACGATCCACAGCCGGCGGAAGTCGCGCTTGCGGTTGCGGCGGTCGCGATAGGCGTAGGAATCGGCCTTCATGACCGCTTCCTTGGCGCGCTTGTAGTTCGAGTGCGCCTCGCCGCGGAAGCCCTTGGCCCGCTCGAGTGTCGCCCGGCGCTTCTTGCGCGCGTTGACCGAGCGCTTGACGCGCGTCACTTGCCCACTCCCAGCATCTTCTTCACGCGCGGGATGTCGTGGTCGGAGATCTCACGGGGCTTGCCGAAGGCGCGCTTGCGCTTGGGCGACTTCTTCTCGAGGATGTGGCTCGAGTTGGCATGGCGGCCGCGGACCTTGCCCTTGGCGGTCACCTTGAAGCGCTTCTTCGCGCCCGAATGGGTCTTCATCTTCGGCATGACGGACGGGAGAGGATAGCGGGCCTGCTCCGACGCCGGTGGTCGGGCGGGGCCGGGTCACTCATTGCCCGAACACTTCGTCGATCGTCCGGTCAACGAGCGCCCCGGCCCCGCCTCGTCCGCAGTGCAGGGACCGCGTGACGCGCGCTCTTCCGCCCTCGCTCCTGCTTGCCGCCACTCTTGCCGCCCTCGGTGCCCGTCACGAAGTCCACTCGCGCCGGCAGCGATGACCGGTCAGCTCGCGGCCGATGACCGCAGATGCTCGGTCATCGGAGGGTCCTTGGCGTTGGGCGGGCAGGCCTCGTGCCGGCCGCATCCGCGGACGACGCTTGTGGCGGGCCCACGCCACCTGCGGGCGGAGGGAGGTGGCCGGGCAGCGGTGCCCCATCCGTCCCGACCAACCGCGGCTCCCCCGACTTTCCCGGCGGCAGCGTGGCCCCTACGTCTGCGGGTCCGGCAAGGACCACCTGTACGCCAGCCCGGCGGGACCACCGCGCGACGACACCCCATCGCGGTCAGCGTCCGCAACCCGGTGACGGTCGACGCCACGCTGAGCGTCGCGGGCAGGAGGATCGCCACCGCCCACCACGTGCACCTACCCCGTGGCCGACAGACCCTGCAGTTCATCCTGGGAGCCCGCGCCCGCACACAGCTCGCGCCACGACGCGCGCCAGAGCGCTCACGCGCTCCCGTTGCGGCCGTTGGTCGCCCCGCGGAGGCACGGCAACGGGTGTCGAGCGGCCCGGCACAGACGCGCGTGTACGCGTCGATGCCGCCGCATTGGCCTGGGTCAGCTTGGAAGGCGGAGGCCGACCTTCGGGAATTCGGCGGCCATCTTCGCCGCGACGAGCTGGAGAGCCGAGGCCGGACGGATCATCACCTTGAGCTCGGTGATCAAGCCGTCGTCGTCGAACGTGAGCTTGTCGATCCCCTCGACCTGCTTCCCATCGAGCTCGGTTGCGAACTCCAGGATCGCTACGCGATCGGCTGGGTCTTCGAGCTGGTGCAGGTACCGAAACTTCTCGCCGATCCCGAGCACCTGCTCGGCCGCTCGCAGGACCTTCATGACCTGATCACGGCCTTCATACGGCTTGAAGAGCACAGGACTGCGGAACACGGCGCGCTCGTGAAACAGCTCAGGCACCCGATCGACATTCCCTTGTTCGACGGCAGCGCGGAAGCGATCGGACAGCATCGGCCGCCAGCCTATCGGCGGCCGCCCGGATGCCTGCGCGCGGCTGTCCGGTTGCACGATGGTGAATGGTGTGGGGGTGTTCGCGGGACGCCTTGCGCCGGGTCTGGGTGCCTTACGCGAGCGTGAGTTCACACTGCTCTTCAGCGCGACGCTGCTGACGTCGATGGGCAGCATCGTCGGGGCGCTCGCGCTGGCGTTTGCTGTGCTCGGCGTGGCCGGTGCGACGTCGCTCGGCGTTGTGCTTGCTGCGCGCGAGGTCGCCAGTGCCTCGATGTTGATCTTCGGGGGTGTGCTGTCTGACCGTGCCCGCCGCAACCTTGTGTTGGTCGGCGCTTCGCTGTTGCAAGGAATCGCGCAAGGTGTGCTCGCAATCGCGGTGCTCGCAGGAGCAGCGACCGTGCCCCTCTTCGTAGCGACCGGCATCGTGTGGGGACTTGGTGGCGGACTGGTCGTCCCCGCCGAGACCGGGCTGGTACCCCAGACGGTCAGCCCGGCCCGGCTGCAGCAGGCCAACGCTCTGCAGGGCTTGTCGCGCAGCGGCGTTCGGGTCGTCGGCCCCGCTCTGGGCGGCGTCCTTGTCGTCGCGCTCAATCCGGGCTGGGCACTCGCGCTCGACAGTCTGTCGTTCTTTGCGTGCGCCGCGTTGCTCGCGCGCATGCGGATCGCGCGGCGCAGCGGCGCGCGGCCGGAGCGCTTCTTTCACGAGCTGCGAGCCGGCTGGCGCGAGTTCACAGCACGCACATGGCTGTGGTCGACCGTCCTGATCTTTGGCCTGGGAAACGTGTTCTTCATGTTCCTGCAAGTCCTCGGCCCTGCCATCGCCGACGACCGCCTCGGCGGCGCCGGCGCATGGGCCGCGATCCTGACGGCCAGCGGGGCCGGCGCAATCGCCGGCGGTGTGTCCGCCATGCGCCTGCGCCCCGCCAAGCCGCTCGTCGCGTGCATCCTCTG
This sequence comes from Solirubrobacteraceae bacterium, assembly GCA_036555665.1. Taxonomy (GTDB): domain Bacteria; phylum Actinomycetota; class Thermoleophilia; order Solirubrobacterales; family Solirubrobacteraceae; genus JAOPZW01. The sequence continues at coordinate 417 of DATBKW010000058.1, read as the reverse complement.
GCCGTTGCTCATCCTCCCGCAGTTCGCGGCGCTGGCCACCGGCGCCCCAACCTGGGTGATCGCCGTCGCCGCGTTCGCCGGGGGCTTCGGTCTTTCCAACCACGCGGCGCTCTGGTTCACGATCTTCCAGCGCGAAGTGCCCGAGCACGCACAGTCACGCGTCGCCTCCTACGACGCCTTCGGCTCGTTCGTCCTCACCCCGCTCGGCGCCGCCATCGCCGGCCCACTCGCCGCCGCCGTGGGAACTTCGTCGGCCCTCTGGATCGGGGCGGCAGCGATCTTCGTCGGCAACGTCTGCATGCTCCTTATCCCAGCAGTCTGGGACGTCCAGACGCGCAGCCGCGGGAGCGCTCGGATCCAGTCTTAAGGAAAACCGCCCGCGGCGATATCGCATCCGGTCGGCTTTTCATTGGGGTG
>DATBKW010000057.1:0-15308 GCA_036555665.1 Solirubrobacteraceae bacterium | reverse complement strand
GGTTTGCGGGAGGCGCAAGTTTTGACCGTCGCCGGCGTTCTCCCCCTCGTGTCCCACGTCGTACCTCTTCCGCCGCCTTGCCAGGTGGCGTCTGATATAAACGCCCGCGTTCACTGTCGAACATAGTTCAACACCTCCCTCATATGCCCCCACGCCTCCCGCTCGTCTGCGCCCTCGCGGCGCTTTTTCTCGCCGTTCCCGCCGCGGCCAATGCCGACATCACGGTCTCGAACGTCGTCGCGCACCCGATCACGCCGAAGGCCACGTGCCAGACGGGCGCCGCCGTCGACGCTCCGGCCGGTTCGCATCGTGACCTCTGCGTCTCGTTCGACGTCGGCCAGACGGGCGACGACGACCTCAAGAGCCTCACCATCCACATGGCGCCAGGACTCATCGGCGACCCCAGCGCGACGCCGAAATGCCCGCAGGCCACGTTCGCCTCGGGCACCTGCCCGGCCGACACGCAGGTCGGCACGGTGTCGACGAGCGCCGAGTCGCTTGGCCTCCCCGTGGCCCTGCAGGGCACGGTCTCCAACCTGCAGCCCAACGCCGACGAGCCCGCCCGCCTGGGCATCAACATCAGCGTGCTCGGCCTGGACACGATCCGCCTGCAGACGTCGATCCGCACCCGCCTGACCGACTACGGCCTGGACACCGTCACCGCCGACATTCCCAACAAGGCCCTCGGACTGGACACCACGATCACCCACATGGCCCTGACCCTGTGGGGACCGAAGAGCGCGTACGCCACGCTGACCAAGCCGTTCATCACCGTGCCCACGAGCTGTCAGCCGGCGACGGTCCGCCTCGACGCCGGCGCGTACAAGGGCGCGGGCGCCTCCGCGAGCGACACCTTCACCCCGACCGACTGCGCGGGCGTGCCGTTCACGCCCTCGCTCGCCATCACCCCCAAGCAGTCGCCGCCCGACACGCCCGGCGAGGCCACCGCGACGCTCAAGGTCCCCGCCCCGGTCGGCGATAACCGCGTGCAGGCCAACGTCCGGCGCGTCGAGCTCAAGCTGCCGGCCGGGCTCTCGCTCTCGCCGGGGATGGCAAACGGGCTGACGGCGTGCACCGAAGCGCAGTTCGGCCTCAAGGAGGACCGCGCGCCGCAGTGCCCCGCGTCCTCGGAGATCGGCGACGTCCGCTTCGACACGCCGCTGATCGGCTCGCTCACCGGCAAGGTCTACTTCGGCACGCCCACGCCGACCGCGAAGCTGCGCAACTTCGTCGCCGTCGAGGACCCGCGGCTGCGCGTCAAGCTCATCGGCGACGTCACCGTCGATCCGCAGACCGGCCAGGTCACCAACGTCTTCAACGACGCACCGCAGGTGCCCTTCACCGAGTTCTTCTTCCGTTACAAGGGCGGCCCGCGCGCCGTGCTCAGCTCGCCCCCGACGTGCGGGCGCTTCAGCGCGACCGCCACCATGACGCCGTACAGCGGCGCAGCGGCGCAGGCGCCCAGCGACTTCGGCGACGTGGTCGGCTGCTCGCCGGCCTTCGGGCCGGCCCTCGGGCTGGCCTCGAGCACGACGGCGGCCGGCGCCGACACGGCGCTGACTGTGCGCATCGAGCGCCCCGACGGGCAGGCGCACCTGCTGCGCTCGACGGTGTCGCTGCCGCCGGGGCTCGCCGGCCGCCTGGGCTCGGTGCCACAGTGCCCGGTCGCCCAGGCGCGCGCCGCCGCGTGCGGTGAGGACTCGCGCGTCGGCTCGGCGCGGGTCGTCGTGGGCAACGGCCCGGAGCCGCTCGCGCTCGGCGCACGCGTGTACCTGACCGCCGGCTTCGGCGGCGGCGTCGCCGGGCTGGCGATCGTCGTCCCGGCCAGCGTCGGGCCGATCGACCTCGGCACGGTCGTGACGCTCGCCAAGCTCAACCTGCGCCCCGACGCCGGGATCGACGTCGCGACCGAGGACCTCCCCCAGATCGTCGGGGGCGTCCCCACCGTGTATCGCACGATCGACCTGACGATCGACCGGCCCGGCTTCATGGTCAACCCGACCTCGTGCGCGGCGCTGCCGGCCCACGGCGCGTTCGCGGCAACCGATGGCGAGTCGGCCGCCGCCGACACCGCCTACCAGCCGACCGGCTGCGACCACCAGCCCTACGCGCCGAAGCTGAGCGCGACGATCGGCGCTCGCGGCCAGACCGGCGCGGGCGCCCATCCGCCGCTGACCACCGTCGTCACCCAAGCGCCGGGGGAGGCGAACACGCGCCACGTCGAGGTCACGCTGCCGAAGGGCCTGGGCGCCGACCCGAAGGCGCTCGCGCGCGCCTGCCCGGCCGCGCAGCTTGCCGCCAACGCGTGCCCGAAGAGCGCCGTCGTCGGCTCGGTACGCGCCGACACGTCGCTGCTGCCGGCGCCGCTGCAGGGCCCCGTGCTCATCGTCAAGCCGCAGAACGGCGTGCTGCCCGAGCTGTCGCTCGAGCTGCACGGCCCGATCGACCTGCGCCTGCGCGCGACCGTCGGCTTCGGCCCCGGCGGGCGGCTGAAGACCGTCTTCGACGGCATCCCCGACGTGCCGCTCAGCCGCCTGGCGCTGACCCTCAACGGCGGCAGGACCGGGATCGTCGCAGCCGGCAAGAGCCTGTGCGGATCCTCGGCGCTCAAGCTCGACGCGAGCTTCCAATCGCACGGCGGCGCCAAGCGCAGCCAGACCGTGCGCGCGCAGGTGCCGTGTAGCGCCGCCTCGTCGAACCGCCTGCGCGCGACGGCGACGCTGACCGGCGTCAAGCACAAGCGTCCCGCCCTGCGCCTGAAGGTCAGCGCGCCCGCGCGTGTGCGCGAGCTGCGCGTGACGCTGCCCCGCCAGCTCCGCGCGCGCGGCGGCCGCACGGTCATCGTCAAGCTGCGGAAGGCCGGCAAGCGCTCGGTCGATGTGCACCGCGCGCTGCGGCTCGCCGCTCGGCTGAAGATCGGCCAGCGCGTGACCTTCAAGGTCACGGCGGTCCGCGTGAACGGCAAGAAGCTGTCGGCCCGGGCGACGGCACGAACCCGCGCGTGACGGTCGGGCAGCGCGTTAGGCTCGCGCCGCCCACCGCTCCGACAGGAAGGTCACCAACGTGCAGACCCGCCGTCAGTTCGTCTTGCGCGCCGGCACCGCCGCCGCCAGCGCGATCCTCTCCCCGGCCGCCATGGCCGCCGGCCTGGACCCGGCGCGAAAGGTCAAGCTGGCCCATGGCGGGAAGTTCTCGGAGGGCGTCATGTCGGGCGAGCCGACGCCGAGCGCGATCACGCTGTGGACGCGCCTGAACGACATCGACGGCACGGTGGGCGTCGACCTCGAGGTGGCGACCGACAAGTCCTTCCGCCACGTCGTTGCGCACAAGCGGCTGACGACCTCGGCTGCAGTCAACCACAACGTCAAGAGCCGCATCACGGGCCTGAAGGCCCACGAGCAGTACTACTACCGCTTCGCGACGGCGACCAAGGACGGGCCGGTCGGGCGCTTCCGCACCACGCTGCCCGCCGACTCGCTGCAGCCGGTGCGCTTCGCCTTTTGGTCCTGCCAGGACTACACGCACGGCTACTACAACGCCCACGAGCGGATGGCGAACGAGGACCTCGACTTCGTCGTCTGCCTCGGCGACTACATCTACGACGAGACGTACCACACGGTCAAGGACGGCACCGGGGTCCGCGACGACAAGACCGGCCGGGCCCAGCACGAGTCCGGCCAGGCCGGCGTCAACTACACGCGCGCGGCCGAGACGCTCGACCAGTACCGCGACAAGTACTCGCTGTACCGCTCGGACGCCTCGCTGCGCAAGATGCAGTCGCGCTTCCCGGTCGTGATGCTGTGGGACGACCACGAGGTGCAGGACGACTACGCCGGCGGTGCGCCCGGCGGCGGGCTGCCCGCCAGCCACCACTACTCGAGGAAGCGCGAGGCGGCCGCGTACAGGGCCTTCTTCGAGACGATGCCCTACACGCCCCCGTCGGGTGAGCGGACGCGGATCTACCGGCGCCTGCAGTTCGGGCGCACGGTGGACCTGATCGTGATGGACCAGCGCCAGTACCGCGCCGACCAGCCGTGCGACGACGCGACCGGCGTGCCCGCGTGCGCGGACTACAACCAGCCGCGCGCGCTGCTCGGAACCAGGCAGATGAACTGGGTCAAGAGCCAGCTCAACGGCTCGAAGGCCGCCTGGAAGGTGCTGGCCAACGAGGTGACGATGATGCCGACCCGCGTCCTCGGCGGCGCCTTCTTCGGCTTCGACGGCTGGGACGGCTACCCGCAGGAGCGCGAGGAGCTGCTGGCCCACATCCGCGACCGCCAGATCAAGGACGTGGTCCTCGTCACCGGCGACATCCACACCTTCATCGCGGGCGACGTGCGCACCAACGCCGGCACCGGCGACCCGGCCGCCATCGAGTTCGTCGGCGGCTCGATCACCTCCTCGGGCCTCGGCGAGACCGACCTGCCGGCGGGCGGCGGCACGATCATCAAGGGCAACGACAAGAACCCGCACACCGACCCCGCCATCATCGACGCGCTGAAGGGCATCAACCCGTGGGTCGACAGCGCCGACTTCGACCACCACGGCTACGGCAAGGTCGTCGCCACCAAGGACGCCTTCGACTGCGAGATGGTGCGGATGACGACGATCAAGAAGAAGACGACGGGCAGGCTCCCGGCGACCGGGATGCACTACCGCGTCGCGCGCGGACAGCAGTCGATCAAGGGCACGTCGCTGTAGCGGCCGCACCGAACGCGCGCACCGCGCGTTGTCAGCGGTACACGTGCTGCACCTTGCCGCGCTCCTGCTGACACTCATACCGGCCGGGAGCACGCCGGCGCGCCCCTTCGGCGACGGCGTGCACCTCGTCTTCGCCGCGACACCGCAGCGCATCGTCAGCCGCGACCCGCACCGCCACCGCGCCAGGAGCTTCGCCTTCGACGGGACCTGCGCGGTGGCCGGTGCCGACACCGGCGCCGCGCTGGTGACTTGCGGTGACACGAGCCAGCAGCCCTATGTCCTGCTGCTGGGCAGCGGGCGCCGCGTGACCGTCGCCGGCCGCGACGGTCAGGCTGTCGCCGGCGGCGTCCTGCGAGAGGACTTCGACGACATCGGTCGCCAATGGCTGCACGCAGCATCGAGCACGGAGGGCTGCTACCACTGCGAGGGCGAGGCGTTCGTCAACTGGCACACCGGCGAACGGCGTGAGCGCGCGACCTTCCCGACACCGCCCCCGCCCCTCGACCTCGACGACCCCGATCTGCGGCGCCTGCCCCGTCCGCCGCCCGTCCTGGCTCGGTGTGCCGGCGCGTGCCTGGACGTCACGTCGTATCGCGACCGTGTGGCGTGGACGCAGCGCCGGCGCGCCCGCTGGACCGTCCGCCGCGCGCTCGTGCCGAGCGGGCGCGTGACAACGTGGACGCTGCCCGTGCAGCGCTGCGCCGCGGGCGACCACCCGGTGGCCGCGTTCGCCGACGGCGGCCTGTATGTCTCCGGCTGCCACGAGCGCAACGGCGGGCGCCGCCCGCTTTACCACGCGCTCAGAGCTCGGCCAGGCGGCGCTCGAGGAAGCGGCGCTCGGACTCCCCGCGGGTGAGCTCGAGCGCGCGGCGGTAGGCAGCGCGCGCCTGGTCGGCGCGGTCCAGGCGGCGCAGCAGCTCCGCGCGAGTGGAGTGCAGGTAGGGGTAGTCGTCGAGCTCGAGGGCGTCGACGATGCGCAGCGCCTCGTCGGGAGCGCCCGCCTGCGCCACGGCGACCGCGCGGTTGAGCTCGACGACGGGTGAACGAGTGACGAGCGCGAGCTCGGCGTACAGCGCCGCGACCTGTGGCCAGTCGATCGGCTCCTTTGTCTGCAGCAGCGCGATCGCCGCCTGGAGCGCGTACGGCCCGCGGCCGCGGAGCGCGAGCGCGCGGTCGAGCGCCGCGTGGGCCTCGTCGATCTGCGCGGCGTTCCACAGCGAGCGGTCCTGGTCTTCGAGCAGAACCAGTTCGCCGTCGACGAAGCGCGCGGGCCGGCGGGCGTCGTGGCAGAGCATCAGTGCGAGGAGGCCGTGGACCTCCGGCTCGTCGGGCATCAGCTCGGCCAGCGCCCGCCCGAGCCGGATCGCCTCGGCGGCGAGGTCGACGCGCCCGCCGTAGCCCTCGTTGAAGATCAGGTACACGACGGCCAGGACCGCGGCGAGGCGCTCGGGCAGCAGATGATCGGGCGGGATGGCGAACGGGATGCCCGCGGTCTTGATCTTCGCCTTGGCCCGCGACAGGCGGCGCTTCATCGTGTCCGGCGAGACGAGGAAGGCGCCGGCGATCTCCTCGGTCGTCAGGCCGCCGAGCGCGCGCAGGGTCAGCGCGACCTGGGCCTCGGTGGCCAGCGCCGGGTGACAGCACGTGAAGATCAGCTCAAGGCGCTCGTCGCGGATCGCGTTCGCGTCCACTTCCGGCTCCACCGGCTCGGGCACTTCGAGCAATCGTGTCTTGGCCGCGAGGATGCGCTCGCGCCGCAACCCGTCGATCGCCCGGTTGCGCGCGGTGGTGACCAGCCACGCGCCGGGGTTGTCGGGCATGCCGGTCCGTGGCCAGCGCTCGGCCGCGATCGCGAAAGCCTCCTGGGCGGCCTCCTCGGCAAGGTCGAAGTCGCCGAGGAAGCCGACCAGGGAGGCCAGCACACGGCCCCACTCGTCGCGGAAGACCTGCTCGATCAGCTGTGGCCCTCCAGCACCGGGCGGACCTCGATCGAACCGCCCTGGTGCACCGCCGGGATCTTCGCGGCGAGCGCGATCGCCGCGTCGAGGTCGTCGCCCTCGAACGTGTAGTAGCCGCCGAACACCTCCTTGGTGTCGGCGAAGGGGCCGTCGGTCACGAGCGTCTGCCCGTCCTGCACGCGGACGGTCGTCGCGGCCTCGACCCCCGCAAGGCCCGCGCCGCCCAGGACGCCGGGCTCCTCGCGGATGGCCCAGTACTTGGCGGACTCGGCCGCGCGCTCCTCGTCGCTGAGGGCCTCGAAGGCGCCGGGCTTCAGATAGATCAACAGCGCGTACTGCATGGCGTCGTCTCCTTTGTGAGCGTTGCGTTCGTGCTCACGACGAACGAGGGGCGCGCGAGGGGACATCAAAGCTCGACCGTCGTGGCCCCAACCCGTCCGTCGCGCCACGCGTCGTAGGCGGCGGCCGCGATCGCCAGGTCCTGGATGGCCAGGCCGGTGGAGTCGAAGAGCGTCACCGCGTCCGGGCCCGGGCGGCCGGGCGCCGTGCCGGCGAGGACCGCGCCGAGGTCGGTGACCATCTCGCGCGTGACGGCGCCCTGCTCGACGGCCGCGGTCAGCTCGCCGCCGTGGCTAGCCTGCGGCCATTCGTCGCAGAACAGCGCGCAGGCGGTCACGGCGGCGACGGTCGCCTCGGCCTTGCCGGGGCCGTCGGCGCCGAGCATGTTCAGGTGCAGGCCGGGCCGCAGGTCGCCCTCGTCGACGACCGGCTCCGCGCCGGGCGTCACGCAGCAGACGACGTCGCAGCCGAGTGCGTCGGCGCGGGCACCGACCTCCCAGCCGAGCTCGTCGGCGAGCGCGCGGGCCACCTCGGCGCGCGGATCGGCGCAGACACCCGGCCCGTATCCGGCTGCCGCCAGGCAGCGCGCGGCCCACGCGCCGTGCAGGCCGCAGCCGATCACCCCGACCGTGCCGGCGTCGTCGCGCGCCAAGGCCCGCGCCGCCACCGCCGCCACCGCGCCGGTGCGCAGCGCGGTCACCGAGCGCGCGTCGAGCAGCGCGACCGGCGCGCTCGTGGCGGCATCGCTGACCACGACGACGCCCATCACGGTCGGCAGGCCGCGCTCGGGGTTACCGGGAAACGAGGAGATCCACTTGAGCATCGCCAGGCCGTCGCCGCGCGCGGGCATCGCGCGGAAGTCGCCGTGACCGGGGCTGTCGAGGTAGACCTTGGGCGGCATCGCCCAGGCGCGCTCGTGGTGGCGGATGAAGGCCGCGCGGGTACGCTCGATCGCCGCGGCGGGCGAGACGGCGGCCAGGACGGCGTCGTGGGAGAGGACGGGAATGCCGGCCACGAGGTGGCATGATGGCGGCCGGTGCCCAACCGCCGCCCTCAGCTCGAGATCGTGGCCCCGGCCGCCTCGCCCGAAGAGGCCGCCGCGGTCGTGGCGGCCCTCGAGCGCTTCATGCGCGACACCGCCCCGACGCCGGCGCCGCCGCCCGAGCGCATGGGGGGCTGGCTGGAGGCGGCGCGGCTTGAGGCCGTCGAGCGCGAGCCGCGCCAGGAGCCCTGGTTGTAGAGCGCCGACGCGCCAACTGCCCGCGTTACTGTCGATCCGCGCGGTCGCCGCCCGTCGTCTCGACGCACGCCGGCGAATCGGCGCCGGCCCGACGAACAGGAGGCACCCGTGCCGCAGTACATGCTCCTCATCTACTCCGACCCCGCCAACGGCCCCGCCGAAGGCACGCCCGAGGCCGAGGCGCAGATGCAGAAGTGGTTCACCTACACCGAGGACCTGCAAGCGTCGGGCGCGCACGTCAGCGGCGAGGCGCTGCAGCCGCCCGCGACCGCGACCACCGTGGCCGTGCGCAACGGCGAGCGCGTCGTCAGCGACGGCCCGTTCGCCGACACCAAGGAATGGCTCGGCGGCTACTACGTCATCGAGGCGCCCGACCTCGACGCGGCACTCGACCACGCGGCCAAGATGCCGAACATCGACTACGGGACGGTCGAGGTGCGCCCCATCATGTCCTTCGACTGAGGTGACCGCGGGCGTCGAGCGAGCGTTCCGCGAGGAATCCGGGCGCGTCCAGGCCACGCTGATCCGCCAGCTCGGCGGCGACTTCCAGCTCGCCGAGGACGCGCTCCAGGATGCCTTCACCGTCGCGCTGGCGACGTGGCCGCGCGACGGCGAACCGGCGAACCCCGGGGCCTGGATCACCACCGCGGCGCGGCGCAAGGCGATCGACCGTCTGCGCCGCGAGCGCGCCCTGCAGGACCGCCTGCCCACCCTTCACCGGCTCATGGAGCTCGACCGCCAAGACGACAACGACGACGAGATCGCCGTCGCCGATGATCGACTGCGACTGGTCTTCACGTGCTGCCACCCGGCGCTCGCCATGGAGGCGCGGGTCGCGCTGACCCTGCGCACGCTCGGCGGCCTCACCACCACCGAGATCGCGCGCGCCTTCCTCGTCCCCGAGCCGACGATGGCCCAGCGCCTGGTGCGCGCCAAGCGCAAGATCGCGATAGCGCACATCCCCTACCGAGTACCCGAGGCCGCCGAGATCCCCGACCGGCTTACCGGCGTGCTCGCCGTCGTCTACCTCGTCTTCAACGAGGGCTACGCGGCGACCGCCGGGGACCGGCTCGTGCGCGAGGAGCTGTGCGCCGAGGCGATCCGCCTCGGCCGCCTGTTGGCCGAGCTGATGCCCGACGACGCCGAGACCGCCGGCCTGCTCGCGCTCATGCTCATCCACGACGCGCGCCGCGCCGCGCGCATCGACGACGCGGGCGATTACGTCGCGCTGCCCGACCAGGACCGCGCGCGACGCCGAGCGCCTGGCCGACGGCCGCGCTCAGCTCGATCGCGCCCTGCGGTTGCGACGCCCCGGGCCCTACCAGGTCGAGGCCGCCATCGCCTCGCTGCACTGCGAGCCCGTCGTCGACTGGCCGCAGATCGCCGAGCTCTACGCGATGCTCGGGCAGCTCGCCGCGTCGCCCGTGGTCGAGGTCAACCGCGCGGTCGCGCTGGGCATGGCCGGCGATCCCGCCGCCGGCCTCGAGGCCCTTGCGACGCTCGACCTCGACCGCTACCAGCCCTTCCACGCCGCCCGCGCCGAGCTGCTGCGCCGCCAGGGCGACGGCGCCGCCGCCGACGCGGCATACACGCGCGCGATCGAGCTCAGCGCGAACGCGGTGCAGCGTGCGGAGCTCGAGCGCAGGCGAGAATCGCTGCGCACGAGCGATCGACGTCGCTGAGCGTCGTCGCCCAGTTGGAGACCGAGATGCGCATGGCGCGCCGGCCGCGCCAGGTCGTCGGCCCCATCCAGCAGGTGCCGTCGTCCTGCACGGCGCCGACGACCGTGTCCGTCGTCGCGTCGTCGTCGCCGAAGCGCACGAGCACCTGGTTGAGCACGACCTCGTTGAGCACCTCCACCCCCGGCTCGGCGCCGAGCACCGCCGCGAAGCGCCGCGCGCAGGCGCAGCAGCGCTCCACGAGCTCGGCGACGCCCGCGCGGCCGAGCGAGCGCAGCGCCGCGTAGACGGCGAAGCCGCGCGCGCGGCGCGAGAAGTCGGGCACCCACGCCCGGTTGCTGCGCTCACCCTCCTCGGAGGTCGCAAGGTAGGCGGCAGTCACGTCCATCGCCGCCAGGTGCGGCTCGGGATCGGCCACGAAGGCCAGGCCGCAGTCGTAGGGCACGTTGAGCCACTTGTGGGCGTCGGTCGCCCACGAGTCCGCGTTCTCGCAGCCCGCGACGAGGTGGCGGTACTCCGGGCTCGCCGCGGCCCAGAGGCCGAAGGCGCCGTCGACGTGCACCCAGGCTCCGGCGGCATGACCGGCCTCGACGACCTCGGCAATCGGGTCGAAGTCGCCGGTGTTGACGTCGCCGGCCTGCGCGCAGACGATCGTCGGCCCGTCCGCCTCCGCGAGGGCCGAGCGCAGCCGTTCGGTGTCCATCCGCCCGCGCTCGTCGACGCCGATGGCGACGATCGCGCCGGTGCCGAGGCCCAGCAGTCGCGCGGCGCGGTCGATGGTGACGTGGCGCTCTTCGCTGACGACGAGGCGCACGGGCGGAGCGCCCTGCAGGCCGCCTACCTCCGCGTCCCAGCCCGCGCGCGCCAGCACGGCGTGGCGCGCCGCCGCCAGGCACGTCACGTGGGCCATCTGGCAGCCGGTCGTCAGCCCGAACGACGCCGTCGCGGGCAGCCCGAGCAGTTCGGCCACCCAGCCGCCCGCGATCTCCTCCACCACCGAGGCGGCCGGCGAGACGATGAAGCCGGCCGCGTTCTGGTCCCAGCCGGCGGCCACCATGTCCGCGGCGAGCGCGGCGGGCAGCGCGCCGCCGATGACGAAGCCGAAGTAGCGCGGCGACGGGCTGCGGACGATCCCCGGCGAGGCGCCGGCGACGAGGTCGTCGAGGACGACGCGCGGGTCGACCGGCTCGTCGCCGAGGGGCAGCGCGAGCGCCTCGCGCAGCGCGGCACGGTCGCGGACGTCGGCGTCGACGCGGGCCTCGGGCAGCGTCTCCAGGAAGTCAGCGGCATGGCGCGCGGCCGCCGCCAGCAGGTCGTGCGAGGACATCCACCGACCCTATCGAGCCGCCCGTCGACAAAATAACTGAAACCCGGTCGACATTTGATACGTTGGATCGCCGCACGCGCCCGCGAGCAAGGAGACAGACCCCGCAATGGAGCCCGCTTCCCTCCCGGTGGCCAAGGGCCGCGGATCGATCGACGACCCCGAGGTCCTCGAGAACGTTCCCGGTCATGTCATCCCCATCCTCGAGCGCGAGTTCGACGACTTCGACACCGAATCGGCCAAGTTCCTGCGCGGCGAGACGGAGGAGACCGATTTCATCGGCTTCCGGCTCAAGCAGGGCGTCTACGGCCAGCGCCAGCCCGACGTCCAGATGATCCGCGTCAAGCTGCCAATGGGCGGCGTCACGCCCGAGCAGCTCGAGGCCTTCGCCGACGTCATCGACAGGTACGTCCCGCTGCGCAAGGGCCACATCACCACGCGCCAGAACATCCAGATGCACCATGTGCCGCTGGACGACGCCGCCAAGCTCATCCGCGAGCTGTCCGACGCCGGCCTGTCCAGCCGCGAGGGCTGCGGCAACACGGTGCGCAACGTCACCGGCGACCCGTGGGCGGGCGTGGCGCCCGACGAGCTCTTCGACCTCACCCCGTACGCCGGCGCCTACGTCCGCTACTTCGTGCGCCACCCGACGACGCAGATCATGCCGCGCAAGGTCAAGACGGCCTTCGACGCCTCCCCGGAGGACCGCGCGCTGACCGGGATCCACGACATCGCGTTCCTCGCGCGCGAGCGCGACGGGGAGCGCGGCGTCGAGGTGCGCGTCGGCGGCGGCACGTCGATCATGCCGCGCGTCGCGCCGACGCTCTACGACTTCGTCGGCCTCGACGACGGCGAGTACCTCGAGGTGGCCGAGGCCGTGCTGCGCATCTTCGACCGCCAGGACTGGCTGCGCGTCAACCGCGCCCGCGCGCGCCTGAAGGTCATGGTCGACAAGATCGGCATCGACGAGTTCCGCAAGCTCGTCGACGAGGAGCGCGAGGGCGACTGGGTCGGCCAGCGCGACTTCGACGTCGCCGGCCTGCGCCTGGACGTCGACGAGGAGGACCGTGCGCCCGGCGTGCCGCGGACCTACGCCTCGCCGAACGGCGACGGCACCGAGTTCGAGCGCTTCTGCGCCTCCAACGTCACCGCCCAGCGCCAGGAGGGCTTCTCGGCCGTGCAGGTCCACGTGCCCCGCGGCGACCTCACGCCCCACCAGCTGCGCGAGCTCGCGCAGCTCGCGCGCACCTACTCGGGCGGTTGGGTCCGCACGACGGTGCACCAGAACCTGCTGCTGCGCTGGGTGCGCGACGAGAGCCTCTACGAGGTCTGGCGCGCGCTGAGCGAGCTGAGCCTCGGCGATCCCGGCGCCGACCAGGTCGGCGACGTCGTCTCCTGCCCGGGCACCGACTCCTGCAAGCTCGGCATCACCTCGTCGATGGGCCTCAACGCGGCCGTTCGCGCGCGCGTGGACGAGATGGCGATCTCCGATCCGCTCACGCGCAAGCTGCACATCAAGATGAGCGGCTGCCCGAACGGCTGCAGCCAGCACCACATCGCGAACATCGGCTTCTACGGCGCATCGATCAAGGCGGGCGAGCACACGATCCCCGCCTACGTCGCGCACATCGCCGGCAACTACGAAGGCGGCGAGATCGTGTACGGCCAGCGCCTGAAGGTCCGCCTGCCCGCCAAGCGCGTGCCCGAGGCGGTCGAGCGCTGGATCCGCTTCTACGAGCGCGAGCGCGCCGACGGCGAGGAGTTCAACGCCTTCGCCGCGCGCGTCGGGACCACGGCTTTCGAGGACGAGGTCCGCGAGCTGGCGCTGCCGGTCGAGTTCGCCCTCGACACGATGGAGCAGTTCATCGACTGGGAGCGCAAGGTCCCCTTCGTGGTGCAGCGGGGCGAGGGCGAGTGCGCGGTCTGAGCGACACGCTGGGACAGGCCGCGCAGCATGAGCACCTCATCCTTCTCTGCTCCTTCCAGAAGGAGGAGTCGGTGCTCGTCGACGAGCTCATGCGCGTGGCGCCGCACGCGCGCGTGGTGACGATCGACACCGGCGTCCTCTTCCCCGAGACCCTGCGAACCTGGCGCGCGTTCGAGGAGCGCTTCGGCGTCCACGTGGACGTCGAGGACGCGAGCGGTCGGTGGACCGGACCGGAGCACTGCTGCGGCGACGCGAAGGTCGCCGCGCTCGAGCGCGCGCTGGCCGGCGCCGACGCGTGGATCACCGGCATCCGCCGCGAGCAGGCCGCCACCCGGGTCGGCACCGAGTTCGTCGAATGGGACGACAGGCGCTCGATGTGGAAGTACAACCCGCTCGCCGACTGGACCGAGGGCGACGTCTGGAAGCGCATCGTCGAGCGCGACCTGCCCTACCACCCGCTGCACGACAAGGGCTACGCCTCGATCGGCTGCGCGCCGTGCACGCAGCCCGGCAGCGGCCGCGAGGGGCGCTGGGCCGGCACCGACAAGGTCGAGTGCGGGCTCCACGTGGCGTGATTGACCCGCTCGTCATCTGCTTCGGCCTCGGGGTCGGCGTCCTCATCGGGCTGACCGGGATCGGCGGCGGCTCGCTGATGACGCCGCTGCTGATCCTCTTCGCCGGCGTCCAGCCCGTGGTCGCCATCGGCACCGATCTGGCCTACGGCGCGATCACCAAGACGGTCGGCGGCTGGCGCCACCTGCGCTCGGGAACGGTCGACATCGGGGTCTCGAAGTGGCTGGCCGTCGGGTCGGTCCCCGGGTCGGTGGCCGGCGTGCTCATCGTCGACGCCCTGCACGACCGTTATGGCGGCGGGTTCGACTCGACGCTGCTGTCGATCGTCGCGGTCGCGCTCTTCATCGTCGCCTTCACGGTGCTCGGGCGGGCGCTGTTCGGCGTGCCCCGTGAGCGCCACAGCGTGCCGCTCACGGGCCGCGTCAAGGCGACCGCGGTCGCCATCGGACTCGTTCTCGGCGTCGTCCTCGGCATGACCTCGGTCGGCTCGGGCGCGCTGGTCGGCCTGGCGCTGATCATGGTCTTCCGCCTCACGCCGCACCGCGTCGTCGGCACCGACGTCTTCCACGCGGCGCTCATGCTGTGGGCCGCCGGCCTGGCCCACCTGTTCGTCGGCAACGTCGACCTGACGCTGATGACGAACATCCTCATGGGGTCGCTGCCCGGCGTGTGGATCGGGACCGCGCTGCTGCCGCGCGTCCCCGCCACCGCGCTGCGGCCGACGCTCGGCTGCGTGCTGCTCGGCTCGGCGCTGGGCGTCGTGAACAAGGCCGGCATCGCGATCCCGGCGTGGGCGGTCGTGGGCGTGCCCGCGCTCGTCGGCCTGCTTGTCATCGCCGCCTATCGCCTGAAGCCCGCCCCGAGGACGGTGCCCGCGTGAGGCTCACCCACCTGCAGACGCTCGAGGCCGAGGCGATCCACGTCATGCGCGAGGTCGCGGCCGAGCTCGAGCGCCCGGTGCTTTTGTTCAGCGGCGGCAAGGACTCGATCGTGCTGCTGCGCCTGGCCGAGAAGGCGTTTCGCCCGGCGCGCTTCCCGTTCCCGCTCATGCACGTCGACACCGGCCACAACTTCCCGGAGGTCATCGCGTTCCGCGATCGCCGCGTGGCCGAGCTGGGCGAGCGGCTGATCGTGGCCAGCGTGCAGGAGTCGATCGACGCCGGGCGGGTGGTCGAGGAGACCGGGCCGCGCGCGTCACGCAACCGCCTGCAGACGACGACGCTGCTCGACGCCATCGCCGAGCACGGGTTCGACGCCGCCTTCGGCGGCGCGCGCCGCGACGAGGAGCGCGCGCGGGCGAAGGAGCGGATCATGTCGTTCCGCGACGACTTCGGCGGCTGGGATCCCAAGGCGCAGCGCCCTGAGCTGTGGAACCTCTACAACGGGCGCATCCGCCGCGGCGAGCACGTGCGCGTCTTCCCGCTGAGCAACTGGACCGAGCTCGACGTGTGGCAGTACATCGCCACCGAGGACCTCGAGGTGCCGTCGATCTACTTCGCGCACGAGCGCGAGGTCTTCCGCCGCGACGGGATGCTCTACGCGGTCTCCGAGCACGTGCAGTTCATCG
>DATBKW010000056.1:0-11677 GCA_036555665.1 Solirubrobacteraceae bacterium | reverse complement strand
TCGCGGTCGAGCCGGAGCAGCTCGTCGACCTCCATCCCGACCACCTCCTCCGACGCCATCGAGGCGGCGGCCTGCGAGATCGCGCAGCCGTGGCCGGAGAAGCGGACGTCGGAGATGCGGCCGTCGTCGCCGACGTTGAGCTGGACCCTGAGCTCGTCGCCGCAGAGCGGGTTGTTGTCCTCGAACTCGAGGTCGGGATCGGGCAGCTCGCCGAAGTTCCGCGGCTGCTTGTAGTGCTCGAGGATGTTCTCGCGGTAGAGATCGTCCATCTAGGCGAACACCTCCTGCACCTTGGCGAGCCCGGCGATCAGGCGGTCGACGTCGTCGTGGGTCGAGTGGACGGCGAACGAGGCGCGCGTGGTGGCGGCGACGCCGAGGCGCTCCATCAGCACCTGGGCGCAGTGGTGGCCGGCGCGGACGCAGACGCCCTCGCGCCCGAGGATCTCGGCCACGTCGTGGGGGTGGATCCCCTCGAGCGCGAAGGAGACGAGGGCCCCGCGCTGAGCGGGGTCCGACGGGCCGTGGACGGTCACGCCCGGCAGCGCCCGCAGGCGCTCGAGCGTGTAGGTCACGAGCTCGCGCTCGTGCGCGCGCACCTGCTCGATCCCGATGCCCTGCAGGAAGTCGACGGCGGCACCGAGCCCGATGGCCTCGGCGATGTTCGACGTGCCGGCCTCGAACTTCGCCGGGCTCTGCGCCCAGCGGGTCTCGTCGGCCGACACCGAGGCGATCATGTGCCCGCCGGTGATGAACGGCGGCATCTCGGCCAGGAGATCGAGGCGCCCGTGCAGGACGCCGACACCGGTCGGCCCATAGGCCTTGTGGCCGGTCCAGCCGTAGAAGTCCGCGTCGAGCGCGGCGAGGTCGACCGGGATCTGCGGCACGGCCTGCGCGCCGTCGACGACGACGACGGCACCGGCGGCGCGGGCGCGGCGGACGATCTCGGCGATCGGGTTGATGGTTCCGACCACGTTGGAGACGTGGACGACCGCGACGACCTTCACGTCGCCGCCCGCGAGCAGGGCGTCGAGCTCGTCGAGCCGGAGCTGACCCTCGTCGTCGATCCCGACCACGGAGAACGCCGCGCCGCGGCGCAGCGCAAGCTGCTGCCAGGGCACGAAGTTCGAGTGGTGCTCCATCTCGGTGACGACGACGCGGTCGCCGGGCCCGACGTTCGCGTCGCCCCACGCATAGGCGACGAGGTTGAGCGCCTCGGTGACGTTGCGCGTGAAGATCGTCCCGGCGACATCCCAGTTCAACCAGCGCGCGATTCGGTCCCGCGCCCCCTCGAAGAGCTCGGTCGCCTCGGCGGCCAGCGGGTAGACGCCGCGGTGCACGCTGGCGCGGTGGTGCGAGTAGTAGTCGTCCATCGCGTCGAGCACCGCGCGCGGCGTCTGCGACGTCGCGCCCGAGTCGAGGTAGACGAGGCCCTCGCGGTCCAGCGACGGGAACTCGTGGGCAAGCGCGGTATCGGCCAGGGCGCCCATGGCTACGCCGCCGCGGCTTCCTCGCGCACCCAGCCGTAGCCCTCGCGTTCGAGCTGCTCGACCAGCTCGGAGCCGCCCTGCTTGACGATCCGCCCGTCGTACATGATCGACACGCGATCGGGCTGGATCATGTGCAGGATCCGCTGGTAGTGGGTGATGATGAGCACGCCGAGGTCGCTCTCGGCGGCGACGGTGTTGACGCCGTGGGCGACGGTGTTCAGCGCGTCGATGTCCAGGCCCGAGTCCGTTTCGTCGAGGACGGCGATCTCCGGGCGCTGCAAGGCGAGCTGCAGGATCTCCAGGCGCTTCTTCTCGCCGCCCGAGAAGCCCTCGTTGAGGTAGCGGGAGGAGAACTCGCGCGGCACGTGCGTCAGATCCATCGCCTGCTCGACGAGGCGGCGGAAGTCCTTGAGCGACACCTCGGCCTCGCCGCGCTCCTCGCGGTGGGCGTTCATGACCATCCGCAGGTACTTGGTGAT
This sequence comes from Solirubrobacteraceae bacterium, assembly GCA_036555665.1. GTDB lineage: Bacteria > Actinomycetota > Thermoleophilia > Solirubrobacterales > Solirubrobacteraceae > JAOPZW01. The sequence goes on along the minus strand of DATBKW010000056.1, from coordinate 9,711 downwards.
GGTCACGCCCGGGATGGCGACGGGGTACTGGAAGGCCATGAAGAGGCCCATTCGCGCCCGCTCGTCGGGCGCGGCCTCGGTGATGTCCTCGCCCTTGAAGAGGATCTGCCCCTCGGTCAACTCGAGGTTGGGCTGACCCATGATCGCGTTGGCGAGCGTCGACTTGCCCGAGCCGTTGGGGCCCATGAGGGCGTGGATCTCGCCCTTGCTTGCGGTGAGGTCGACGCCCTTGAGGATGTGCTTGTCGCCGGCGTGGACGTGGAGGTTGCGGATCTCGAGATCAGCCATGCGCTTTCGGTTTCGTTGTGGACTCAGGCGGCGACGGGCGCCCTCGGTGAGGACGGCGCCGGCGCGCGATCGGAGAAGGCGACGAGCTCGGCCAGCGTCGTCTGGGCCAGCGCCTTGATGACGCCGCCCTGGACGCGGGTCCACAGCAGCTTGGTGGCGCAGCCGTGGCCGCGGTCGTCGAGGTGCGAGCACAGAACGCGCCCGTCCTCGGAGTCGTCGATGAAGCAGCTCATCGGGGCGACGGCGCCCTCCAGCGAGAGGACGACCTCGTCCATCGTGATCGCCTCGGGCGCGCGCGCGAGCCGGTAGCCGCCGTGGGCGCCGCGCGTGCTCTCGACGAGATCGGCCTTCTTCAGCAGGGCGACGATGCGCTCCAGATAGGCGAGCGGAAGACCCTCGGCCTCGGCGATCGACTTCAGCGAGACGGGCTGGCCTGAGCCCTGCCGTCCCAGCTCGACGAGCAGGCGTACGCCGTACTCCGCCTTCGTCGTGAAGATCATGACGTCAATCCTACCAATGAGGTCGGAGATCTCCGGCGGGCGGGCGTGCAGGCTCGACGAGCGGTTGCGACGTTTCTCGCGGGCGCAGTTCTGGAAGGATGACGCCGCCCCCCAAGATGGCCCGACACCGCCCCCCGTGTTTCGTGGCTGTTCTGGCGGTCTGCCTGCTCGGCCCGGCGTCGACCGCCGTCGCGGCGTGCACCGGCGCCGGCAGCCGCCCGACCCACGCGACGCTCGATCGCGCGGTCGACGCCACGCTGTGCCTGATCAACCGGGCCCGGGCTGAGCACGGGCTCGCCTCGCTGCGCTCCGCGGGGTCGCTCGAGCGGGCCGCCGCCGCGCACAGCCGCGACATGGTGCGCCGCGACTTCTTCTCACACGAATCGCCCAGCGGCTCGACGCCTCAGCAGCGCATCGACCACACCGGCTACCTCGACGGCGCCCGCTCGTGGGCCATCGGCGAGACGATCGCGTGGGGCAGCGGCGGCTACGCCACGCCCTCGTCGATCGTGCGCGGCTGGCTGCACTCGCCCGGCCATCGCGCGATCCTCCTCGACGGCCGGTACCGCGACCTCGGCGTGGGCATCGCGATCGGGGCGCCGAGCGGCAGCGGCGGCGCGACCTTCACGGGCGACTTCGGGGCGCGGCGGTAGCTGAAGGCGGGCGACGGCGCGGGCGGCCGTTCCCGTGTTCCGTCGCACCCGCCCACAATCATCCGCCGCGTGGATCTGGTCGACAAGCTCGTCGAGCACGAGATGCGAGTCGCGCGCGGGCGCTTCCGCGTTCGCATCGTCGCGTTGGCCGGTGTGTCGGTCGCCCTGGACCTCGTCGCCGCGGGGCTCGTGCTCGTCACCGAGCACGGGGCGGCGAATGCGTTCGCCACCTACTGGGACGCGCTGTTCTGGACGACGACCCAGCTGCTGACCGTCTCGTCGCAGCTGCCGAACCCCGAGCACACGATGACGAAGGTGATCGACGTGATCCTGGAAGCCTGGGCGATCATCGTCGTCGCGTCGCTGGCCGCCACGTTCAGCGACCTGCTGCACCACCGCACCCGCCACCACGCGATGCGCGACCCCGCAAGGCCGGCCGCGCACGACCCCGAGGTCCGGTAGGCTCGCAGCCATGGTCCTCGGCCTGACCGCGTGGGCGGCGACCTTCGGCCTCGTCGTCGTGTTCTTCGTGATCTTCCCGGTGCTCGTGCAGGGCCTGATCGCGTTCGCGATCGCGCAGGTCTTCGGTGAGCGCGCCCAGAACCAGGAGTACGCTCGCCACCACCGGATGCCGGGCTCGTAGGAGCCCTCGCGGTGGCGCGTCCCGTCGCCGTCGTCACCGGCGCCGCGCGCGGCATCGGCCTGGAGACCGCCCGCCGCCTGTCGGCGACGCACCGCGTGGCGCTGCTCGACCTCGATGCCGAGGGCATCGAGGTCGCCGCGCAGAACCTGCCCGACGCAGTCTGGGCGGCCTGCGACATCACGGACGCCGACGCCATCGGCGGCGCAATCGAGCACGTCGTCGGCGAGTGCGGCGGCATCGACGTGTGCATCTCCAACGCCGGCATCGCCACCGGCGGCGCGCTGCGCCACCTCGATCCCGACGTCCTCGCCGCGCAGATCAACGTCAACCTCACGGGCAACTGGCGCACGATCCACGCCTGCCTGCCGCACGTGATCGCGCGCCGTGGCTATGTCCTCGGCGTCGCGTCGCTCGCGGCCATCGTCGCGCCGCTCGGCCTCGGGGCCTACGGCGCATCGAAGGCCGGCCTCGAGCAGCTACTCAACGTGCTGCGCATCGAGGTGCGCCACCTCGGCGTCGACGTCGGCGTGGCGTACTTCTCGTGGATCGACACCGAGATGGTGCGCGGCGGCGAGGCCCGGTTCCCCGCCTTCGCCCGCATGCGCGCCGAGCTGCGCGGGCCGGCCGGCAAGACGCTGCCGGTGAGCGCCGCCGCCGACGCGATCGTGCGGGGCGTCGAGCGCCGCTCGCGACGCGTCGTGGCGCCCGGCTTCGTCGGCGCGCTCTACCGCCTGCGCGGCCTGATCCCCGAGCTGCTGGACCGCCAGGCGGCCCAGGTGGCGCCGGACGTCGACCGCTTCACGGCCGAGATCGTCGCCGAGCGCGGTGCCTTCGACGCCGGCCTGCCGCTCGGCGAGCGCGGCGGCGAGGCGGCCGCGCGCAGCGCCGGGCACTGAGCCAGCTGCGCAGGCGGACTCGTACGAACGTCGAGCGGCTCTAAAGCCGCGACGAGCGGCTGCCCGATAAGGGCCCTGGTGCCGAACGCCTTCGGTGCCGGGGGAACCGCGTGGAGGAATTGATGAACGTCGTCTGGGGAATTCGCTGGGACAAGGAGAGCGACCGCCGCCGTGGTCTGCTCATCTCGCTTGCGCTGATCGTCGCGCTGGCCGCCGCGTTCGTTCTGCACGTGCCGTCCGCGTTGGCCGACAGCGGCAAGGACTCAACCGCCGCGGCCGCGACGCCGGGGACGACGCTCGACGACGTGCGCGCCGCCATCGGCGCGCCGTCCGGCGCCACCGGCGCCGGCGTGGACGTCGCGGTGATCGACACCGGCATGGTCCCGGTGCCCGCGCTCGCCGGCTCGGGCAAGGTCGTCCAGGGCCCCGACTTCTCCGACGAGGCCGGCAACCCGCGCCTCGCCCACCTCGACACCTACGGCCACGGCACGCACATCGCCGGCATCATCGGCGGCGACGATCCGAAGTCCGGCTTTCGCGGAATCGCCCCGGGCGCCCGCCTGATCAACCTGAAGGCCGCGGGCGACGACGGCGCGACCAAGCTCGGCTCGCTCGTCGCGGCTGTCGGCTGGGCCATCGCGCACCGCCACGACCGCGGGCTGAACATCCGCGTCATCAATCTGTCGTTCGGCACGCCACCGACCCGCTACCAGAAGGACCTGCTGGCGTACGCGCTCGAGCAGGCCTGGAAGGCCGGCATCGTCGTCGTGACCTCGGCGGGCAACGACGGCACCAAGGATCGCGGCCTGACCTCGCCCGCCTACGACCCGTTCGTGCTGGCCGTCGGCGCCGACGACCTCGCCGGGACCGCCGCCGTCGGCGACGACCTGGTCCCCGACTGGTCGAGCCGCGGCGACGGCGCCCGCAACCCGGACCTCGTCGCGCCCGGCCGCTCGATCGTCAGCCTGCGCGACGCCAACTCGGCGCTCGACGTCGCCCATCCCGAGGCGCGCGTCGGCGACGATCTCTTCAAGGGCACGGGCACGTCGCAGGCCGCGGCGGTGGTTTCCGGCGCGGTGGCGCTTCTGCTCGAGAAGCGTCCCGACCTTTCGCCCGATCAGGTCAAGGCGCTGGTCACCGGCACCGCCGACCAGCTCACGGGCTTCGGGCGCGACGCGCAGGGCGCCGGGCGCCTCGACGTCGCGGGCGCCCTGGCCTCGCCGGCGCCGGATCCCGCGGCCGTCCGCCAGACCTTCGAGCCGGCCTACGTGCGCGGACTCGTCGTGACCCTCGTGCGCGGCTCCATGGGCCGCCGCGCGGCGGACGTCGGCCCCGTCGGCCCGGACGGCTCGTCGTGGGGCGGCGCGAGGTGGGGCGGCTCGTCGTGGGGCGGCTCGTCCTGGGGCGGCTCGTCCTGGGGCGGCTCCTCATGGGGCGGCTCCTCATGGGGCGGCTCCTCATGGGGCGGCTCCTCATGGGGCGGCTCCTCATGGGGCGGCTCCTCGTGGGGCGGCTCCTCCTGGGGCGGCTCGTCGTGGTCCAACAAGGACGACGACGGTTGATCCGTGCTCAGTGATCGAGCACAACGATGGATGACGAGGGGCGCCCGGGTGGCGCCCCGCCTGCGTCGCCGCCCGCGCTTCCGGCCGGGCGGCCATCCGCGTGTCTGGGCCCTGATCGCGGCGATGGCCACAAGCGCGCTGGCGCTCACGTTCTGGCACGTCCACGATCTGCCCGCGCTCGGCCCGACGCCGCGGCCCTCGTGGTGGCTGCTCGCGCTCGCGTTCGCGGTGGCCGAGCTGTGCGTCGTGCACGTCGAGTTCCGCCGCAACGTCCACATCTTCTCGCTCAGCGAGGTGCCGCTGGCCTTCGGGCTGATCTTCGCCGACCCGTCGGCGATGCTGCTCGGCGTCCTGCTCGGCCCCATCGTCGTGCTCGTCGTCAACCGCGGGCAGTCGTCGGTCAAGGTCGCCTTCAACGTCGCGCTGTTCTGCCTGGGCGCGGCGCTGGCGATCACGATTCTGCACCTCTTGGTCCCCGCCCGCGACGCCGTCGATCCGGCCGTCTGGGGCGCGGTGCTGGTCGCCACGCTCGCCAATGCCGTCCTCGGCGCGCTGCTGGTCTGCGCGGTGATCCGCCTCTCCGGACAGCCCATCGCCGCCGGCAAGCTCGTGCGCACGCTGGGCATGGCGATCGCGGTGTGCATCACGAACACATGCCTGGCCCTCGGCGGCGCCGCGGCCGTGGCCAGCGACGCCCGCGCCGCCGTGCTGCTCTTCGTGCCCGCCGGGGCGGTCGTGCTGGCCTATCGCGCCTACATGGGCGAGCGGCGCAAGCACGAGAGCCTCGAGTTCCTGCATGAGGTCACCCGCCTGCTGGCGCGCGCGCCCGACATCGGCGCGGGCCTGGCCGTCCTGCTGCAGCGCACGCTCGACGTCTTCCGGGGCGATCTCGCCGAGATCATCCTGCTGCCTTCCGACCAGCGCTCCGAGCCGCTGCGCACGACCCTCGAGCAGGGCGACGCCGTCGAGCAGATGGCGCCGGCCGGCCGCTACGTCGCCGAAGCGCTGCGCGCGCTGGTCGACGGCGACACGCCGGCCCTGCTGCTCGAGCGCCCGCTCGCCGATCCGCTGCTCGACGCCGCGCTGGCCCGCCGCGGCGTCCATCGCGCGATGCTCGCCGCGCTCCCGGGCGAGACGCGGGTGGTCGGCACCTTCCTGGTGGCGAACCGCACCTCGGCCGGCGGCTTCGACGACCACGATCTGACCCTCTTCGGCACGCTGGCCAACCACGCCAGCGTCTCGCTGGAGTACGACCGCCTCGAGCATCTCGTGTCGCAGCTGCGCGAGCTGCAGGGCCGCCTGGAGCACCAGGCCTACCACGACCCGCTCACCGGGCTGGCCAACCGCGCGCTCTTCCTCGACCAGCTCAGCGACCTGCTGGCGTCGGGCCGCCGCGACTACACGGTCCTCTTCCTGGACCTCGACGACTTCAAGACGATCAACGACTCGCTGGGCCACGCGATCGGCGACGAGCTCCTGGAGGCGGTCGCCGGCCGCCTGCGCGGCACGCTCAAACAAGAGGACCTCGCGGCGCGCCTGGGCGGAGACGAGTTCGCGGTCCTGCTCTACGACGTCCACAACGGCGAGGACGTCGCGCGCGTGGCCGACCGCGTCATCGAGCTGCTCGGGCGGCCGTTCTCGGTCGCCGGGCACGAGATCTCGTCGCACGCCAGCCTCGGGATCGTCGAGGGCTGGACGGCCGATGTCGCGGACGCCGAGGAGCTGCTGCGCAACGCCGACGTCGCGATGTACACGGCCAAGAACGCCGGCAAGCAGCGCCACGAGGTCTTCGAGCCCGCGATGCACGCGGCCGTGCTGCGCCGCCACCGGCTGAAGGAGGACCTCCAGCGCGCGGCCGAGCGCGGCGAGCTCGTCGTGGACGTCCAGCCGATCGTGGAGCTCGAGACGGGCAACGTCACCGCGGCCGAGGCGCTGGTGCGCTGGAACCATCCCGAGCGCGGCCGCATGACGCCCGGCGACTTCATCGACGTCGCCGAGGAGACCGGGCGCATCCTCGAGGTCGACCGTTTCGTGCTCCAGCACGCGTGCGGGCTGGCGGCGCAGTGGCCGTCGGGTCCGTCGGGCGCGGTCGCCCTGCACGTCAACGTGTCCCCGCGCGAGCTGCAGCGGCCAGAGCTCATCCGCCGCGTCAGCGAGGCGCTGGAGTCGACCGGGCTCCCGCCGAGCCGGCTCGTGCTGGAGATCACCGAGAGCGGCCTCATGCGCGACCCGCGCGCGGTTCTCGGGCGCCTGCAGGCCCTGCGCGAGCTCGGCGTGCGCCTGGCGATCGACGACTTCGGGACGGGCTACTCGTCGTTGAGCTATCTGCGCTGGATGCCGATCGACGTGCTCAAGATGGCCAAGAACTTCGTCGACGACCTCGGCGGCGGCGAGCAGCACACCGCGCTGGCCGGGACGATCGCGAACCTGGCGCAGACGCTGAGCATGACGGTGGTGGCCGAGGGCATCGAGCGCCCCGAGCAGGCCGATCTGCTGCACGGGCTGCAGGTAGAGCTCGGCCAGGGCTACCTCTTCGCGCCGCCGCTGCAGCACGAGGCGTTCGCGCAGCTGCTGCTGGCGCGCTGCGCGGCGTAGACGCCCTCCCTCGCGCCGAACGTCCGTGACGTAACAACAGGGTTGGTACATCCGGGACGTTCGACGCCACCCAGGGGGTTGACGGACGAATACCCCCACCCTGGCCGACGTCGCCAAGTACATCGGCGTCTCGCGCACCACGGTGTCCAACGCCTACAACCGGCCCGATCAGCTCAGCCCGGCGCTGCGCGAGCGCGTGCTCGCGGCGGCCGGCGAGCTCGGTTACGGCGGGCCCGATCCGGTCGCGCGGTCGTTGCGCCGCGGGCGCGCCGGTTCGCTCGGACTCGTCTTCGACCACCCCCTGCGCTTCATCTTCAGCGACCCCGCGGCCGTGCTCTTCCTGTCCGGCGTCGCCGCGGGCTGCGAGGAGCACGGCACCGGCCTGGCGCTTGTCCCGCAGCTACCCGAGGGCGCCGCCGAGGTCGTGCGCTCGGCGCTCGTCGACGGCTACGTGATGTTCTGCACGCCGGAGGACGACGAGCGTCTCAAGGCGGTCATCGCCCGCGGCCTTCCGTACGTGCTGGTCGACTACTCGCCCCACGTCCCGGGCCCGCACGTCAACATCGACGACCGCGGCGGGGCGCGCGCCGTCGCCCAGCACCTCGCCGATCTGGGCCACCGTCGTTACGGGATCGTGCTGCCGTACGAGAAGTGGCGCACCGACATCCCCTACGGCGGTCCCGAGGCCACGGCCGCGCGCGCCGAGGAGGTCTCGCGCCCGGATCTCGTCACCGACTATCGGCGCTGGCGCTGCTTCATCCGCTACGAGCGCCTCATCGGCTGGCGCGAGGCGCTCGCGCCGGCGGGCGTCGACTGGTCGTCGGTCCCGGTCGCGTCGGCGCCAGGCAGCGACGCCGAGACCGGGTATCTCGCGGGTGCCCAGCTGCTGGACCGCGCCGATCGCCCGACCGCGATCATCTGCCTGTCGGACGTCCTTGCGCTCGGTGTCATGCGCGCGGCGGCCGAGCGCGGCGTGCGCGTCCCCCAGGACCTGAGCGTCGTCGGCTACGACGACATCTCCGACGCCCGAACCGCCGCCCTGACGACGGTGTGGCAGCCGCACGCCGCCAAGGGCGAGGAGGCCGTGCGCCTCCTCGGCGACGGCGGCGACAACGTCGTCCTTCCCACCAGGCTCGTGGTCCGCGCCTCCAGCGGGCCCGTCCCGACCCACTGACCCCGAAAGGAGCCAAGCCATGATGGACCAGGTCATCGCCTCCCTGTTCGCCACCGACCAGAGCCGCCGTCAGTTCTCTGCTCCCCCGCAGCGGCCGCCCCGCACCCCCGACGACGCGACCGTCGCCGAGCCGCGCGCCCCGGTGCGTCGCACGGCGGTGCGCGTGCTGCGCGTCATCGCCGATCGCCTCGAGCCCGCTCCGCGCTGCGCCGAGGTCCAGTAGGTGCCGGCCGCGGTGTAGGGTGCCGCGGCCATGGCGGACCGGAAGGCCGACATCCTCCTCGTGGGCGGCGGCATCGCCTCGGCGACCGCCGCCCACACGCTTCGCGAGGAGGGCTTCGACGGCTCGATCCTGCTCGTCGGCCGCGAGCCCCATCCGCCCTACCATCGGCCGCCGGCCTCGAAGGAGTACCTGCGCGGCGAGCACGACGCCGACGGCGCGCTCGTCCATCCCGCCGACTGGTGGCAGTCCGCGGGCGTCGAGCTGCTCACGCGCACGAGCGTGCTCGAGCTCGATGCCGAGTCACGGACGGCGAAGCTCTCCTCCAAGGAGGTCGTCGGCTTCGACCGCGCGCTGGTCGCCACCGGCGCGATGGTCCGGCGGCTGCCCGTCGACGGCGCCCAGCTCGAGGGCATCCACTACCTGCGCGCGCTGGGCAACGCCGACAGCATCCGTGCCGACACCGAGGGCGCCGAGCGCGTGGTCTGCGTCGGGGGCTCCTACATCGCCTCCGAGGTGGCCGCCTCGCTGACCGAGCTGGGCCGCAAGGTGACCATGGTCATGCTCGAGGACGATCCGCTCGAGCGCAGCTTCGGCACCACCGCGGGACGCTACTTCCGCCGCGTGCTCGAGGAACACGGCATCGAGCTGATCGGCGGCGACGAGGTCGCACGTTTCGAGGGCGAGGAGCGCGTCGAGCGGGTCGTCACCCAAAACGGGCGCGAGCTCGGGGCCCAGGCGGTCATCTGCGGCGTCGGCGCGCTGCCCGACGTCATGCTCGCGCGCAAGTCCGGGCTGGCGCTGGGCGAGCTCGGCGGCGTGCTGTGCGACAGCCGCCTGCGCACCTCGGCCGAGGGGATCTTCGCGGCGGGCGACATGTGCGAGCACGAATCCGTCGTCCACGGCCGCGTCGTGCGCATCGAGCACGAGGAGGTCGCGGCCGCGCAGGGCCGCACCGCAGCGCGCAACATGCTCGGAGCCGACGTCGCGCACGACGAGGTCCCGTACTTCTTCTCCGACCTCTCCGACTGGACCTCGCTGGAGTACGTCGGCCCCGCCTTCGGGTGGGACGACGAGGAGATCGAGGGCTCGGTCGACGACGGCGCCTTCGCCGTCTGGTACCGATCGGGCGGCGCGGTGCGCGCAATGCTCAGCGTCGGGGGAGCGGGCGACCTGGAGC
>DATBKW010000055.1:0-17718 GCA_036555665.1 Solirubrobacteraceae bacterium | reverse complement strand
CCGCGCCCAGGCTGCGCAGGAAGTCGTGCTCGGCCGCCTTGCCCGTGGCGGCGTGGACCTCGTAGCCGGCGTTGGCCAGCGCGCCGACCGCCGTGCTGCCGACGCCGCCGCTGGCGCCGAGCACGAGCACGGGGCCGCGCGCGGGATGCAGGCCGTTGGACTTGAGTGCGTGGACGCACAGGCCCGCGGTGAAGCCGGCGGTGCCGAGCGCCATCGCCTCGCGAGCGGAGAGCCCGTCGGGCAGCGGGACGATCCACCCGGCGGGCACGCGCGCGTACTGCGCCCAGCCGCCGTGGTGGGCGACGCCGAGGTCGTAGCCGGTGACGAGAACCTCGCCGCCGACTTCGATTGCGTCGTCGTCGCAGGCCACGACGTCGCCGGCGAGGTCGACGCCCGGCACGAGCGGTGAGATCCGCGCCACCTGGCCCTTGGCGATCGTGGCCAGCGCGTCCTTGTAGTTGATGCTCGACCAGCGCACGCGGACCGTCACCTCGCCGGCGGGGAGATCGGCGGCGGCCAGCGTCCCCGGCCCGCGCTCGACGGTGTCGTCGTGCCGGATGGCCAGGAACGCGCGAAAGCTCTCGGGAACGGTCATCGCGGCAGGGTATGCCCGATCGCCGCGGAATGAAGGCGTCATGACACGCCTGCTGGCCGTGCTCGCGACGCTGGGCGTGGGCGCGCTGATCGCGCTGCAGCCGCCGATCAACTCCGAGCTCGGCAAGCGCACGAGCGTGGTCGCGGCGGCCTTCATCACGACCACGATCGGCGCGTTCGCCCTCGCCGCGCTGGCGCTGCTGCTCGGTGAGGCGGGGCAGGTGCGCAAGGTGCCCCACATCCCGCCGCTCTACCTGACCGGCGGCCTGATGGGCGCCGTGCTCGTGTCGGTCTCGCTGGTCACCGTGCGCACGCTCGGCGCCGGCGGCGTGGTGGCGGCGACGGTGTCCGGGCAGCTCGTCGTCTCGGCGGTCCTCGATCGCTACGGCTTCCTCGGCCTCGACCGGATCGGCCTCACGCCCGCGCGGCTGACCGGCTTTGCGCTGCTGCTCCTCGGCACCGCGCTGGTCACCTGGCGCTGAGGTGCCACAGTGGGCCGGTGGTCGAGGAGCGCCTGCCCTTCCGCCCGCCCCTGCACGCCGAGGCGCTGCTGCGCTGGCTCGCCGCGCGCGCCGTGCCCGGCGTCGAGGAGATCGCCGGGGATGCCTATCGGCGCAGCCTACGCCTGCCGAACGGGGGCGGCGTGCTCGAAGCCACCTTCGAGCGCGTGCACGTGCGCTGCCGGCTGTGGCTCGACGACGCACGCGACGTGCCCGATGCGGTCGCACGCGCCCGGCGCCTGTTGGACCTCGACGTCGACCCGCGCGTGGTGGCCGAGCACCTGCGCGGCGCCCCGCTCATCGGGCCGCTCGTCGACGCCGCGCCCGGGCTACGGGTGGCGGGCACCGTCGACGGCGCCGAGCTGGCGGTCCGCGCGGTCCTGGGCCAGCAGATCTCGGTGCCCGCCGCGCGCACCGCGGCGGGCCGGCTGGTCGCGGCGCACGGCGAGCGCCTGGCGACCCCGCGCGGCGCCGTCACCGCGCTGTTCCCGGCGCCCGCGACCCTGGCCGCCCTCGATCCCGCCGAGCTGGCGATGCCCCGTGCGCGCGCCGCGGCGCTCGTCGGCCTGTGCCGCGCGCTGGCCGACGGCGCGGTCCGCCTCTCGCACGCGACCGACCGCATCGAGGTCCGCCGCGCGCTCCTCGCGCTGCCCGGCATCGGTCCCTGGACGGCGGGTTACGTCGCGATGCGCGCCCTGCGCGACCCCGACGTCTTCCTCGTCGAGGACCTCGGCGTGCGTCACGCGCTGCGACGCCTCGGCGGGCCGGACGATCCCCGCGCGGCGCGCGCGATCGCCGCGGCCTGGGCGCCATGGCGGTCGTATGCGACCCAGCACCTGTGGCAGGCGTCCGCCTAGGATCCGCGGCCGTGACCGGCTTCGGGCCCGAACACCTGCCGTACGGCGTCTTCCGGCGCGCGGGCGAGGAGCCGCGTGTCGGCGCGCGCCTGGGCGACGGCATCCTCGACCTTGCCGAGCTCGCCGCCGACGGGCCGCTCGACGAGGATCCGCTGCTCTTCTTCCAGCCCTCGCTCAACGCCTTCATGGCGGCCGGGCGCGAGACCTGGCGGCGCGTGCGCGAGGCGCTGCTGGCGCTGGCCGCCGGACCCGACGCCGAGCCCGCCACCGTCGCGCTCGACGAGGCGCAGCTGCTGCTGCCGATCGCGGTGGGCGACTACGTCGACTTCTACTCCTCGCTGGACCATGCGACGAACGTCGGTCGCATCTTCCGGCCCGACGCGGAGCCGCTTGCGCCCAACTGGCGCCACATGCCGATCGGCTATCACGGACGCAGCGGAACCATCGTCGTCAGCGGCACGCCGATCGCGCGCCCGTGCGGCCAGCGCCGCGAGCCCGACGACGACGCTCCGGTCTTCGGCCCCAGCGTACGCCTGGACATCGAGCTCGAGCTGGGCTTCGTGATCGGCACCCCGAGCGCGTTCGGCGAGGCGGTGGCCGTCGATCGCGCGCTCGAGCACGTCTTCGGCGTGCTCCTGGTCAACGACTGGAGCGCCCGCGACCTGCAGGCGTGGGAGTACCGGCCGCTCGGGCCGTTCCTGGCCAAGTCGTTCGCGACCTCGGTGGCCGCCTGGGTCACGCCGCTCGACGCGATCCTCGATCGCCGCGTCAACGCGCCGGCGCAGAAGCCCGCGCCGCTCGAATACCTGCGCGAGGAGCCGTGGGCGTTCGACCTGGCGCTCGAGATCGAGCTCAACGAGACGACGATCGCGCGAACGAGCGCCCGCCATCTGTACTGGTCGGCGGCACAGCAGCTCGCCCACATGACGGTCAACGGCGCCTCCGTGCGCACGGGCGACCTGTTCGCCTCGGGCACGATCTCGGGGCCGCGGCCCGACCAGCGCGGCTGCCTGCTCGAGCTGACGTGGAACGGCGCCGAGCCGCTGACGCTGGCCGACGGCTCGACCCGCAGCTTTCTCGAGGACGGCGACGAGGTCGTGCTGCGCGGCCGCGGCGGCGCGGCGATCGCGCTCGGCGAGGTCCGCGGGCGGATCGAGCCCGCGCGCTGATGGCGCTGCCCAAGGCCATCAGGAGCCTTGCGCCCGATCGCCTGCGCGACGACGTGCGCCTGCGCGCGCTGCTCGTCGGGTCGGGCCTGATCCCCCCACGCACGATGCACTCGCAGGACGACGCGGCGGTGCTGCTGGCCGTCGCGCAGGGCCGCCGGCGCGTGGTGGAGATCGGCGTCTATGAGGGCTCGTCGGCCGTCGTGCTCTGCGAGGCCCTGGAGCCCGACGCCGAGCTTCACCTCATCGACCCCTTCGGCCACCACGGCTGGGCGCTGCCGGCGGGCTGGGGCGCGACCGAGGGCGCGAGCCGCCGCGTCGTCGCCCGCGCCCGGCGGCGGTCGCGCGGGCCGCGCGTGGTCTGGCACGTCGACTACAGCGCTGCGGTCGCATCGCGGTGGGGCGGCGGAATCGATCTCGTCTTCATCGACGGAGACCACAGCGAGGACGGCGTGCGCGCCGACTGGGAGGGATGGCACGGCTTCGTCGAGCCCGGCGGCGTGGTGCTCTTCCACGACGCGCGCCTGACCCAGGACGGCGGCCGCGGGCTGCCGGGGCCGACGGCCGTCGTCGACGCGCTGTTCCGCGGAGCCGAGCCGGTCGCGGGCTGGCGGATCGCGCGCGAGGCCGACCGCATGGTCGCCGTCGTGCGCGACGTGTAGCGCTACATCCCGTAGTCCTCGAGCAGCTTCAGCCACAGCTCGCTGCGCGTGGGGAAGCACGGCACGGCGTGCCAGAGGTCGTCGAGCGAGACCTCGCCGATCACCGCGATCGTCGCGGCGTGCAGCGCCTCGCCCATCTCGAAGCCGGTGAAGGTGGCGCCGACGATCACGCGGCGGTCCTCGTCGACGACGATGCGGCACGTCCCGGGCGCGCCCTTGCCGACGAACGAGCCGCCCGCGTTGCCCTCGGTGGAGACGTCGACGGCGCGGGCGTTGATGCCCACCTCGCGCGCGCTGGCCAGCGTGTGGCCGACGGCGGCGACCTGCGGCTCGGTGAAGGTCACGCGCGGACTCTTGGGGCCGTCGCTGCGCAGCGGCACCGGGCGGCCGAGGATCCGGTCGGCGGCGAGCCGCGCCTGGTACTTGCCCATGTGGGTCAGCAGCGTGCGGCCGTTGGCGTCGCCGATGACGTAGAGCCACTCGTGGCCGGGGACGCGCAGCGTGTCGTCGACCTCGATCGGCTTGCCGGGCTCGACGCCGAGGTCCTCCACGCCGAGGTCGGTCGACAGCGTCCGGCGGCCGACCGCGACGAGCAGCTCCGCGCCGGACACGCTCGTGCCGTCGTCGAGCTCGACGGTGACGCGGCCATCCTCGCGCCTCACCGACGTGGCGCTGGTGTCGACGCGGATGTCCACGCCGGCGTCGGCCAGCGCGGCGCAGACCTCGTCGCCGGCGAAGGGCTCCTCGCGGGCGAGCACGCGCGGTCCGGCCTCGATCACGGTGACCTTCGTGCCGAGCGACGCGTACGCGTCGGCCAGCTCGATGCCCACCGTCCCGCCGCCGAGGACGACGAGGCTTGCGGGGATCTCCTTGGCGGTGGTCGCTTCGCGGTTGGTCCACGGTTCGGCCTCGCGCAGGCCGTCGATCGGCGGCATGGCCGCCTCGGTCCCGGTGGCGATGACGACCGCCTGGCGGGCGACCAGCGTCTCGTCGCCCACGTCGACCGTCCGCTCGCCCGTGATCCGGCCGTGCCCGCGCACCAGGGCGATGCCGAGGTCCTCCAGCCACGGCAGCTGCTCTGCGTCGTCGAGGTCGTGGATGACCTCGTCGCGGCGATCGAGGACGGCCTGCACGTCGAGCTTGCCACCGGCTGCCTCGGCCGCGCCGGGGACGCGCCGAGCCTCCGCGACGACCTGCGCGGGGCGCAGCAGCGCCTTGGACGGCATGCACGCATAGAACGAGCACTCCCCGCCGATGAGGTGCTGCTCGACGACGACGACGTCGAGCCCTCCCTGGGCCAGCCGTCCCGCGCATACCTCCCCGGCGGGCCCGGCACCGATGACGACCACGTCGAAGGTTCGTTGGCTCATGGCGGAGCAGTCAAGCATGGGCGACCGGCGTTACGAGGTCCCGCCCCGTGGCATCCTGCCGCGATGGCCCGCTCGCTCCTCGCCACGCTCATCGTGGCCGCCGCCCTGGTGGCCTGCGGCTCGGACCCGGCGCAGCCGAGCGCCACGACCCAGTCGACGGCCACCGACGGCACCGGCAGCAGCGCAGCGGGGCGCACCGCCGCAAGCCGCGGCGTTCGGCTGATCAAGGTCGGCGACTTCGAGGGTCCGCTCTACGTCACTGCGCCGCCCGGCGATCGTCGCCGCATCTTCGTCGTCGAGCAGGGCGGGCGGATCATGGAGGTGCGCGGGGGCAAGCAGCTGCCCAGCCCGTTCCTGGACATCACGTCCAACGTCACCGCCGGCGGCGAGCAGGGCCTGCTGTCGATGGCCTTCGCGCCCGACTACGCGCGCTCCGGGCTCTTCTACGTCTACTACACCGAGAAGAGCGGCACCGAGAGCATCTGGGAGTACCGCCGTGCCACCGCCGACCGCGCCGACCCCAACAGCGCGCGCCTCGTGCTGCGCATGCAGGACCCCGAGCCAAACCACAACGGCGGCTTGATGATCTTCGGCCCCGATCGGCTCATGTATGTCGGGACGGGCGACGGCGGTGGGGGCAACGATCAGCACGGCTCGCGCGGCAACGCCCAGGACCTCGGCTCGCTGCTGGGCAAGATCCTGCGGATCGACCCGCGCCGATCGGGCAATCGCCCCTACACGGTGCCGTCGTCGAACCCGTTCGTCGGGCGCTCTGGCGCTCGGCCCGAGATCTACTCCTACGGCCTGCGCAACCCCTGGCGCTTCTCGTTCGATCGCGCCACCGGCGACCTGTCGATCGGCGACGTCGGCCAGGATGCGGTCGAGGAGATCGACTTCGAGCGCAAGGGCCGTGCGCGCGGCGTGAACTTCGGCTGGCGGCCGTGGGAGGGGCGCCGGCGCAATTTCGACGAGCCGGCTCCGGGCGCGGTCTTCCCCGTCATCACCCATAGCCATTCGGCCGGGTTCTGCTCGATCACCGGCGGCTACGTCGTCCGTGACCGCAACGTGCCCGGCCTCTACGGCCGCTACGTCTACGGCGACTACTGTAACCCGCATCTGCGCGTGGCGACGCTGCGCACGGGCGGGCACGTGCAGTCCAGGACGCTGTCGGTCCCCCAGATCGAGGGCGTGTCGTCGTTCGGCGAGGACGCGCTGGGCCGCGTCTACGTGACGTCGCTCAACGGGCCGGTCTACCGGTTCGCGGCGCGCTGACGGCGCGAGCGCGCGCGAGTGCGCCACGGCGTGTCGCGCGGGCGCGGGATGATGCGCAGCGCGTCGAAGGCGGCCTCGAGGTCGCGGGCGATCTCGGCGGCGTCGGGCACGATCTCGGCGTCGGCGTAGACGCAGCAGTGCAACCGCCCGCGGTAGGACAGCGCGCCGATCGACAGCGCGTGGCCGTGCAGCAACGGGACGGCCGGGTGGATCGCGGTGACGCGGCGGCCGAGAAGGTCGAGCTCGACCGGCGGGCCGGGCACGTTGGAGACGACAGCGTTGAACGACGCCGCACGGGCGGCCGTGCGCGCGACGATCCGCCGCGCGCCGCCGGGCAGCAGCTCGGCGACGTCGGAGATCATCTCCAGCGGCGCCGCCGCGCCGTCCGCCTTGCGGGCCTGCGTCTGGGCGCGGACCTCGCGCAGGACGTCCACGGGGTCGGTCACGGCGACCGGCAGCTCGACCGTGACGAACGAGATGCGGTTGCCCATCGTCGCGCCCTCGCCGCCGGTGCGCACGTTGACCGGGACGAGCACCTTGATCGCCGCCGGGCGCTCGCCGCGCCGGCGCAGGGCGCGGCCCAGCGCCAGCGTCGCCGCCGCGAGCAGGACGTCGTTGATCGTCGCGCCCTGCCGGCGGCCGGCCTCGCGGACGCCTTCGAGCGAGCTCACGCCGAAGCCGACGGCGCGCCGGCGCGTGGCCGAGCTATTCAGCGCGGTCGCCGGCGCGGGCGCCGCGAGGCGGCGCACCGCGGTGGGCACCTCGCCGCCGCGGCCGACCGTCGCCGCGGCCGAGCGCGCCGCGCGGGCGGCACCGGCGACGCGGCTGCGCGCAAACGACGCGACCGCCGCCGGCGCCGACGGCGGGGGCTGCGGCGTCCAGCGCGCGGGCAGCGCGCGCAGCGGCGCGTGGCCCGCGGCGTCGAAGAGCAGCATCGCGACCGCGACGGCGGCGATGCCGTCGACCAGCGCGTGGTGGGCCTGGCCGATGACCGCCCAGCCGCCGTCGCGCAGCCCGGTGACCAGGTACATGCGCCAGAAGGGATGCGCCGGGTCCAGCGGGCGCGAGAGCAGCGCGCCGGCCAGCGCGCGCAGCTCGCCCGGCCCGCCGGGCGGTGCGAGCGCCAGTGCGTCGACGTGGCGGGCGATGTCGAAGCTCGGGTCGTCGCTCCAGTGCGCGTCGCCGAGGCCGAAGCGCGGGCGCAGCACCCGGCGGCGGAAGCGGGGCACGCGCTCGAGGCGGCCCTCGACGTGGCGGCGCAGCGCCGACAGCGACGGCGCGCGTCCGTCGATGTGGATCGTCCAGCCCACGTGCAGTGGGGCCGTGTCGCTGTCGAGGTCAAGAAAGGCTGCGTCGAGCGCGCTCAGGCGATCGATCGGCGGCACGCTGCCATCATGCCAGGCGATGGACGACGTCGGGCTCGTCACGGCCGACAATCCCGGGCCCTTCACCCTGCAGGGCACGAACACGTGGCTGGTGGGGCGCGACCCGTGCTTCGTCATCGACCCGGGGCCGCTGATGCAGGCGCATCTGGAGCGGATCGTGTCCGATGCGCGCGGTCGCGGCGGCATCGGCGGGATCGCGGTCACCCACGACCACGCCGATCACACCGAGGCGGTGGGCGAGCTGCGCCGGCGCGCCGGCGGCGTGCCGGTTGCCGCGGCGAACTACGAGGGCGCCGACGTGCGCTTGGGCGACGGCGACGAGTTCGGTCCGCTGCGGG
The DNA here is from genome assembly GCA_036555665.1 of Solirubrobacteraceae bacterium. Taxonomy (GTDB): domain Bacteria; phylum Actinomycetota; class Thermoleophilia; order Solirubrobacterales; family Solirubrobacteraceae; genus JAOPZW01. Next base: position 9,574 of record DATBKW010000055.1, on the reverse strand, counting down.
TCGTGGCCACGCCGGGCCACGCCCCGGACCATCTCGCTTACGTGGCCGGTGGCGTCTGCTTCTCGGGCGACGCCGTGCTCGGCGAGGGGTCGGTGTTCGTGTGGCCCGATCCCGGCGCGCTGCGCGGCTACCTGGACGCGCTCGGGCGCCTGCGGGCGATGGAGCTGCGCGTCATCTGCCCCGGCCACGGACCCGTCGTGTACGACCCCGCGGCCAAGCTCGACGAGTACGTCGCCCATCGCCTGGATCGCGAGCGGCGGCTGGTGGCCGCGCTGGCCGACGGCCTGCGCACCGCCGACGAGCTGGTCGACCGCGTGTGGAGCGACGCGCCGGCGGCGCTGCGGCCCGCCGCGACGGTCACCCTGACTGCGCACCTGGACAAGCTCGACGAGGAGGGCCGGCTGCCCGACGACGTCGAGCGCCCGCAGCTCTCGCTCTACGAGTCCTGATCACAGCGAACGTCCGTGACGTAACAACCCTGTTGTTACATCGCGGACGTTCGTGGCTCTCAGCGTCCTCTCGTCGGATCCTTCGCGTCCTCTTAGGTCGGCGGTCCACGATGCTGACCATGACCCGGCCTGCCCTCCGCCCGCTCACCATGGCCACCGCGGTCGTGGTTGCGGGCGCGGCCGGGGTCGTCCCCGCCACCGCCGCCGGCGCGCCTCTTGCGCCCCGGGACGCGGAGCACTCGAGTGCCCCGCACCACCATCACCCGCGGGCGCTGCTATCTCCCGCGGCACTGCCGGCGCAGGTGGGCGCGACCGTGACGCGCGGGCCCGGTGCCCCACAGACCGGGCTCGCGGCGAGCAGCGTCACGGTCGCCGGGGGCGGCACCGCGCGCTGGGAGCGCGGCACCGACCTCGCGACCGGACGGTCGGCGGTTGGTGTCGTGCGCGTGCGCGGCCCACCGGTGTGAGGCGCCCATCGGGGGCGCTCGCGTTTGCCGGCGATGGCGAAGTGGCAGAATGTTGCCTGTGCAACCGATCACCGTCGTCCACTTCTCGGATCCGGGCTGTCCCTGGGCCTATTCGGCTTCCCCGTCCTTCGCCACCCTGCGCTGGCGGTACGGTGACCAGCTCGACTGGCGGCTCGTGCTGATCGGTCTCACCGAGACGGCGCAGCAGTATGTCAACCGCGGCTACACCCCCGAGCGCCAGGCCCGCAACTACCGCAACTTCCGCATCTGGGGCATGCCGTTCGCGACCGAGCCCAAGCGCCGCGTCGCCGCGACCTCGCGCGCCTGCCGCGCCATCATCGCCGCGCGGATGGAGGACCCGGCGCTCGGCGACGCCGCGTTCCGCGCGCTGCAGCTCATGCAGTTCACGACGTCGAGCGTGCTCGACGACGACGGCGACCTCGCCGCCGCGCTGCGCCGCGTGCCGGGGCTCGATGCCGCCGCCATCGTGGCGCGCATCGACGATCGCGAGATCGTGCGCGCCTACGAGGCCGACCGCGCGCTGGCCCGCACGGCCGAGGGCTCGCCGACCGCGTTCCAGGGCAAGGCCGCCAGCACCGACGGGCCGGTGCGCTACACCGCGCCGTCGATCGTCTTCGAGCGCGGCGAGCAGCGCCTGGAGGCCGGCGGCTTTCACCCGATCGAGGTCTACGACGCGCTCATCGCCAACCTCGACCCGACGCTGAAGCGCCGGTCGGCGCCCGAGGACCCGCTCGAGGCTCTCGAGGAGGCGCCGATGGGCCTCGTCACCGCCGAGGTCGCCGAGATCATGCGCCCGGGCAACTTCCCCGCCGACCGCGGGGCCGCGGAGGACGCGCTGATCCACGCGGCGGCGCGCGGCGAGGCCGTGCGCGTCGCCGTCGGCGACGACGCGGTCTGGCTCGCTGCCCGTTACGCGCGCCTGGCGGACAGGTTCGTGCGCGCGAGCTCGAGCGCGGCCGCCAGCGGCGTGGCGCCGCCCGCCGTCGCGTCGTAGATCGCCCGCAGCGTGTCGCCGATTCCGCGCACGCGCGCCCGCGCGGCGCGCGGGTCGTAGCCGCCGCGATCGAATTCGACCGAGATGTTGATGATGCCGCCCGCGTTGGCGACGAAGTCGGGCGCCCACAGCACGTCGCGGCGCTGGAGCAGCTCGGCGACCGACTCGTCGGCGAGCTGGTTGTTGGCTGCGCCCGCGACGACCGGTGCCTGCAGCGCGGGCACAGTCTCGTCGTCGAGCACGCCGCCCAGCGCGCAGGGCACGAGCACGTCGACCGCCGCGCGCATCGCCTTCTGCGGCGTCACCCAGCGGGCCCCGAGCCGCCCGGCCTCGTCGCGCTTGCGGCGGTCGATGTCGGCCACCAGCAGCTTGGCGCCGCGCTTGGCCAGCAGCCCCGCCACGCGCAGGCCGACATTGCCGAGCCCGACGACGGCGGCCGAGCGCCCCTTCAGCGATGTGGTGCCCAGCGCGCGCTCCACCGATGCCAGCACCGCGGTCTCGACGCCGAGCGCGGTGTACGGGCTGGGGTCGCCCGAGCCGCCGCGCGACCGTGCGAGGCCCGACACGAATGCGGTTCCCTGCGCGATGACCGTCATGTCGCGCGCCGAGGTGCCGACGTCCTCGGCCGTGATGTAGCGCCCGCGCAGGGTGTCGACGGTCTCGGCGAAGTCGAGCAGCACGGCCTTGCGCGCGCGGCCCTCGGGCGGCCCGTCGGGCAGCATGATCACGCCCTTGCCGCCGCCCAGCGGCAGCCCGGCCACCGCCGACTTGTAGGTCATCGCCCGTGAAAGGCGCAGGGCATCGGCCACGGCGGCGCGGCTGTCGGGGTAGCGCCACATCCGGCAGCCGCCCAGCGCGGGGCCGCGCACGGTCGAATGCACCGCGACCACGCAGTACGCCCCCGACCGCGTGCCGCGGCGGACGAGCAGCTCCTCGTGCTCGAGGGTGGCCAGATAGCGCTCCATGAACGGGGCGCGACGATAGCGGTGGCGCGCTCAGCCTGTCGTGGGCGTGCCGCCCGGCGCCGCGCCGCCGGGCTGGGCGGGCGTGAGCTGCTGGGGCACCGTGGCCTGCGGCTGTGTGCCGGTCGCGGGTGCCGTCGCCGCGCCGGGATCGTCGGCGCCGGCTACGTCGGGCGCGCCGTCGCCGCCGGTCGGCGAAGTGTCGGGGATCGCATCCTCGTCGGGCGCCATCGCGCCGCCCGTCTGGGCCTCCTCGGGCGCGGCCGGCGCGCTCGGCGCGGCCGTGACCGGAGCGGTCGCGGCGGCGGGATCGTCGGCCGACGTCGCCGGCGCCTTCGTGCCGCCGTGGTCGGCGGCGCGCTTGTGCTTGGGAGCGGCCGCCGGCTGCTCGCGCACCGGGTCGGTCGTGCGGGCGCGCGGTGCGACGAGCGGCGTCACGTGAACCGGGGCCGCCGCCGGCGCGGCGCTCGCCGCCCTGGCCGGCGCGGCCTTGCGGTGGACGGTCGCGCGATGCGCCGGCTTGACCGTCGTGACGTGGTGGCGCACCTCGACGGCGCCGCCGCCCACGACCGCCGCACAGCAGACGATCGCGGCGACCTTCGTCGCCGTCGCGGCCGTGGCGCCGCCGACCAGGGCGGCCGAGCCGCCGGCGCTCGCGCCGGCCGCGGCCCCCGATGACGCACCGCCGATGCCCAGGATCTTCGCCAGCGTCGCCAGCGGGCCGCCCCCGAGCGCCGCGAAGCGCCCGTGCGCGCCGCGCAAGGCGCGGCGGTAGTCGCGACAGCCCGAGCAATCGCGCAGGTGGCGGCGTGAGCGCGCGCTCGAGCGCACGCCGCGGTCGACGGCGTGCTCGATGTCGGCGCGAATCTCGGCGCACGCGGTCCCGCGGGCCTCACCGGCCTCCACCAGCCCGATGCGCGCGCGCACGAGCAGCGACTTGACGGCGGGCACCGTCGTGCGCAGCGCGTCGGCAAGCTCTGCGTACGAGAGGCCGTCGAGCTCGCGCATGAGCAGCGCCGAGCGCTGCTGCTCGGGCAGGCGCCCGACGTCCTTGACGAGGTCGCGCAGGTCCTCGCGGCGCTCGGTCTCCCCGGGCGGGTCGTGCTGCGGCGTGCGTGTCAGCTCATAGACCTCGGCCGCCGGCGGCACGGGCCGGCGCAGGTGGTCGATGCAGCGGTTGTGCGCCACCCGGTACAGCCAGGCGCGCAGCGTGACCGGACGATCGTCCTGGCGCAGCGCGCCGTACGCGCGCAGGAAGACGTCCTGCAGCACGTCCTCGGCGTCCGAGCGCGAGCCGCTGAGCATCTGGCGCGTGTAGGCGAACAGGCGCTGGCGGTAGCGGTCGTGGATGGCGCGGAAGGCCTCGTCGTAGCCCATCCGGAAGAGCGCGACGAGCTGATCGTCGGAGCGCAGGCGCAACAGGGGACCGTGAGCGGTGATCCGACCAAGGCCCGACGGAGCGTGTAGCGCAGACGCTTCCAGAGCGATCTCCCTCGCCGACTCTAACGCCCCCGCTCGGCGGAAGTTCCGTCGCGCAGCGCAGCGACGATGTGGCCGAACACGTCGCGGTCGGCATCGCGGCCGAAAAACAGGTCCAGATGCGTGTAGCCGGGGACCTCGATGAGCCTGTGGCGGCCGGGCTCGAAGGCGTCGAGCCACCGGAAGGAGCGCTCCTGGCTGCGGGGCAGGAAGCAGCGGTTGGCCGAGCCGGCCAGGAACGTCCAGCGCGGCCGGTTGCGCGGCGGGGTGGCCGTGACATCCTCGGGGATCTCGTCGAAGCCGCTTGCCGCGACGAGGTGCCCGACCGCCGTGGAGTGCGACATCTGGCGGAAGAACGACGTCGGCACCCAGCCGAACTCGCGCGCGATCCAGCGATGGGTGGGCGGATCGATGTTCGCGTGGTCCCACAGGATGTTGCCGCCCGCCCCGTAGGTGAAGTTGGCCATCTGGCAGACCGGCTCGCGGCACTCGCGGCGTACGGCGCGCGCGATGAGGGCGACCAGCCGCGCGCGCAGCGCCGTGGGGCGCAGCGTCCACTGCGGGTCAAAGCCGGGAAAGCCGACCCGCAGCCCGGGCAGCAACAGCTGCATCTTCAGCTTGGACGCGCGCGGGACGATCGGGTGGAAGGAGACGGCGTTGGAGACGACGTCAGTCACCTCGGGCACCAGCCCGCCGGCGACGGCGAAGGCGAACGAGGTCGATCCCTGGCAGTGGACGATCGCCTTGAGCCTCTCGGCGCCCGTCTCGCGCAGGACCGTGGCGATCAGCGCCGGGTGGTCGTAGCGCGCGACCTCGTCGAGCGTGTAGCTGCACTCCGGCAGGTCGATCGAGCCGCGCCAGTTGCCCACCCAGACATCGAACCCGGCCTCCACGAGCGCGTCGACGATCGAGCGCGGCGTCGGCGCCCCGTAGAACAGCTCGGCGCGCACGCCGGTGCCGTGCAGCAGCAGCACGGGGCCCGCGGTCGGCTCGGCGTCGCCGCGGATGTGATGGACGGTGAGGTCGCGGCCGTCCGCGGTGCGCGCGCCGAGGATCCGGCGCCGCAGCCCCGGCCGGCTCGGGCAGTCGTGCCACTCCCCGGGGCCGGCGCGCAGGTCGGGGAAGTCGGTCGGCACGGTGGCCGACCGCGGCCCGAGGTAGACCTGCGCCACCGAGCGGCCGAAGAACGCGCCGTAGCGCAGCCTGTCGCGCAGGCTTCCGCGCATGCCGAGCATGAGCCGCAGGAACCCGGGCAGCGAGACGTGCAGGACGCCGGTGGCCAGCGGCGTTGCGTCGTCCTGCTCGTCGTATGGGACCCAGCCCGAGTACAGCTTGGTGAAGAGCGTCGTCGTGTCGACCCAGGTGTCGCGAAACCAGCTGTCCTCGACGTTCTTGAAGCCCGCCAGCGTCACCTCGCGCCCGGCGCGGTCGCGCGCGAAGAGCCGGTAGCGCATCTCGCGCCGCCGCGCGCCGCCGGCCGCGACGAGCAGGTTGAAGATGCCGCGCTCGATCGCCATGCGCTCGCCGAGGCCATCGCAGTCGATGAAGCCCGTGCACGTCGCCTCGTGGTCGTCCTCGGCCAGGAAGCGGTCGACGTCGTCGACGCGCACCTTGATGGAGAACGAGCAGGGCGTCCCCTGCCACCAGCCCTCGTTGTAGTCCGTGGCGTCGAACGAGACGCGCCCGTGCATCGACTCCGACCAGGTCAGCGTGCTCATGCCATCTCCTTCGCGATCCGCTCGGCCAGCGCCGCGATCGTCATGCTCGGGTTGACGCCCACCGGCCCGGGGAGGATCGAACCGTCGGCGACGTACAGCCCGTCGGAGCCGAAGACGCGGCCGTAACTGTCGACGACGCCGTCCTGAGCACTGCTTCCCATCGCGCAGCCGCCGAGCGGGTGCGCGCTGATCAGCCGCGCGAGCCGGCCGCCGGGCCTGTAGACGCGCCCGCCGAGCGCCTCGCCCAGCCGCCGCGCGGTGGCCTCGAGCCCCTCGAAGTACGCGCGCGACGCGGTCCCGCGCCAGGTCAGCACCAGTTTGTCGCCGCGCAGCTCCATGCGTCCGCCGGGCACGTCGCGTCCCATGCCGAGCAGCGGCATCATCGCCGCCGACGCGCGCGCGGTGCCGAACGCCTCGGCCGGAGCGCGCCGGCGCAGCGCGCGCCACAGGTCGCCGGGCAGCTCGAGGCCCTGCCACAGCCATTCCGAGAAGGCCGGCGCGCCCGCGTCCTGGACGAGAAAGCCGCGCCCGCTGGGCGATTGCGCGTCGGGCACCGACACGGACGCGGTGATCACCGGCCCGGTCGCCGGATCCAGGTAGCGGTCGGCGCGGCGCAGGAAGAGCAGCAGGTCACCGTTGCCCGAGAAGCCGCGCCCGAGGCGCCCGCTCAGGCCCGGCAGCGCCGCGCGGTTGCGCAGCAGCAGTCCGGTCGAGCCGAACGTGCCCGCCGCCACCACGACGCGATCGGCGCGGACCTCGCGCTCGGCGTCGGCGACCGGGTCGAGCAGGTGCTCGGGATGGCCGTCGCGCGCCGCCAGGTGCTGGCGGTAGCGCACGCGCCAGCCCCGGCGGTCGCGGTGCAGCGTATGGGCCTCGCAGCAGCTGCGCACGCGCGCTCCCGCGCGCACGGCCGCCGACAGGTAGGTGAAGTCGACGGTGTGCTTGGCGCCGTACTGGCAGCCGACGTCGCAGGCGCCGCACAGCCGGCAGGTCTCGCGCGGCGCCCCGTGCAGGTTGTCGTCGGCGAACGGCTCGCCGGGGCGCGCGCCGAAGGCGACGGCCAGCGGCGGGCGCTCGGCCTCGAGGCCCGCGCGCTGCGCCGCGTCGAGCAGCGCCCGCGTCTTCGGGGTGCGATCGGCCCACGGATAGCGCTCGGCGTGCTGCATCGCCGCGACCGCGTCGTAGTGGGCGTCGAGCTCGCCGGGCTCGAGCGGCAGGCCGTCGGCGGCGAACGTCGCCGGGTCCTTGCGCAGCATGACGTTGGCGTAGATCAGCGAGCCGCCGCCCAGCCCGCTGGCGGTCACCGAGTCCAGGCCCTTGAAGTGGTGGTACTCGAACAGCCCGTGGCGGCCCTGGCGGGGCGCCCACAGCGCGCCCCGCCACTGGCGCGGCGTGCGCGGGAACGCCCCCGGCGGCCACGGCTGCCCGCGCTCGAGCACCAGCACCGAGGCACCGGCCTGCGCCAGTCGGCAGGCGACGACCGAGCCGCCGAAGCCAGAGCCGACGACGACCACGTCGACGTCGTCAGCCGGCATCCACCTGCCACTCGACGGGCCGGCGCGGGTCGGGCTCGTAGGCGCAGAAGGTGCCCGTGCGCACGGTCGTCTCCAGCTCGCGCCCGAGGCGCGCATCCTCGTCGGCGATGCGCCGGATCTCGCGGCGCAGCGCGCGCGTGACGTTGACCCGCGCGCGCTCGGCCGCCGACGACGCCGGCCGGTCGCGCCCGCCGAGGCCGACGGCCGCCGACAGCTCGTGGGCGATGAAGTCCATCTCCTCGCGCGCCCGCGCGGCGCGCTCGGGGTCGTTGAAGGCCTCGGCCTCCTCGATCTCGGCGCGCAGGTCCTCCAGGCGCGAGCGGTACTCGGACTTGGCGCGCGAGTCGAGCGCCGGGCCCGCGTCGCCGGTGCCCGCGCGGACGGTGAGCCCCTCCGTATCTCCGGTCCCCGGCGTGGAGGCGCCCTCGGCCGCGACGGCGACATCGACCGCGTGAAACTCGATGCCCGGGTTGGCCAGCAGGAGCGCGAGGTGGCGCATGCCCTTGGCGTCGCGCACCCGCAGGACGCGGCCCTCGAAGTCCAGCCGCCAGACGTCGCCCTCGCGCGCCAGCACCGCCGCGGTCGCGCCGTCTGCCGAGGGGATCGGCTCGGAGGCGGCCTCTTCGGACGGCAGCAGCGCGGCCGCGCGCGCCAGGCGCTCATCCATGCGCGGGACGCCGATCTCCTCGGCGCGATCGAGCCCGCGTTGCAGCAGCTCGCGCGCCCTGTCGATGTCGCCGGGGCCGTTGCGGCGCGCCAGGAAGCGCGCCTCGTCGACGTCGATCACGGCCAGCATGGGCCGGTAGTCCAGGCGCTCGCAGGCCCTGCGCGCCACCTCCAGGCGCTCCAGGGCGAGGTCGTTCTCGCCGCGCGCCGCGGCGGTCAGGGCCAGATAGCGCGTGACCGGGCCGGCGAAGATGCCGGTGGGCGTGACCACGTTGCGGTCGGCCAGCGACTGGAGGTGGCGCTCGAGCAGGTTGGCATGCTCGGCGTCGCCGAACGTCTCGGCCAGCTCGGCCAGCAGCGCCATCGCCACCGCCCAGACGTTGTCGTGCGGGATCGCGGCGAAGTCGTGCTCGGCGAGGCGGTCGTACTCGCGCCGGGCCTGCGCGGGGCGGCCCGTGTGCAGGTAGACCGTGGCGAGCGCGACACGCCACGCGGGCATCGCCGGGAGCTGATCGGCGAACTGGCGCACGGCGTCCTCGAGCTCGCGCAGCCGCCCCTGGCCCATGCGCAGCCAGAAGAGCTGGCCGCCGGCGAGGATCGGCACGGTGGAGTCCTGCAGGCTCCAGCCCAGCGCGATGCCTTCGTGGATGAGCTGCTCGGTGTCCTCGAGCCGCCCGGAGATTATCGCCCGGCGCGCGCGGTGCAGCGGGATGTAGGCGCGGGCGCGCGGATCGCGCGAGTCAGTCGCGATCCGGTCGAGCGTCTCGATGGCCATGTCGGCGCCGGGCAGGTCGTCGAGCTCGAGCAGCAGGTCGATCTGCCACGAGTGCGCGCGCACGGCGAGCTCGGGGTCGCCGACGTCGTCAGCCAGAGCGAAGAGCTCGTGGGCCCATTCCAGGCCGCGTTCGGTCGTGTACGGGCCGCTCGTCGCGATGTGGCCCTGATCGAGGACGTAGGCGAGCGTCGGGGTGTCGTTCAGCTCGCGCGCGATGTCGAGCGCCTCCTGCACGAGCGCCTCGCGGCGATCGATGTGGGGCGAGTAGTAGAGCGCGACCGCGAGGCGGACGAGCAGGCGGGCGCGCAGCGCGCTGCCGCCCGGCGAGAGACCCTGCAGCGCCTCCTCGAGCACGGTGACGAGGACGTCGTCGACCATGCCCGGCGACAGCCCGAAGCCGCCGAGGCTCAGCGCCGCGCGGGCGAGCAGGTCGCTGTCGCCGACGCGCCGCGCGAGATCGATGGCGGCCATCAGCGTCTCGCGGGCCGCGTCGCCGCCGGCCTGCATC
>DATBKW010000054.1:0-19636 GCA_036555665.1 Solirubrobacteraceae bacterium | reverse complement strand
CTGTGGTACGAGAAGGACAACTCGAACATCGGCCTGCGCAACAACGAGCAGGTCTTCGCGGCCAAGATCGTCGCGGACCCCAAGGCCGACGGCGGGTTCAACTGGCGCGCCGTGGGCAGCGGCACCGCCGGTCAGGTCAACACCCTTGACACGACCGGCAGCAACGGCTTCGGCAACTGCGCCGCGTCGCCGACCGCCGAGGACGCCTGCTCGCTGAACAAGAACCCGCTCGCCGACGCCGAGGATCCGCGCGTCGCGGCCGGGACGCTGACGCCGGGCAGCACCACCGTCCCGTGGGTCGCGTTCTCGGAGGACGTCGGCGGCCATCACGCGATCTTCGTGTCGCGCCTGGTCAACGGCGACCACTTCGAGCTGTTCAACGGCGGCAACCCGGTCTCCGGGCCCGAGGACGCCGGTACGCCGGACATCACGTTCTTCGGCAACACGCCGTACGTGTCGTGGGTCGGGGGCAGCGGCACCGACAAGCTCGGGTACGTCGGGCACTTCGACAGCTACGGCAACTTCGTCACCGACACGCCCGGCGGCATCCGGCTGAACCCGTACAAGGGTGGCCCGGCTCCGCTGATCGACGCGCGCGTGGCGCTGTCGTCGAACTGCACCGCGGACCCGTTCACGGCTGACGGCACCAACTGCGCGCCGGCCGCCGTCAACGCCGCGTTCGACACGTTCACGACGGCGGGCTCGCCGCAGCGCCTGTTCTCGCAGGCCCTGACCGGCGGCCCGAACTGCGTGCTGTTCTACAAGTGCCAGCTCATCGTGCGCATCCACCACCACAAGGCGACGATCTACACGAAGTTCCGCAAGTACGGCCGCTTCGGGATCATCGTCGACAAGGTCGGCAAGCACGGGAACAAGCGCGTCGGGCGCGTGCCGCTGGGTACGCATCCGCGCAGCACGCTGCGGCTCTCGTGGGACCTGAAGGTCAACGGCCACCGGCTCCGCCCGGGCCACTACCAGGTCACCGGGCGCGCCCTGAACACCAAGGGCAAGGTCCAGGGCCTCACGAGGCCCGTCCGGATCACCGTCCGCTGAGCGGGCTCCTCTCACGGCGGGCGGCCGGAAGGCCGCCCGCCGCGTAGGTTGCGTCCATGCCGATGCTCTGCCTGGCCGGGACGTACCGGATCGTCGACACCGAGCCCGACGGCGACTCGATCCGCTTCTATCCCGACGACCCGGCCCAGTGGTCGCGCGTCCCGGGCGTCCACAAGGTGCGCACCAATGCGGCCGGAGGCGCCCAGCTGCGCCTCGACGCCATCGACGCGCTCGAGACCCACTACTCGCCGCCCGGAAGCGGGCCGTTGCACCAGCCGCTCGAGCTCGCCCACCAGGCCCGCGACGAGCTGGTGCGCTGGCTGGGCTTCCGCGACGTGCAGCGCGACGGCGAGAAGGTCACCACGGCAACGCCCGACACGCTCGCCGGGTACGTGCTCACCCAGGGCGCCGACCTCTACGGCCGCTGCGTGGCCCTCGCAGGGCGCGGCGACGCGCCGGCCGAGAGCGGCACCGAGATTCGCGTCACCGTCACCATGCTGCGGCGCACGGCCAACCACCGGCTGATCGCCACCGGGCTCGCCTATCCGACCTTCTACCTGCAGCTCTACCCCGACCTGCGCGCCGAGCTGGCCAAGCAGGCGCGCAACGCGCGCCCGGCCACCGGCGTGTGGGCACGCGACCGCAGCCAGAAGGGCGTCAAGGTCGAAAGCGTGGCCACCCTGACCGACGAGGCGGTCATCCTCCCCAAGCTCTTCCGGCGCCTCGCCGACTACCTCGAGCTCAACGCGGGCGATCCCTCGCTGGCCGGCTTCTCCGCCTACCTCGCCCAGCGCGGCGACCCGCTCATCATCCTGTCGACCGGGCGCTACACGGGATTCGACTACGTCGTCAGGGTCGACGGCCAGACCGTGCGCATGACGACCGAGCCCGAGGACATCGTCTTTCAGGAGCAGTAACTACGGTGCCTTGACGGTGAGCACCGACGTGCGTGCGTGCGACAGCAGCCCGTGCGCGACGCTGCCGCGCAGCAGCCGGTCCAGCCGGCCGGCCGAGCACGAGCCCGTGACCACGAGGTCGTAGCAGCCCGCCTCGGCGAACGCGGCCAGCGCCCGCGCTGCGCGCCCGTGCAGGACCTGCGTGGTGACCGACAGCGTGGCAGGGACCTCGTCGCGCGCGTTGGCGACCTGGCGCAGCATCTCGCCCTCGAGGTCGCGGCGGATGGTCTCGCGGGAGTAGGGGACGCTCATCGGCCCCGGCCCCTGCCACAAGAAGCGCGGCTCATGGACCACGGCGACGATCGTGAGCAGCGCGCGGTTCTCGGTGGCGATCTCGATCGCGCGCCGCAGGGCGACCCACGAGCCTGGCGACCCGTTGAACGCGACCAGCAGGCGATGAACGCTCCCGTGCCCTTGGTCCGTCGCTTCCGAAACGGTCTGATGAATGCCCTGCATGGACATTGCCCCGCGCGCAGTCTGCACCGCGGGCCGGGTCGAGCGCAAGCTTCAGGGGAAGAAACGGGCGAGCGCGTCGTGTGCTTCGCGCAGCTCGGGCAACGTCCAGCGCGCGGACTCGCCGCCGATCGCGACCAGCAGCGCATCGCCGCCGACGGTGCCGAAGACGTCGAGCGGGACCGTGCGCCCGAGCGCCTCGAGCGCCTCGCGCGGGCCGGAGACGACGAAGCCCGCCGGGCGCTCGCCGAAGAGCCGGCACCACACGTCGTCGCTGGGACCGAGGTCGAGCGTCGCACCCATGCCACCGGCCAGGCAGCTCTCGGCGACCGCCACGAGCAAGCCGCCGTCGGCGACGTCGTGGCAGGAGCTCAGGGCGCCGCCGCGGACGGCGTCGCGCACGGCCTCGAGGACCTTGCGCGCGCGTGTGAGGTCGACCTCGGGCAGGCCGTCGGGCAAGGGCTCGCCCCGCAGCTTGGCCAGCTCGCTCGCGGCCAGCGACGGGCTCGTGTCCCAGCCCGCCAGCGCGATCGCGTCGCCGGCTCGCGCGAAGCCCAGCGGCGCCGCGCGCGTCGCGTCGGGCAGGCGGCCGACCATGCCGACCACCGGCGTCGGGTAGATCGGGCCGGCGGCACCCTCGTTGTAGAGCGAGACGTTGCCGCCGGTGACGGGCACGCCGAGGGCCCGGCAGGCGTCGCCGAGGCCGCGCACCGCCTCGCTGAGCTGCCAGGCGATGTGCGGCTTCTCGGGATTGCCGAAGTTGAGGTTGTTGGTGACGCCGAGCGGCTCGGCGCCGACGCAGGCCAGGTTGGCCGCGCATTCGAGGACCGCGCCGATCGTGCCCTGATAGGGATCGGCGGCGACGCGGCGCCCGTTGCCGTCGATGGCGACGCCGAGCGCGCTGCCGTCGGGCAGGGCGAGCACCGCGGCGTCGGCCTCCTCGGGACGGCGCACCGTGCGCGACTGCACGATCCAGTCGTACTGCTCGAACAGCGGCCGGCGCGAGGCCAGGTTGGGCGAGGCCAGCAGCGCGAGCAGCACCTCGCGCAGCGGCGCATCGCGCGCCAGCGTCGCACGCGGCGGATCGTAGAGCGGCGCCCGCGGGCGCTCGGGCGCCAGGGCGTAGAGCGGGCAGTCGTCGACGAGCGCCGCCACCGGCACCTCGGCGACCAGATCGTCGCCGCGGAAGATGCGCATCGCGCCGGAGTCGGTCACCTCGCCGATCGCCGCGCCGTGGACCTCCCAGCGCTCGCAGACCGCGAGCACGTCGTCGACGCGCTCGGGCGTGCAGACGCACAGCATCCGCTCCTGGGACTCCGAGACCATGATCTCGAAAGGCTCCATGCCGGCCTCGCGCAGCGGCACGCGCGCGACGTCGAGGTCGATGCCGACGCCGCCCTTGGACGCCATCTCCGACGCCGACGATGTCAGCCCCGCCGCGCCGAGGTCCTGCAGCGACACGAGCAGCCCGCGCTCGAGCAGCTCGAGCGAGCACTCCATGAGCTTCTTCTCGGCGAACGGATCGCCGACCTGGACGGAGGGGCGCTTGTCGCCGTCGGCCTCGCCGAGCTCGGCGCTGGCCAGCACCGAGGCGCCGCCGATGCCGTCGCGGCCGGTCGAGGCACCGAAGAGCACGACGACGTTGCCCACGCCCGCGGCAGCCGAGCGGATCATGTGCCGCGTCTCGGCCAGGCCGAGCGCCATTGCGTTGACCAGGCAGTTCTGCTCATACGGCGCCTCGAAGTAGACCTCGCCGCCGACGGTCGGCACGCCGATCGAGTTGCCGTAGTGGCCGATGCCGGCGACCGCGTGGTCGAGCAGGTAGCGCGAGCGCTCGGACTCGCCCGGCTCGCCGAAGCGCAGCGAGTCGAGCACGGCGATCGGCCGCGCGCCGAGAGCGAAGATGTCGCGCAGGATCCCGCCGACGCCCGTGGCCGCGCCCTGGAAGGGCTCGACCGCGCTGGGGTGGTTGTGGGACTCGACCTTGAAGGCGACCGCCAGCCCGCCGCCGACGTCGACCGCCCCCGCGTTCTCGCCCGGGCCCATGACGACGTGCGCGCCCTCGGTCGGCAGCGTCCTGAGCAGCAGCTTGGAGTGCTTGTAGGCGCAGTGCTCGCTCCACAGCAGCGAGAACATCGCCAGCTCGACCCGGTTGGGCGCGCGCTCGAGCTTGTCGACGATCTGCTCGTACTCGGCGCGCGTGAGGCCGAGGGCGACGGCGTCGTCGATCGTCGGCAGCGTCACGGTGTCAGGCATGCGCGACCGCCGCCGAGGCGAACAGCTTCAGGCCGTCGGCGCTGCCGCCGACGCGCTCGTCGACGGCGTGCTCGGGGTGAGGCATTAGACCCACGACGTTGCCGGCTTCGTTGCAGACCCCGGCGATGTCGCGGGCCGCGCCGTTGGGGTTCTCGCCGGGCGCGTAGCGCAGGACGACCTGGCGGTTGGCCTCGAGGCGATCGAGGTCCGGCGCGTAGTAGCGGCCCGTCGTGTGCTTGCAGGGGATCGACAGGCGCTCGCCGGGCTCGCACGCGCGCGTGAAGGCGGTGTCGGCGTTGACGACCTCGACGGTGACCTGGCGGCAGCGGAAGCGCAGGTGGTCGTTGGGCAGCAGAGCGCCGGGGAGCAGCCCCGCCTCGCACAGGACCTGGAAGCCGTTGCAGATCCCGAGCACCGGCCCGCCGTCGCGGGCGAAGGCGATGACCTCCTCCATGACCGGCGCGAAGCGCGCGATCGCGCCCACGCGCAGGTAGTCGCCGTAGGAGAAGCCGCCGGGGACGATGACCGCGTCGACGCTCTGCAGGTCGCGGTCGCCGTGCCACAGCAGCACCGCCTCGCCGACCCGCGAGGCGGCGAGCTGCGCGTCCACGTCGTCGCAGGAGCCGGGAAAGCGGATGACGCCGAACTTCACGCCGCGAGGATCTCGTAGTCCTCGATGAGGGGGTTGGCCAGCAGCCGCCGGCACATGGCGTCGAGCTGCTCGGCGTCTTCGACGTCGAGCTCCACAAGGCGCCCGACGTGGACGTTGGACACCCCCGAGAACCCGAGCGCCGGCAGCGCGCGCTCGACGGCGATGCCCTGCGGGTCAAGGATCCCGGCCTTCGGCCGGATGAGCACCCGCGCCCTCAAGGAGCCGTCCTTTGCAGCCACGCGTCGAACGGCTCGCCGGTGATGAGCTCGTAGGCCTCGACGTAGCGTGCGCGTGTGCCGGCGACGACGTCGTCGGGCAGCGCGGGGGCCGGCGGCGTCTTGTCCCAGCCGCTGCCCGCGGCCCAGTCGCGCACGTACTGCTTGTCGAAGCTCGGCTGGCCCCGGCCGGCCTCGTAGCCCTCGGCGGGCCAGTAGCGCGACGAGTCGGGCGTAAGGACCTCGTCGCCCACGACGAGCTCGCCCTCGGCGTCGAGGCCGAACTCGAACTTCGTGTCGGCGAGGATCACGCCGCGCTCGCGCGCGTGGTCGGCGGCGAAGCGGTACAGGGCCACCGAGACGTCACGCACCCGGGCCATCAGCCCGCGATCGCCGACCAGCTCGGCCGCGCGGTCGAAGTCGATTGCCTCGTCGTGGCCCTCGTCGGCCTTCGTCGACGGCGTGAAGACCGGCGTCGGCAGGCGCTCGGACTCGCGCAGGCCCGGCGGCAGCTCGATGCCCGACACGCTCCCGGTCGCCTGATAGTCCTTCCAGCCCGACCCGGTGATGTAGCCGCGAACGACGCATTCGACCGGCAGCATCTCGAGCTTGCGGACGGTCATCGCGCGGCCGCGGACGTCCTCGGGCACGTCATCGGTGGCGGAGACGAAGTGGTTGGCCACGATGTGGCCCGTGCGCCCGAACCAGAACGCCGACAGGCCGGTGAGCACGGCGCCCTTGTCGGGGATCGGCGTCGGATGCACGACGTCGTAGGTCGAGATCCTGTCGCTGGCGACCATGAGAATCCGGTCGCCGAGGTCGTACATCTCTCGGACCTTCCCGCTGGCGAGGAGCGGAAGGTCGGTCACAGGCGGCACGCCGCGCAGGCTACCAACGAGTTCGGGCGGGTCCTCGCGCGGGTAGCCCGAGGCCCGTGACCATTGTTCTGATCATCATCATCCTGGTGGTCGCCGTCGCCGTCGGATGGCTCGCCTACCGCGCCGTGGCCAAGCGCCAGGCCGAGCGCGAGCGCGCCCGCGAGCGCCTGACCACCGAGGCCGGCGGCCATCGCCAGCAGCTCGAGGCCAACGCCGCCCGCGCGCGCGAGAGCGCCGACGCGGCCGAGGCCCACGTCGAGCGCGCCGGCGAGCACCGCGACGAGGCCGAGCGCCTCGAGCGCCAGGCCGCCGAGCACGCGCGGCTCGCCTCCGAGGAGGAATCGACGGCCGAGGAGCTGCAGAAGCGCGGCGAGCGCGCGCGGCAGGCCGCGGCTCGCCACGAGGAGCGTGCCGGCGAGGCCGAGGACCGGCTCGAAAGGCTCTAAACGGCGGCCTCCGCCGCCTCCGCAGTCGTCGGCGCGGCGCGCCCGCGGACGAGGTCGGCGGCCTTCTCGGCCACCGCGATCGTCGGCGCGTTGGTGTTGCCGCGCGGGACCGACGGGAAGATCGACGCATCGACCACCCGCAGGCCCTCGACGCCGCGCACCCGGAGTTCGGGATCGACCACGGCAAGCTCGTCGACGCCCATCCGGCACGTGCTCGTCGGGTGGTAGATCGTCTGCGCGGTGTGGCGGATGTGGGCCTCGAGGTCCGCGTCGCTGTCGGACGGCGGCACCATGTGCGCCGCCTGCGCGTACCGGGCCAGCGGCTCGGTGCCCCCGATCTCGAGCACCGCCCGCATGCCGGCCACCGCCGAGCGCATGTCCTCGGGCTCGGCGAAGTAGTTGTGGATGATCAGCGGCTTGGTCGTCGGGTCGGGCGAGACGACCGCCACCTGCCCGCGGCTCTGCGGCTTGACCACGCAGACGCTCAACGTGAAGCCGTGCGCGGGCGGCGGCACGAGCCCTTCCTGCTCGTACATGGCCGAGACCATGTGGAACTGCACGTCGGGCGCCGCGAGGTCATCGCGCGTGCGCAGGAACCCGCCGCACTCGGCGACGTTGGACGACAGCGGGCCGCCGCCGCCCATCCACAGGGCGAGGTTCTCGTCGGTCAGCGCGTCCTTGAGGCTCACCGGCTCCTCGCAGATCCACGTCGCGCCCATCGTCGGGTGGTCCTGCAGGGCGAGCCCTACGCCCGTGACCTCGGCGACGACCGGGATCTGCAGCAGCGCGAGCTCGTCGGGACGGCCGATGCCCGACAGCCACAGGATCTGGGGCGACATGTACGCGCCGCCGCACACGAGCACCTCGCGCTCGGCGCGGAACTCGAGCATC
Organism: Solirubrobacteraceae bacterium; assembly: GCA_036555665.1. Lineage (GTDB taxonomy): Bacteria > Actinomycetota > Thermoleophilia > Solirubrobacterales > Solirubrobacteraceae > JAOPZW01. The sequence goes on along the minus strand of DATBKW010000054.1, from coordinate 11,836 downwards.
TCGCTCAGGCGCGAGCCGGCCACGCCGACCGCGCGCGTGCCGTCGAAGAGCACGCGGTGCGCGTGCACGTGGGTCTCGACGGTCAGGTTCGGGCGGTCCATGACCGGGTGCAGATAGGAGACCGCGGTGCTGCCGCGGCGCCCGTCGCGCGTGGTCAGCTGGTACCAGCCGAAGCCGTCCTGCCGTGCGCCGTTGAAGTCCTCGGTGGCGGGCAGCCCGCGGGCGGCGACGGCGTCGAGGAAGGCCTGCGACAGGCCGGTGCGGGCCAGGCTGTCGGACACCCGCAGCGGGCCGCCGGCGCCGTGGTGCTCGGAGGCGCCGCGCACGTTGTCCTCCGCGCGCAGGAAGTAGGGCTTGATGTCGTCCCAGCCCCAGCCGAGCTCGCTCCACTCGTCGTAATCGGCCGCGTTGCCGCGGATGTAGATCATCGCGTTCAGCGACGACGAGCCGCCGAGCGTCTTGCCGCGCGGGAGGTAGACGCGCCGGTCGTCGAGCCCGGGCTCGAAGCCGGTGCCCAGGTCCCAGTCGTTCTGCGAGCGGAAGAGCGCCGAGAACGCGGCCGGGATGTGGATGAAGTCCGCCGTGTCCGGCGGCCCGGCCTCGAGGAGCAGGACCTTGACATCGGGGTCCTCGCTGAGCCTGTTGGCGAGCACGCAGCCCGCCGAGCCCGCTCCGACGATCACGTAGTCGTACATGGGCGGACACTCTCGCCCACCTGACTGAGTGTCAAGCGTGAACCGGCGCTATGACATCCAGCCGCGCCACGACCTCGCGCGCGTGGCGCGTGTAGTGGTCGAGGTCGAAGATCGCGTCGAGGTCGAGGCCGAGGTCGCGCGCGGCGAGCAGGTCGCGCAGCGGCGTGGCGGTGTCCCACGCGCGCTGGGCGTCGTCCTGGACGAGCCGGTAGGCGTCGTCGCGGGTCATGCCGCTCTCCACGAGGGCGAGCAGGACGCGCTGAGAGAACAGCGCGCCGTGCGTGAGGTCGAGGTTGGCCCGCATGCGGTCGGCGTGGACGACCAGCCCGCGCACGACGCGCAGCGCCAGGGACTGAAGGTAGTCGAGCAGGATCGTCGAGTCCGGCAGGATGACCCGCTCGGCACCCGAGTGCGAGATGTCGCGCTCGTGCCAGAGGGCGACGTTCTCGACCGCCGCGCTGGCGTTGCCGCGGAGCACGCGCGCCAGCCCGGTGATGCGCTCGGTGGTGATCGGGTTGCGCTTGTGCGGCATCGCGCTCGAGCCCTTCTGCTGCCCGGCCCGGAACGGCTCCTCGGCCTCGCGCACCTCGGTGCGCTGCAGATGGCGCACCTCGGTGGCCAGGCGCTCCAGGCCCGCGCCGGCCAGCGCGATGGCCTGCAGCAGCTCGGCGTGACGGTCGCGCGGGACGACCTGGGTGGAGACCGGCTCGCGCTCGAGGCCCAGGCGCTCGAGCACGCGCGCCTCGAGGTCGGGGCTCGTCGCCGAGTAGGTGCCGACGGCGCCGCTGATCGCGCCGACGCTCGCCTGCGCGAAGGCTCGCTCCAGGCGCTCGGCGTTGCGGTGCGCCTCGAAGGCGAAGCCGGCGAGCTTGAGGCCGAACGTCGTCGGCTCGGCGTGGACCCCGTGCGTGCGCCCGACGCAGACGGTGTCGACGTGCTCGCGCGCGCGCTCGGCCAATGCGCCCACGAGCTCGCGCGCGCCGCTGACCACGATCGCGCCCGCGGCCGCGACCTGCAGCGCCAGCGCGGTGTCCAGGACATCCGACGAGGTCAGCCCGAAGTGGATCCAGCGCCCGCCCGGCCCGGCGCTCGCCTGCAGCACGTCGACGAAGGCCGCCACGTCGTGGTCGGTCACCCGCTCGCGCTCCTGCACGGCTTCGACGGTGAACGTCGCCGCACGGATCGCCTCGAGGTCGGCGGCCGTCGGGCCCTCCATCTCCTCGCAGGCGGCGACCTCGACGCGCCGCCACGCCTCCATGCGCGCGTCGTCGGTCCAGATCGCCCCGATCTCGGGACGTGTGTAGCGAGCGATCACGCACTCAAGATACGGGCGGCGAGATGGCCCGCGTTGCGCGCGTTGTCCAGGCCCACGCACGCGACCGGCACGCCGGGCGGCATCTGGGCGATCGACAGGATCGCGTCGAGCCCGCCGAGGGCGCTCAGGCGGCTGGAGAGCGGCACGCCGATCACCGGCAGGTCGCTGTGCGCCGCGGCGACGCCCGGGAGCGCTGCGGACAGGCCCGCGCCGGCGATGATCACGCGCAGGCCGCGCATCCGCGCGTTCTTGCAGTATTCGGCCACCGTCTCGGGATCGCGGTGGGCCGACATCACACGGATCTCGTAGCGGATGCCCTTCTCGGTCAGGATCTCGCCCGCCTTCTCCATCTCGGGCATGTCGGACTTCGAGCCCATGATGATCCCGACCAGCGGCGCATCGACCTCGAGGTCGGCGAACTCCGTCTCCGGCTCGGTCTCGGTGACGGCGCCCGTCTGCGGTTCGGTCATGCCATCCGCTCCACGGCCCGCAGCGCGATGTCGCGGCGCAGCTGCCGGCCCTCGAAAGTGATCAGGTCGGCGGCAGCATAGGCGGCGTCGCGGGCGGCATCGGGCCCGTCGCCCAGCCCGGTCACGTTGAGCACGCGCCCACCGGCGGTGACGATCGCGCCCTGTTCGTCGCTCGCCGTGCCCGCGTGGGTGACCTCGACCCCGTCGGGGACGTCGTCGAGGCCGCTGATGACGTCGCCCTTCGAGGCCGACTGCGGATAGCCGCCGGAGGCCAGTACCACGGTCACCGCCCAGCGCTCGTCCCACTCCGGCTCGTCGCCCGCCAGGCCGCCCGGCACGGTCGTGTGCTGCAGGAGCTCGAGGAAGTCGGACTGCAGCCGCGGCAGCACGGCCTGCGTCTCGGGGTCGCCGAAGCGGACGTTGAACTCGAGCACCCGTGGGCCGTGAGCGGTGAGCATGAGCCCGGCATACAGGCAGCCGTGGAACGGCGTGCCGCGGTGGCGCAACTCGTCGACGACCGGCTGGTGGATCGTGCGCACGTACTCATCGATCCGCGCGTGATCGATGCCGGGTACGGGCGAGTAGGAGCCCATGCCGCCCGTGTTGGGGCCGCGGTCGCCGTCGAAGATGCGCTTGTAGTCCTGGGCGGGCGCCATCGGCACGGCGGTCTCGCCGTCGCACAGCGCGAGCAGCGAGAGCTCTTCGCCCTCGAGCGCCTCCTCGACCACCACGCGCCCCTCGCCGAAGCGCCGCTCGACGAGGAACGCCTCGAGCGCCTCGCGCGCCTGCTGCTCGTCGCCCGCGATGACGACGCCCTTGCCGGCGGCGAGTCCGTCGAACTTCAGCACCACCGGATAGCGCTCGATCGCGCCCATGCCCTCCTCGACGGTGTCCACGGCCCGCCACGTGGCCGTGGCGACGCCGGCGGCCTCCATGACTTCCTTGGCGAACGCCTTGGAGCCCTCCAGCCGCGCGACCTCGCCGGTCGGCCCGAAGGCGGCGATGCCGCGCGCGGCGAGCGCGTCGACGAGCCCCGCGACGAGCGGCGCCTCGGGCCCGACGACGACGAGGTCGACGGCCTCGCGCTCGGCCGCGTCGGCCACCGCGACGACGTCCTCGACCCCGGCGTGGATCAGCCGCGCGTCGCGCGCAATGCCCGGATTGCCGGGGGCGCACAGGATCTCGGGCGCCTGCGGCGAGCGCCCAAGCGCGCGCACGATCGCATGCTCGCGCCCTCCGGAGCCGACGACCAGGACCTTCACCGAGCCACCTTATGCGTCCTCGCCGAAGCTGTGAGGCGCGGATCGTCGTCCCTGCCAAGGACGCAGGGGTGGGGACAGTGCTCTGCACGGACCCACCCCGAGGACGCCGGCAGGGGCGACGAGACGCCCCTCACAGCGAGGCGATGAAGTCGTCGACGGGTATCGCGGAGAGCGTTTCGTAGCGCACCGTCCCCCGGGACCCGAGCTCGAGCGAGACGCGCGCCATGGTCTGCTCGTCGGGCGCCTCGACGACGTTGACGAAGTCGAACCGGCCGAGCGTCGCCCATTGGGCCTTGACCGTCGCGCCGAGCTGCTCGATCTCCCTGTTGACCTCGCGGATGCGCTGCGGGTTGTTCTTGATCGTCTGGACACCCTCGGGTGTGAGCGTCGACAACATGATGTAGGTCGGCATGGGTCGTCGTTCTATCCCATACGACGACGGCGCGGCTACAAGGGCGTCAGCAAGTCCTGCGCGGCCAGGCCGCGGAGCAGCCGCGCGAAGACCCCGCGCAGGGTCTGCGTGCCGTACGCGTGGTCGGGGTCGCCGGTCGTCAGCACCGCGACGGCCACGCGGTCGTTTCCGTGGCGCAGGAGCGCAACCTGATGGTCGACGAGGCCGGTGCCCGCCCCCCAGCCGCCCTTGAAGTACAGCCGCCAGCCGTCGGGTGCCACGCGCGCGACGCCCCAGCGCTGCTCGGGGACGACGGTGCGCAGCAGATGCATGGCGGTCGCGCGATGGCGCGCGACGACGTGCGCGTCGATGTGCAGGAAGAAGCGCGTCTGGTCGGAGGCGTCGATGCGGCTGCCGCCCCAGACCGTCGGGTTCAGGACGAAGCGGCGCATGCCGGCGCGGCGGGCGGTCGCGCGCACGCGCTGCGGGCCGACGAACGCGAGCACGCGCGTCGCCGCGGCGTTGTCCGAGCGGCGGATCATCGGGTCGATCAGCCGGTGGTCGGCCGCGCGCAGCGGCCTGCTCCGCACGCGCGGATCGTCGAGATAGGCGACGAGCAGCAGCGCCTTGACGACGCTCGCCGAGTGCACGCCGTCGGTCCCTCGATAGCCCCAGAGCCGCCGCTCGGTGCGCACCGCAAAGCGCACCGAGCCCTCGCGCTGGTGCACGTAGACCAGAGCCGCCTTGACGTCGGGGCGCCACGCGACGGGGGCCGCCGCGGGCTGCGCGAGGAGCGGCACGGGCGGGCAGTGTAGGCGCCCGCCCGCCGTCGCGTTCGCGTCAGTGCGTGACGATCTTCGGGAGGCCCTTGGCCTCGGCGACCCAGGCCTGCACCTGCGTCTCCGACGGCGCTTGGCGCACGAGGTTCTTGTCCTCGTTGACCTGCGCCATCCTGCCGGCGAGGTTGCCGGCGTCACGCTGCGCGAGCTCGGGTACCGAGTCGACGCCCGAGGCTTCGAGCAGGTCGGCGTACTCCGAGCCCACGCCGTGGATCCGGAAGAGATCCGCGTGGTTGACCCATTCGAGCACGAGTGTGCTGCTGACCCCGCTGGCCTCCGCGACCTGCTTGCGGCCGGCCGGTGAGGCGCCGCGCTCCAGGAGCGCTTCCACGCTCGCGACGCCCGCGTCCTGCAGCTTCTGCTGGTACGCGGCGCCGATGCCCTCGATCTCGGCAAGAGCGGTCATACGACCCTCCTCTCGGGACGGACGGGTGATGCTGGACCGCAGGACCGAGGTTACGCCTAGGCGGCGGCGGTCGCCTTCTCGGCGACCGAGAGGACCAGCTCGCCGTCGCCCGCGTCGACGCGGACGGTGTCGCCCTCGCGGAAGTCGCCCTCGAGGATGGCCAGCGCCAGCGGATCGACCAGGCGCTTCTGGATGACCCGCTTGAGCGGGCGCGCGCCGTAGGTCGGGTCGTAGCCGAGGTTGCCCAGCAGCTCGCAGGCGCGATCGGTGAGGTCGACCTCGATGCCGCGCTCGCGTACGCGGCGCACCAGCTGCTCGACCTGCAGGTCGACGATCTTGCCGATCTGTGCGCGGTCGAGCGAGTGGAACTCGACGATGTCGTCCAGGCGGTTGATGAACTCGGGCTTGAACTGCGCCTCGGCGCCGGCCCGGCCGCCCGGAATGTTCGAGGTCATGATCAGCACGACGTTCTTGAAGTCGACCGTGCGGCCCTGGCCGTCGGTCAGCCGCCCGTCGTCCATCACCTGCAGCAGCACGTTGAAGACGTCGGGGTGGGCCTTCTCGATCTCGTCGAGCAGCACGACCGAGTACGGGCGCCGGCGCACCGCCTCGGTCAGCTGGCCGCCCTCGTCGTAGCCGATGTATCCGGGCGGGGCGCCGACGAGGCGGCTGACCGAGTGCTTCTCCATGTACTCGGACATGTCGATGCGCACCATCGCGTCCTGGGAGTCGAACATGAACTCCGCCAGCGCGCGGGCCAGCTCGGTCTTGCCGACGCCGGTGGGTCCCAGGAAGAGGAAGTTGCCGATTGGGCGATTCGGGTCGCTGAGGCCCGCGCGCGAGCGGCGCAGCGCGTTGGACACCGACTCGACGGCCTCGTCCTGGCCGATGACGCGCTGGTGCAGGCGCTCCTCCATGTGCACGAGCTTCTCGACCTCGCCCTCCATCAGGCGGCTCACCGGGATGCCGGTCCAGCGGGCGACGACCTCGGCGACGTCCTCGGCGTCGACCTCCTCCTTGAGGAAGCGCGCCTCGCGCGGCTCGGCCTGCTCGGCCTCCTCGAGCTGCTGCTGGAGCTCGGGGATCTCGCCGTGGCGCAGCTGTGCGGCGCGCTCGAGGTCGGCCTCGCGCTCGGCGCGCTCGAGCTCGCGGTGGGCCTGCTCGAGGCGCTCCTTGATGGCCTGGACCTTGTGGATCTCGTCCTTCTCGATCTGCCACTCGGCCTTCATCGCGGCGCTCTGCTCGCGCAGGTCGCCGAGCTCGCGCTCGATCGCCTCGCGGCGCTCGACGCTCGCGTCGTCGGTCTCCTTGGCCAGCGACGTCAGCTCGATCTCGAACTGCAGGATGCGGCGATCGACCTCGTCGATCTCCGTGGGCAGCGAGTCGATCTCGATGCGCAGGCGCGAGGCGGCCTCGTCGATGAGATCGATGGCCTTGTCGGGCAGGAAGCGGTCGGCGATGTAGCGGTCGCTCAGCGTGGCGGCGGCGATCAGCGCGGAGTCCTGGATGCGCACGCCGTGGTGGACCTCGTAGCGCTCCTTGAGCCCGCGCAGGATCGCGATGGCGTCCTCGACCGACGGCTCGCCCACGAGCACGGGCTGGAAGCGGCGCTCGAGCGCGGCGTCCTTCTCGATGTGCTTGCGGTATTCGTCGAGCGTGGTCGCGCCGACCGCGCGCAGCTCGCCGCGGGCGAGCATCGGCTTGAGCAGGTTGGCGGCGTCGACGGCGCCCTCGGCGGCGCCGGCGCCGACGATCGTGTGCAGCTCGTCCATGAAGAGGATGACCGTGCCGCCGGCCTCCTTGATCTCGTTGAGGACGGCCTTCAGGCGCTCCTCGAACTCGCCGCGGTACTTCGAGCCGGCCAGCAGCGCGCCGATGTCCAGCGCGATGACGCGCCGGTCGCGCAGCGACTCGGGCACGTCGCCGGACTCGATGCGCTGGGCGAGACCCTCGACGATGGCGGTCTTGCCGACGCCGGGCTCGCCGATGAGCACGGGGTTGTTCTTCGTGCGGCGGCTGAGGACCTGGATGACGCGGCGGATCTCGTCGTCGCGGCCGATGACCGGATCGAGCTTGCCCTGCTCGGCCTCCTCGGTCAGGTCGCGGCCGTACTTCTCCAGTGCGCGGTACTTGTCCTCGGCCGACTGGTCGGTGACGCGGTGCGGCCCGCGGACCTCGGAGATCGCCTTCTCCAGCGCGTCGCGGCGCGCGCCGGCGTTGCGCAGCGCGTCACCGGCGCGGGAGGAGTGCTCGGCGAGCGCCAGCAGCAGGTGCTCGGTGGAGACGTACTCGTCCTTGAGCTCGCGCATCTCCTCCTCGCCCTCGCGCAGCACGCGGACGAGCTCGCTCGACGGGCCGGCGGCCTCGCCGCCGGCGGTCATCGTCGGCAGCGCGTCGAGGTCGGCGTTGACCTGCGCGCGCAGCGCGCGCACGTCGGCGCCGAGCTTCGAGAGCACGGGCGCGACGACGCCGCCCTCCTGCTCGAGCAGCACGCTGAGCAGGTGCTCGGGGGTCACCTGCGGGTTGTGGCGGCGCTCGGCGAGCTGGCCGGCGGCGGCGATGGCCTCCTGGGCCTTGATGGTGAATCGATCAGCTTGCATAAAAGAAATCTCAGTCGAAGTGACTTAGATTCTAGCAGGCGGGCGCCGGCGCGCCACGTCCCTCATCGGTCGCGCTCGACGCGGATCGTCCGCCGCGGCGGGCGCACGTCGTCGGCGCGAATGAGGTCGGTCGTGCTCTTGTAGGGGACGAGTTCGGCCTTGAACGACTTGCGCACGCGCTCGATCTCGGCCTCCATCTCCGCGCGCATCTGGGCCGAGCGGCGCTCGAGCGCCTCGAGCCGGCGGCTGGCGCGCTCGAGCTGCTCCTCGAGCTCGAGCACGCGTTCGACGCCCGCGAGGTTGAGGCCGAGGTCGGTCGTCATCTCCTGGATGCGGCGCAGGCGCTCGACGTCGGCCTGCGAGTACAGGCGCGTGCCCTTCGGCGAACGCTGGGGCTCGATCAGGCCGCGCGCCTCGTACATGCGCAGCGTCTGCGGGTGCATGTCGGCCAGCTCGGCCGCGACCGAGATCATGAACACGCCGCGCTGGTGGTCGACGGAGACGCGGGCGGTCGTGCGGCGGCGGACGCTCATGAGAACAGCCTCGCTCGCGGGTTGCCGTTCATGACCTCGGACAGCTTCTCGACCGCCTCGGACTGCTCCTGGCTGAGGCTCGCCGGGACGTCGATGACGAAGCGGTAGTGGATGTCGCCGCGCGTCTTGCCGCTCAGCCGCGGCGGGCCTTCGCCACGCAGCCGCTGCACCGTGCCGTGCTTGGTGCCGGCGGGCACGCGCAGCTTCTTGCGCCCGCTCAGCGTCGGCACCTCGACCTCGGCGCCGCGGATCGCCTCGGGGATGGTCAGCGGGACCTCGACCTCGACGTTGTCGCCCTTGCGCTTGAAGATCGGGCTCTCCGAGACGCGGGTGATCACGTAGAGGTCGCCGGACGGCCCGCCGCTGCGGCCGGGCTCGCCCTTGCCGGCCAGGCGCACGCGCGAGCCGTCGCGCACCCCGGCGGGGATGTTGACGCGGTACTTCTTGACCGTCCGCACCGCGCCCGAGCCCTGGCAGGTCGGGCACGGGTCCTCGATGATCGCCCCGGTGCCGTTGCAGCGCGAGCACGGCTGGGAGATCGAGAACAGGCCCTGGCCCTGGGACTCGATGCCGCGGCCCTGGCAGCGCGGGCAGACCGTGGGCGCGGTGCCCGGCTTGGCGCCGGTGCCGCGACACGTCCCGCACATCTGCGACGTCGGGACCGTGAGCGGGATCTGCGCGCCCTCGACGGCCTGGTCGAACGAGATCGAGACCTCGGCCTCGAGGTCGCGGCCGCGCTCGGCGCGCGGGCCGCGCTGGCTGGTGCGCCCGCCGGCCCCGCCGCCTCCGAAGAGGTTGGAGAGGATGTCCGAGAACGAGCCGGTGTCGAAGCCGGTCGGCCCGCCTGGGCGGCCGGCGCCGGCGAAGAGCCCGCCGCGGTCGTACTGCTTGCGCTTGTCGGGATCCCCGAGGACGTCGTAGGCCGCGGAGATCTCCTTGAAGCGCTCCTCGGCCTCCTTGTCGCCCGGGTTGGTGTCCGGGTGGTACTTGCGCGCGAGCTTGCGGTAGGCCTTCTTGATCTCGTCGGGCGAGGCCTTCTTGTCGACGCCGAGGACGCTGTAGAGGTCGCGCTGGGCCACGGCTAACCCGCTACGACGACCTTGGCGGGCCGCAGCACGTCGTCGCCGTGGCGGTAGCCCGCGCTGTAGACCTCGACGATCGTCCCGGGCTCGGCGCCGTCGGCCGGCTGCTGGGCCACCGCCTCGTGGCGATGGGGATCGAAGCGCTCGCCCTTCGGCGAGTCGGGCTCGATGCCCACGCGCGCCAGCGCGCCGAGCAGCTCGGTCTGGACGAGGCGGATGCCGTCGGTCAGATGGTGGTCGCGGTTCTCGGGCTGGGCCTCGGCGGCCGCCAGCGCGCGCTCGAAGTTGTCGAGCGCGGGCAGCAGCTCGCGCGCAAGCTTGGCGATGCCGCGGCCCTGCGCGGCATCGACGTCGCGCCGCGCGCGCTTGCGCACGTTGTCGAGATCGGCGACGGCCCGCAGCCACTTGTCCTTGTAGTCCGGCTCGGCCGGAGCGGCCTGCTCGGGAGCGCCCTCTGCATCGGGAGCGGCCTCTGCGTCCGGCGCGGGCTGCTCCGCGGCAGCCGGCTGCTCCGCGGCAGGCTCGGGGGCGGCCGCCTCGTTCTCGGCGGCCGCCTCCTGCGTTGCGGTGTCGCGCTCCTCGGAGATCACGACTTGCCCTCGTCAACGACCTCGGCGTCGACGACGTCCTCCTCGGCCTCGGGCTCGGCGGTGGCGCCGTCGGTCGGCGCGCCGTTGCCCTGCGCGGCCGACGCCTGCTGCTGGGCACGCTCGTACATGGCCTCGGAGACCTTGTGGAACGCGCTCTGCAGCGCCTCGGTCTTGGCGTTGATCTCGTTGGTGTCCTCGGAAGTCAGCGACTCGCGGACCTCCTTGATCGCGGCCTCGATCTCCTCGCGCGAGGACGAGTCGACCTGCTCGCCGAGATCCTTGAGCTGGCGCTCGGCCTGGTAGGCGGCGTTCTCGGCCGTGTTGCGGGCCTCGGCCAGCTCGCGCGCGCGACGGTCCTCGTCGGCGTGCGCCTCGGCGTCGGACACCATGCGCTTGATCTCCTCCTCGGCCAGGCCGGAGCCCGCCTTGATCTCGATCTTCTGCTCCTTGCCGGTGCCCAGGTCCTTGGCCGACACGTTGAGGATGCCGTTGGCGTCGATGTCGAAGCCGACCTCGATCTGCGGCACGCCGCGCGGCGCCGGCGGGATGCCGGTGAGCTGGAACTTGCCCAGCGACTTGTTGTAGGCCGCCATCTCGCGCTCGCCCTGCAGGACGTGGATCTCCACCGACGGCTGGTTGTCCTCGGCCGTCGAGAAGATCTCCGACTTGCGGGTCGGGATGGTCGTGTTGCGCTCGATGAGCTTGGTCATCACGCCGCCCTTGGTCTCGATGCCGAGGGTCAGCGGGGTGACGTCGAGCAGGAGGACGTCCTTGACGTCGCCCGCCAGCACGCCGGCCTGGATGGCGGCGCCGACGGCGACGACCTCATCGGGGTTGACGCCGCGGTGCGGCTCCTTGCCCGTGAGTTCCTTGACCTTCTCCTGCACGGCGGGCATGCGGGTCATGCCGCCGACGAGCACGACGTGGTCGATCTTCGCGGCGCCCTTGTCCTTGGCGTCGTCGAGCGCCTGGCGGACCGGGGCGACCACGCGGTCGATCAGGTCCGAGGTCAGCTCGTTGAGCTTGGCGCGCGTGAGGCGCACGTCGAGGTGCTTGGGGCCGGACTGGTCGGCCGTGATGAAGGGCAGGTTGATCTGCGTCTCCTGTGCGGAAGACAGCTCGATCTTGGCCTTCTCGGCGGCCTCGTAGAGGCGCTGGAGGGCCATCGGATCCTGCGTGAGGTCGATGCCCTGGTCGCGCTTGAACTCCGCGGCCAGCCAGTCGACGACCGCCTTGTCGAAGTTGTCGCCGCCGAGGTGGTTGTCGCCCGCGGTGGCCTTGACCTCGAAGACGCCCTCACCGATCTCGAGGACGGACACGTCGAAGGTGCCGCCGCCGAGGTCGAAGACGAGGATCGTCTGGTCGTGTTCCTTGTCGAGGCCGTAGGCCAGCGACGCGGCGGTGGGCTCGTTGATGATGCGCTTGACGTCGAGGCCCGCGACCTTGCCGGCGTCCTTGGTGGCCTGGCGCTGGTCGTCGTTGAAGTAGGCCGGGACGGTGATGACGGCGCTGTCGACGGTGTCGCCGAGATAGGCCTCGGCGTCGGCCTTGAGCTTCTGCAGGATCATCGCGCTGATCTCGGGCGGGTTGTACTGCTTGCCGCCCGCCTCGACGCGCGCGTCGCCGTTCTGGCCGCTGACGACCTTGTACGGG
>DATBKW010000053.1:0-19999 GCA_036555665.1 Solirubrobacteraceae bacterium | reverse complement strand
CCCACCACGTCGATCCGCGCGCGCTGGCCGAGCTGCCGGCGTGGGTCGATCGCGCGATGCAGGCGGCGGCGCCGGCGGGCTAGTGGGTCTTCTCGTGACGTTGCGCCGGAAACCCCGGGATGCCGGCGCCGTCAGGCAAGGACGCAGCCCCGAAGGAATGCCGAGGCATTTCGAGGGTCGAGGACGCCGCCTGGCGGTGATCGGCGCCCGGGGTTTCCGGTGAAACGTTGTGAGAAGGCCCACTAGCGGGCGCAGTGCGCCAACACGCCGTGCAGGGGCGCGCGCTCGACCGCGACGAGCGCGAACGCGCTGGGGTCGCGGTAGACGCTGCGGAGCAGGTCGGCCGGCAGCGGCGGGTTCGACGGCGAGCGTACGACGAGCACGGCGTAGTCGGCGCCCTGCATGAGCACGGCGCGGTCCTGGCCGAGCCGGCGCGTGCTCTGCGGCAGCCGGCGGCCGGCGAGGACGTCGGGGCGAGCGGCGGTGAGCGCCTCGCTTGTCTTGACCGCGACCGCGCCGCGATCCTCGGCGCACGCGCGAACGCGTTCGGGCACGCCGTCGTGCGACCGCTGCAGCGCGAAGACGATCGCGGCCGCCGCGCCGGCAACGGCCAGCAGCAGGGTCAGCAGCGCCAGCGCGGTCTTGAGCGAGAGCACCGCGCCAGCCTAAGCCTCGGGCGAGACCGGAGCGGCACGTGTGACGCCGATGCTCGCCGCGATGACAAATCCGATGGCTACGACGTCGCGCGCCCGCAGGTCCTGGCCGAGCACGACGAGCCCCGCGATCGCCGCCACCGCCGGCTCGATGCTCATCAGCACGCCGAAGACGTTGGCGGGCAGCCGGCGCAGCGCCTCGGTCTCCAGCGAGTACGGCAGCACCGAGCTCATGAGCGCCACCGCGCAGCCGATGGCCAGCCACTCCGGCTTCAACAGATCGGTCCCCGCGCTCGCGATCCCCGGCACGAGCGGCACCACCAGCGCGACCGTCATCGCCAGCGCCACCCCGCGCCCGCCGCTGAAGACCCGCCCCGCCGCCTGCGCGATGAGGATGTAGGCCGCCCAGCACGCGGCGGCCACCAGCGCCAGCAGCACGCCGACCGCGTCGACCGCCCCGCCGCCCGGGTCGGCGAGCAGTACGATCCCGATCGCGGCCAGCGCGGCGCACGCGAGGTCCAGGCGGCTGCGCGAGAGCACGACCGCCAGCCCGAGCGGGCCCGCGAACTCGATCGTGACCGCGATGCCGAGGGGAATCCGCGCGAAGGATTCGTAGATGCACAGGTTCATCGCACCGAGGACGAGCCCGAAAAGCGCCACCAGCCGCAGGTCGCGCGCCGGGTGATTGCGCACCCGCGGCCGCCAGATCGCCTGCAGGATCAGCGCCGCGAAGACGGCGCGCAGCAAGGCCGTCCCGGCCGGCCCGATGTCGTCGAAGATCGTGGCCGCCAGCGCCGCCCCGAGTTGCAGCGAGGTGATCGCGACGAGGACGAGCGGGACTCCGCCGCGCCCGACGGCTACGGCTTGAGCCGGTGCCCGGTCCGAAACAGCCATGAGCTCCATCCGACCATGGCGGCGGCCAGCACGGCCGTGACCGCGAGCGAGAGCGGCACGCTGACGTCGCTCGTCCCCAGGAACCCGTAGCGCACCGCGTTGAGCAGATAGAAGATCGGGTTGAGGTGGCTGATCTCGTGCCACGGCGAGGGCAGCCGGTCGACCGAGTAGAAGACGCCGCCGAGGAAGGTCAGGGGCAGGATGACGATGTTGGTCACGAACGCCGTCTGATCCCACGAGTGCGCGTAGATGCCGGCGATCACCCCGAACGCAGCGAACAGCGCGAGCGCCAGCGACATCGCGAGCACGAGCTCGAACGGGTGGTGGATCGGCACGTCGACCACCGGCAGCGCGCACGCCAGCAGGCCCGCCCCGATGAGCAGCCCGCGCACGACGCCGCCGAGCGACAGCGCGAGGTTGATCTCCCACGAGCGCATCGGCGCGGCAAGGATGTCGTTGATGTAGCGGTCGAAGCGCGCCTGGAACACCGACGACGAGTTGTTGGAATAGACGGCCTGGATCATCGCCATCGTGACCAGGCCCGGCACGATGAAGACCTCGTAGTCGACGCCCTGGACCTGCTTGAGCCGCCCGCCGAGCGACAGCCCGAAGACGAGGATGAACAGAAACGAGCTGAGGATCGGCGCCGCGATCGTCATCGTCCAGATCTTCAGCACGCGCACGACCTCGCGCCTGCTGAGCGCGACCAGGCCGCGGCTCACAGCCCCATCGCCTTCACGTAGGCGTCGGCCAGCGAGTCGGCCTCGAACGAATCGCGCAGACCGCCGGCGCTGTCGCGCGCGAGCACGCGCCCGCCGCGCAGCAGCGCGATCTCCTCGCACAGCTCCTCGGCCTCCTCGAGGTAGTGCGTGGTCAGGAGGATCGTCGTGCCCTCGCCGTGCAGGCGGCGGATGTAGGCCCACAGCTCCATCCGCAGCTCGAAGTCGACGCCCGCGGTCGGCTCGTCGAGGATGACCAGCCGCGGCTCGTGCATCAGCGCGCGGGCCAGCAGCAGGCGCCGACGCATGCCGCCGGACAGGTGCGGCGCGCGCACATGAGCTTTGGCGCGCAGGTCGAAGACGTCGATCATCTCGGCGGCGCGGCGGCGGGCGTGGACGCGATCCATGCCGTAATAGCCGCCGTGATAGAGCAGCGTCTCCTCGACGTCGAGGAAGCGATCGAGATTGACGTCCTGCTCGGCCAGGCCGATGAACGAGCGGGCGGCGTTCGTGTTGTGGTCATGACCGAAGACCGACAGCTCGCCGGACGTCACGCGAATGAGGTTGCAGACCGCGCTGATCAGCGTCGTCTTGCCCGCGCCGTTGGGGCCGAGCAGGCCGAAGAAGGCGCCCGCGGGCACCTCGAGATCGAGGGCGTCGAGCGCCAGGAACCCGTTGTCGTAGCGCTTGGTGAGGCCCCTGAGCGAGAGGGCGGCCGGAGGGGACATCCGCACCTTGACGTTACCGTGCGGGGTTATGCAGACACGCACCCTGGGTCGTTCCGGCCCCACCGTCTCCGCCCTCGGCCTTGGCTGCATGGGCATGTCCGAGTTCTATGGCGCGGGCGACGACGACGAGTCGATCACCGTCATCCACCGCGCCCTCGAGCTCGGGGTCAACTTCCTCGACACCGCTGACGTCTACGGCCCGCACACCAACGAGCGCCTCGTCGGGCGCGCGATCGCCGATCGCCGCGACGAGGTCTTCCTGGCCACCAAGTTCGGCAGCGTCCGCGATCCCGCCAACCCGAGCGCCCGCGGCGTCGACGGCCGGCCCGAGTACGTCAAGAAGGCGTGCGAGGACTCGCTGCAGCGCCTCGGCGTCGACCACATCGACCTCTACTACCAGCATCGCGTCGACGTCGACACGCCGATCGAGGAGACCGTCGGCGCGCTGGCCGAGCTGGTCGAGGAGGGCAAGGTCCGCTACCTCGGCCTCAGCGAGGCTGCGCCCGAGACGCTGCGCCGCGCAAACGCCGTGCACCAGATCACCGCGCTGCAGACCGAGTACTCGCTGTGGTCGCGCGACCCGGAGGCCGAAATCCTCCCGACCTGCCGCGAGCTCGGCATCGGCTTCGTCGCCTACGCCCCGCTCGGGCGCGGCTTTCTCACCGGCCAGATCAAGACGGTCGATGACCTCGCCGAGGACGACTTCCGCCGCGGCGACCCGCGCTTCCAGGGCGAGAACCTCCAGCACAACCTCGACCTCGTCGCGAAGGTCGAGGAGCTCGCCGCCGGGAAGGGCGTGACCCCGGCGCAGCTCGCGCTCGCCTGGGTGCTCGCCCAGGGCGACGACATCGTCGCCATCCCCGGCACCAAGCGCCGCACGCGCCTGGAGGAGAACGCCGGCGCTGCCGACGTCGAGCTGGCCGCCGACGACCTCGCGCAGATCGCCGAGGCGGTGCCCGAGGTCTCGGGCCAGCGCTACGCCGAGAGGATGATGGCGTTTATCGGCCGCTAGATTGACGGCATGCCCCTCGTCCCGATCGTCATCGAGCGCTCCGCCCGCGGGGAGCGCGAGTACGACATCTACTCGCGCCTACTCAACGAGCGCATCGTCTTCCTCGGGCAGCCGGTCGACGACCAGATCGCCAACCTCGTGGTCGCCCAGCTCCTGCACCTCGAGTCGGTCGACCCCGACAAGGACATCTCGATCTACATCAACTCGCCGGGCGGGTCGATCTACGCCGGCCTTGCGATCTACGACACGATGCAGTTCATCAAGCCCGACGTGGCCACGATCTGCTGCGGGATCGCCATGTCGATGGGGTCGCTGCTGCTGACCGGCGGCGCGCAGGGCAAGCGCATGTCGCTGCCCAACAGCCGCATCCTCATCCACCAGCCGTCGGCGGGCTTCGAGGGCATGGCCACCGACATCGAGATCCACGCGCGCGAGATCATGAAGACGCGCGCGCGGATCGACGAGATCTACGCCCACCACACGGGGCAGCCCATCGAGCAGGTCCACACCGACATGGAGCGCGATCGCTTCTTCAACCCCGAGCAGGCGACGGAGTACGGGTTGATCGACAAGGTGATCGAGCACCACTAGGCGCCGGGCTCCGAAGCCCACACCGCGCGCAGCAGGTGTCGCAGGAACACCGCTTCGCTGCCGAGCGTGTCGTCGTTCCAGCTCACGGCGACGGTCAGGTCCTCGTTCGGTACGTGCCATAGCTCGGTGTGCGAGCCGAAGCCGCCGCCGGGGTGACCCCACAGGATGTGGCCGTCGAGTGTGTCGCGCGCCAGGCCGAGGCCATAGCCCTGCGAGAAGGCGCCGGGGTGAAAGCGCGTCATCTGGCGCAACGAGTCCGCCTTGAGGATGTGGCCGCCGAGCAGGCCGTGCTCCCACAGCGCCAGCGACGGCACGTCGCCGGCAAGCGCGCCGGCGGTCGAGGCCGCGTATGTCACGGAGCGGAAGGGCAACAGCCCGCTTGCGTCGTTGCGATCGACTCGCGGGCCGCCGACGCCGTGCGGCGACCAGTAGCTGTGCGCATGCGGCGGATGCGCGCGCTCGAGCGGCTGGAGGGCCAGGCCCGTGCCGCCCGGGTGGTCGAACAGCTCGCGCCGCATCCCGGCGGCGACCGACTGGCGGCCCGCGCGCTGCAGGATGAGCCCGGCGATGACGAAGCCGGTGTTCGAGTAGACCGCCTCATGGGTGGGGCGCCCCGCGCGCGGGGTGGCCGCGATCGTCTGGCGCGGGCTCACGAACGCGTGCGGATGGGTGCCGACGCGCTCGAAGAACGCGTCGGGTATGTCGCGGGTCCCGGCGACATGGCCAAGCAGCTCGCGCACGGTCGCGGCCGGATCGCCGTTCCACGCCGGGTACCAGCGCTTGATCGGGTCGTCGAGGCTGAGACGCCCCTCCTCGGCGTAGCGCAGCGCCAAGGCTGCCGTGGCCGTCTTGGTGACGCTGTTGAACGGCAGCGAGGTATGCGGCGTCATCGGCTGCTTGGTGGCGACGACGGCGAAGCCGTCGGCCGCGCTCCACTCGCGGCCGTCGGGGAAGACGATCGCCGCCGAGACGCCCGCGATGTCCTCATCGGCGTAGTCCGTGCGCAGCTGCGCATCGAGCGTTCGCGCGAGCTGGGGCGTCAGCCGCAGGGCGGGCGCAGGCGAGGGCGCGGCGGCGTGTTTGGTCGTGCCGCCGCAGCTCGTCGCTGCGAGGGCCACCACGATCGCGCAGGCGACGGCGCGGCGCGCCATATGGCTGACGCTAACGCGTGGGCGGCTTGCCGTGCGCCAAATGCGCGCGCTTGCGCAGGAGCGCGGCGAACGCCTTCGGCTTGGCCGTCATCACCCCGTCGACGCCCATGTTCAGCAGCCTGTTCCAGACGACCGGGGTCTCGGTGTCGTCGCTGAGCCACGTGTGCCATGCGTAGCCCTCGCGGTGTGCGCGCGCGACGTTGTCGGGCGTCGTGATCTGCAGCGTCTGGCTGTTGAGCTCGTAGGTGATCGGAAGCTGGAAGGCGACGACGCCGTCGCCCGGCGACTTGCCGCCCAGCAGCCAGTTGGCCGCCCCGCCGATGCCGGGCGCGACCGGCAGGGCGGGCACGAGCTGGTGGAAGCGGTCGACCGCCTCCTGCTTGAACGACACGACGATGATGTCGCGGCGCTTGGTGCCCTTCAGCGTGCGCGCGAGCGCGTCGGCGTTGGTGAGGTACTCGTCGAGCGCCTCGGCCTTCGTGCGGCCCTTGATCTCGACGTTGATCGGGGTGTGCGGGAAGGCCTCGAGGACCTCCTTCAGCGTCGGGACGCGGAAGTCGGCGGCCGTGAAGCCCTTGGGCGGCCGGCGCTTGCCGGTCGCCACGCCGCGCAGCCGGTAGGCGGCGCGCGGGCGGTTGTGGCTGTAGGCATTGTCGCCGCCGGAGAACCAGTACGCGGCGTCGAGCTTGCGCAGCTGCTTCAGCGTGAAGGAAGCGACGGTGCCGTGGCCGTTGGTGGTGCGATCGACGGTCGTGTCGTGCATGACGACGACCTGGCCGTCCTTGGTCACGCCGATATCGAGCTCGAGCATGGCGGCGCCGACCTGCAGCGCGCGCTTGAACGCGTACATGGTGTTGGACGGGAACTCGTCCTCGCCGCCCTGGTGGGCGATGTCGAGGGGCGTCTTCTCGATCCAGGGGTTGGTGGCGGCCGCGGCTGCGGGCGCGGCCAGTGCCAGGCCGACGATCACGGCGAGCAGTGCGCGCATCAGACGACTTCGTGCTCGATCGCGCCGAGCTCCTCGATCTCGATGCGCACGACGTCGCCGCTGCCCAGGAAGCGCGGCGGATCGAAGTACATCCCGACGCCACTCGGCGTGCCCGTGAGGATCAGGTCGCCGGGCTCGAGCGTGCAGGTCTCCTGCAGGAACGCGACGACCTCCGGCACGGAGAAGATGAGGTCGCTCGTGCGCGAGTCCTGGCGCAGGTCCCCGTTGACCCACGTGCGGAGCGCCAGGTCGCCGGGGTCGACCGCCTCGGCGGTGGTGATCCACGGGCCGAACGGGCACGAGCCGTCGAAGCCCTTGGCGCGCGTCCACTGGCGTTCTCGGCGCTGCAGGTCGCGCGCGGTGAGGTCGTCGGCGACCGCGAAGCCGGCGACGTCGCCGCCGGCGCCGATGACGACGGCGAGCTCGCCCTCGTAGTCCAGACGCTTGACCACGGCGGGCGCGTGCACGGGCGCGCCGGGCGCGGCGACCGAGCTCGGCAGCTTCATGAAGACGATCGGCACCTCGGGGAGGTCGGCCCCCTGCTCTTCCGCGTGCGCGCGGTAGTTCAGCCCGATGCCGAAGATGCAGCGCGGCACATGCGGCGCGAGCAGCTCGACCTCCTCGAGCGCGAAGTCGGGGCCCGTTGCGGCCGAGCGGTCGCCGGAGGCGAGACGGTCGTGGACGGTCGAGCCGTCGTCGAAGGCTGCGACACGCCCGTCGCGGACCTCGCCGCTGAGGGTGTCGCCGTCAGGGGAGCGGAAGGAGGCGAGCTTCATCAGCGCCGCAGGCTACCGGCGCGCAAGCTCCGACAGCGCCGCGCGGACCGCGCGGTCGCGCTCGGCGGCGTCCTCATCGGTCCACCGCCAGGTCACGCCCGCCTCGATCGCGAAGCGCGGCTGCATGTGATCCTGGATCGCGTACACGTCGAGCGCGACGGCGACCACGCCCTCGGCGACCTCATCGTCGAGGACCGTCGCGTGCGCGTGGGCGGTGCACGCGACGTCTGCGCCCGTCACGATCGTCAGGGCGCAGCGCGGCTCGCGCCTCATGCGGGCAAGCGACTCGCGGTGCGCGGCCAATCCGAGCAGGACTCTCGCGGGGCCCGCCCTCACCGCGGTCGAGACCGGGATGGCGTGCGGCGCGCCGCCCGCGGTCGAGAGCACGGCGACGGCCCCGCCCTCCCACTCGGGCAGCTCGCGCACGCCGTGCGGAGGTCAGCCGCGCCGCGCAGGCGGCAGCGGCCGCGAGGCGGTCCGCGAGCGCCGGTTGCGCTTGCGCGGCTCGTCGAGGCGCTTGCGGGTCTTCGCGAAGCGCTCGCGCTCGGCGTCCGTCATCTGGCGGATGACCAGCGACCCATCCTCGACCTGCTCCTGCATCCGGTCGAGCTTGGCCTTGCGCTGCTCAGCTTCCCGCTCGCGCTGGGTCTTCGTAGGCATGGTCATTTCCTACCCCGCGAGCGCGTGGCGCAAGCCCTTGAGGGGTGTGGTCAGCGCGTCGTCGGGCGCTCCTCGGGCGTGTCGCGCTCGAAGCGCGAATCGCCGCTCATGCGATCGTGCTCGGTGTCGAGATCGTCGTCGGCCAGGCCCCGCTCGTGCAGGCGGGCCCGCGCCTCGTGCGCCTCGGCCTGGGCGCGCTCGGCCTCGGCGATCCGCTCGGCCTCCTCGGCGCGCGCGGCGCGGCTGGAGGCCTCTTCGCGGTGGGCGTCGGCGACCTCGCCGCGGCGGCGTTCGAGCTCGCGCTGGCGGCGCCGGGCGCCCATGCGCGGCATCAGGAAGGCGACGAGGAGGATGAGGACGAGGACCACGACGATGATGGCGATGATGGCTCCGGTGCTCATGCCAGCGGGCGTACCCGGCCGCCAAAGCGCGAAACTGTCGTTGGCGTGATGCTCGCGGTCCTCCTCATCCTCGCCCAGGCCGGCGGCGGCTCCTCCGGCTTCGGCGGAGGAGGAGGCGGCGGGGGCGGAGGTGGCGGCGGCGGTTTCGGCGGCGGCGGCGGCGCGGGGAGCGGAGGCGGCGGCGGCTTCGTCCTCTTCGCGATCATCGCCGTGATCTTCCTCGTGGTCGGCGTGACCTCCGCGGTGACCGCGGCCCGCCTGCGCCGCCGCCGGCGCGAGCGCGTGCAGCAGGTGCTGCTCGCGGCCGCCGAGGCGGCCGAGGACGACCCGGCCTTCGCCGCCGATCGCGTCAGCAGCGAGGCGGTCGCGCTGTTCACGGACATCCAGCGCGCGTGGGATTTGCGCGACCGTCCCCGGCTGCGCGAGCTCATCGGCGGCGACCTGCTCGTCGAGTGGGAGCGCCGGCTCGACGACTTCGACGCCAAGGGCTGGCGCAGCCGCGTGGCCCTCGTGAGCGATCCCGCTGTCGAGTACGTCGGGCTCGTCAATCGCGCCGAGGACGAGGAGGACCGCGCCGTCGTCCGCCTGACGGCGCCGCTCGACGTGTGGGTCGAGACGCCCGGCGGCATGCGCATGTACAAGACCGGCCGCGACAGCCCGCGCATCGGCTTCGCCGAGTACTGGACGCTGGCCAAGCACGACGGCCACTGGATGCTCGTGTCGATCGAGCAGGACGCCGAGGGCATCCACAACCTCGACGAGGAGATCGTCGCGTCGCCGTGGTCAGACAGCCGCGTGCGCGACGAGGCGCTCGTCGAGCAGGCCGTCGCCGACCGCGTGCCCGAGGGCTTCAAGCCGGCCGACGCGGCAGCGGTCGACTTCGCCGGCACTGCGCGCGAGGCGGCGCTCGACCTCTCGCTGGCCGACGCGCGCTTTGCCCCCGATGTCCTCGAGGTCGCCGCGCGGCGCGCGGTCGCCGCGTGGGCCGAAGCCGTCGACGGCGATGACGCGCCGCTGGAACGCGTGGCGTCGCCCGCGGCGATCGACGCCCTGCTCTACGGCGGCGACGCGCAGCACCGTACGCGGCTCGTCGTGCGCGGGCCGCGCCTGGAACGGGTGACGATCGAAAGCCTCGACGCGCAGGCCGATGCGGCGCAGATGCACCTCGCGGTCGGCGTGCGCGGCCGGCGCTATCGCCAGGACCGCGACACCGAGGCGATCGTGGCGGGATCGCGCGACCGCGAGACGTCGTTCGAGGAGCGCTGGGTCATGGCGCTCGACGGGCCCGACGACGCGCCATGGCGCATCGTCGGAGTCGCCGGCGCCTAGTGGGTCTTCTCGTGACGTTGCGCCGGGTTTCCGGTGAAACGTTGCGAGAAGGCCCACTAGTAGCGGACGTCAGATGTTGCGCAGCAGGCCTGCGCCGCGCGCCCACTCGACGGTCCGCGCGACCGTCTCGCGTGGGTCCGTGTAGCGCAGGCCGAGCTCGCGCTCGGCGCGCGAGCCGTCGTATCGGTGGCCGTGCAGCAGCGTGCGGACCATCTCTCGGCAGACCGGTGGATGGCGGCGGGCGAGGCGGAAGCCTCGCTCGACCGCCGTCGCCGCGACCGAGGCGACACGGGCGGGAAGGAGCCGCGGGCGGCGGTCCACGCCGACGACGCCCGCCGCGAGCTCGAGCGCCTCGGTGATCGTCAGCGTCATGCCGTTGAGCAGATAGCGCTCGCCCGTGGCGCCGCGCTCGGCCGCGAGAAGGTGGCCCTCGACGCAGTCGGCGATGTCGACGAGGCTGACGTTGGTCGGAACGAAGACCTTCAGTCGGCCGTCGAGGAAGGCGAGCAGGAAGCGCCCGGTACCGCCGGCGCGGCCCGGACCCTGCACCGACGACGGGTTGACGAGCACGACGTCCTGGCCGGTCTCCCCCGCGACCTCGAGCACGGCGCGCTCGCCCTCGGTCTTCGTGCGCTCGTAGGTCGACAGGTACCAGCCGCGGTGCGGGGAGTCCTCGCGCCCCACGGTGCCCGGCTGCTCGCCGATCGTCGCGGCCGACGAGGTGTGCACGAGCCGCGGCACCCCGGCCCGCGCGGCCGCCCGCACCGCGGCCGCCGCGCCGTCGACGTTGACGCGGCGCATCGGTTCGGGATCCTCGACGCACAGCGCGTTGACGCCGGCGACGTGGAAGGCCAGCGCGCAGCCGTCCATGCCGCGCGCCAGCGCGTCCTCGTCGAGCGTGTCGCCGGGCGCGACCTCGGCGCCGCACTCCCGCAGGGCCGCGGCGGCGGCGTCGGAGCGCGCCAGCGCCACGACCTCGTCGCCGCGCTCGATCAGCCGCGCGACGAGGGCGCCGCCGATCACGCCGCTGCCGCCCGTGACGAAGACGCGGGTCACGGCGCGGAGCGCAGCGCGGCGGAGACCTTCAGCAGGTAGTCGATCCCCGACCAGGCGGTCACGAGCGCGGCGCCGACCATCGCCCACTCGTCGACGTAGGCGCCGGCGATCGTCACGTCTGGGCGCAGCATCGCCAGCGCGATGGCGACGAACTGCACCGTCGCCTTCCACTTGCCGAGCATCGACGTGTCCATCACGCGCCCGCCCGAGGCGACCGCCGCACGCAGGCCCAGGATCGTGAACTCGCGCCCGACGATGATCAGCGTGACCCACGGCGAGACCCGGTCGACCGCGACGAGCGCGATGAGCGCGGTGGTCACGAGCAGCTTGTCGGCAGTGGTATCGAGGAAGGCGCCGAGGCGCGTGGTGACGCCCCAGCGGCGAGCGAGCCGGCCGTCGAACCAATCGGTCGCGGCGGCCACCATGAAGACGATCGCGGCGGCGGTGTCCGAGCCGCTGAGGACAAGGGCCATCACCACCGGGGCGAGGAGGATCCGCACGCCGGTGCCAGCGGCGAGCAGACGCGACGAGCGCAACGCGCTCAAGGTGCCGGCCTCCACGTTCGCGAGGCTACATCAGAGCAGCGACAGGGCGAGTTGGCGCGCCGCATCGGCGTCCTCGACGTCGAGCGCCGCCTCGGCGGCCGCACGCGCGGCGGGTAGGTCGACGGCGCGCAGCGCCGCCTTCGCCTCGGGGATGAGCGCGGGCGCCATGCTCAGCTCGGTCACGCCGAGCCCGGCCAGCAGCACCGCGGCGGCGGGGTCGCCGGCCAGCTCTCCGCAGACGCCGACCCAGCGCCCGTGCGCGTCTGCCGCCTCGACCGTGGCGCGGACCAGGCGCAGGACCGCGGGCTGCGGGCCGGTGAGCAGCCCGGCCAGGCGCGCGTCGCCGCGCTCGGCGGCCATCGTGTACTGCGTGAGGTCGTTGGTGCCCAGCGAGAAGAAGTCGACGTGCTCGGCGAGCCGCGCCGCCATGAGCGCGGCGGCCGGGACCTCGACCATGATCCCCAGCTCCATCGGCGCGTCGATGCCGGTCGCCGCGCGCGCCTCGTCGAGCATCTCGCGCGTCGCGCGGACCTCGTCGAGCGTGGCGACCATCGGCAGCATCGTCTTGACCGGGTGCTCGGCGGCCACGCGCAGGATCGCCCGCAGCTGCGTGGCGAGGACCTCGCGGCGCTCGAGCGTCAGGCGGATGCCGCGCACGCCGAGGAACGGGTTGGCCTCGGGCGGCATGGGCAGCGCCGGCAGCGGCTTGTCGGCGCCGGCGTCGAGCGTGCGCACCACGAGCGGGCGGCCCTGAAGCGCGGCGGCGATCTCGGCCAGCGTCCGCGTCTGCTCGTCCTCGCCGGGCAGCTCGGCGCGGTCGAGGAAGAGGAACTCGGTGCGCAGCAGGCCGACGCCCTCGGCGCCGAGCTCGACGGCCTTGGCCGCCTCGGCGGCGGCGCCGAGGTTGGCGAAGACCTCCACGCGGGCGCCGTCGCGCGTGGCGCCGGGCTCGTGCGCGCGCTCGCGCGCGGCGGCGCGGCGCTCGGCGAGGCGCTCGCGCCGCTCCTCGGCCTCGCGCAGCACCTGCGCGGGCGGGTCGACCTGCAGCGTGCCGGCCTCGCCGTCGAGCAGCAGCGGCGTGCCGTCGGCGATCTGCAGCAGCCCCTCGCCGAGGCCGACCGCCGCCGGCAGGCCGAGCGCACGGGCGAGGATCGCCGCGTGCGCGGTCGCCGAGCCGTGCGCGGTCGCGATGCCGCGGACGACACCGGGCTCGAGGCGGGCCGCCTCGGCGGGCGTCAGCTCACCGGCGAGCACGATGCCCGGCTCCGTCGGCCCCGCTGCCTGCTCGCCCGTGATCGCGGCCACCACCCGGCGCCCGACGTCGAGCACGTCGGCCGCGCGCTCCTGCAGCAGCGGCTCGTCGAGCGCGCGATAGCGCTCGGCGACCCGCTCGGCGGCGTCGTGCCAGGCGCGCTCGGCGGTCGCGCCGCCGGCGATCGCCTCGTGGGCGGGCTCGAGCATGGCCTCGTCGTCGAGCAGGGCGAGGTGGGCGTCGAAGATCGCCGCGTCCTTCGCGCCCGCGCGCGCGGAGACCGTCTCGCGGTCCGCGGCAATGGCGTCACGCGCGGCGGCGATCGCCTCGTCGAGGCGCTCGCGCTCGCGGTCGTCGGCCTCGCGATCGGGCGGTGGCCCCGTCGGGCCGCCGAGCAGCCGCGCGGGCCCCACCGCCACGCCGGCCGACGCCGGAACGCCGGAGAGCACGTCGCCCGCCCCCGGCGGCGCCACCGCCTCCTCGCGGTGAACGTCCGCGACGTCCCAACCCTGTTGTGACGGCGCGGACGTTCGCGGCGATATGCCGTCGCCGAAGCCCTCGTCGGCGAGCGCGCGCAGTGCGTCGAGCGCTTCGGCGGCCTGGGGACCGCTGGCGCTTACGAGCAGCGTGTCGCCAAATCGCGCGCCGAGCGCGACGACATTGGTCAGACTCGTTGCTCGCACCGGCGGGCCGCCGCCCTGCTTGGCCACGCGCACCTCGGCATCGAAGCCGCGCGCGACCTCGACGAAGCGCGCCGCCGGCCGGGCGTGCAGCCCGATCTCGTTGCGGACGGCGAGCGCCGCCTCGGCGTCGGCGGGCGCGGCGGGCGCCTCTTCGGCAGCCGCGCCGGGCACCTCCGCCCCCAGCTGCGATGCCTTCATCGCCAGCGCCCCGCGCGCCTCCGCCGCGACGTCCTCCAGCGAGGCGCCGCTGCGCGCGGCGACCGCCGCGGCCACGGCGCCCTCCACCAGCGGCGCCTCGCTCAACAAGACACGAGCGCCGTCGCCCAGCATCTCGATGGCGAACTCCGCGCTCATCAGCGCGCTACCGAGGTCCATGAGCACGAGCACGCCGTCGTCGGACATCGCGCGCTCGATCGCGGCCCGCACCCGCTCGGCGTCGGTGCCCAGCGCCCCCGGCTCGTCCATCCCGCCGGCCGCCTCGAGCGCCAGCTCCTCCCCACCCATCTCGCGCGCGAGCCTCACGACGCCGTCCGCGAGGGCCTCGCTGTGAGAGACGACGACGATGCCGACCACGCGTTAGAGCCCGTAGGCGCGGTGCAAGAGGTCGATCGGGTGCACCGCCGGGCGCTCGGTCGCCTTGGCGATCTGCCAGCGACAGGTCTCGCTGTCGCAGGCGACCGTCGCCGCGCCCGACTCCCGCACCTGCGCGAACAGATCGGCGCCGACCGCCATCGCGATGTCGTACTTCTCGGCCTTCAACCCGTACGTGCCGGCGATGCCGCAGCAGCGCGCGTTCATCTCGGTGACCTGCAGGCCGGGGACGAGCGCGAGCAGCTCGAGCGCCGGCTTGCCGATCCAGTGGCCCTGCTGCTGGCAGGGCGCGTGGTAGGCGATGGTGTCCTGCACGGGCTGGAAGTCGGTCTTCAGCTCGCCGCGGTCGTGGAGCTCGAGCAACAGCTCGCAGATGTCGTAGGTGCGCTCGGAGACGAGCTTGAGGTCGGGGTCGTCCTCGAGGTCGAGGATCTCGCGCGCCTCGCGCTTGAGCATCAGCGTGCAGCTCGTGGCGTTGCCGACGATGATCGTGTCCGCGTCGTCGCGCACGTGCGGCGCGAGGTTGCGCGCCAGACGCAGGACAACCTTGCGCGCGTCGTCGAAGAGGCCGCTGGACTGCAGCGGCAGCCCGCAGCAGTCCTGCTTGGGCACGGTGACCTCGAAGCCGTTGTGCTCGAGGATCGCCACGACCTTCTCGCCCTCTTCGGGCTCGTAGTACTCGGTGCCGCAGCCGTGGAAGTAGACGACCTTGCGGCCGGTGGGCGGGCTTGCGTGCTTGCGCGCCCAGCGCGAGAAGCGCCGCCCGGCGAAGTCCGGCGCCGGCGCGTCGCGGTGGATCTTCAGCAGCTTCTCGCCGACGATCCGCAGCGGCTTCTTGTCGATCGACCAGTTGGCGATCGTCGCCGCCGGCGTTCCCAGCCGCCCGAGCACCGTCGGGCGCGTGATGATGCGGTCGCGCAGCGGCACGCCCTTCTGGCGCTTGAGCTTGTTGCGCGCCTGGGCGTTGATCTCGGCGATCTTCACGCCCTGCGGGCAGACCTGGGTGCAGATCCCGCAGCCCGAGCAGTAGTCGACCGAGCTGTCGACCGACGGGTCGCCCGCCACGCGGTAGCGCTCGGACTGCGGGCCGGCGTACTTCGGGCCCGGGAACAGCGGCGTCACGTTGGAGACCGGGCACTGCGTCTCGCAGATCGTGCACTTCACGCAATGGTCGAGCGAGCCGCGCAGCAGCTCTTCGATCGGGGTCATGCGGGAGCCTCCGCCTGCGTTGGCGCTTGCGCTTCGAGCGCGAGCTGCGCGGCGCGGTAGCCGCTGGCCAGCGCGATCCCCTCGCCCGAGCCCTCCTGCCAGGGGACCGCGCCCGGCAGCGCGGCACCCGCGACGAGCACGTTCTCGGCGCCCTCGGCGCGCAGCCCGCCGCTGACCGCCACACCCGCGCGCGCGATCGGCTGCTCGGCCAGGTACTCGCCGACGAAGCGCGCCTCGTCGGGGCCCGGCACGCCGCGCAGCGGCAGGCCCAGCACGGTCTCGCGCGCCACCCAGTCCGAGCCCAGCTCGATCGCGCCCGACGCGAAGCCGCCGGTGGCGAGCACGAACCAGCGCGCGTGGTAGCGCACGTCGTGGCCGGCGGCGTGTGCGCGCACCGCCTCGATGCGCCCTCCGGAGCGCTCGGCGCCGATGACCTCCGAGCCGAGCACGAGCCGGCCGCCCGCGCGGCGCAGCGCCGCGCGCAGCACCTCAAAGGCGCGCATGCCGGGCACCGACGGCGGCAGCGTCGGGATCTCGAACACCGGCCGCCCGAGGCGCCGCTGCAGGTCGGCCCAGGCGCCGTGCGGATCGCGCACTCCGAGCACGGCGGGAAGCGCCACGCGCTCGTCGGCGCGCAGCAGCGGCGCCAGCGAGGCGGCGAAGGCCCCGCGCCAGTCGGCGTCGTCGAAGCGCCGCGCCAGGCCGAGCGCGTTGGCGTCGGCGCGCTCGAGCTCGATGTCGAGCGCGACCGCCCGCGCGGCGATGCCGGCACGATCGAGGTTGGCCGCGCACAGGGCCGGATGGAAGTCGCGCAGGGCCGGCGTTCCCACGACGCAGATCGGCTCGCCCGAGCGCACCTCGCCCTCGCACATCGTCTCGGGCACCAGCGCTGATGGACGCACCGAGCCGACCGCGGTCGGCAGCAGGTGGTTGCGCTCCAGGCTGCCGACGTAGCGATAGCCCGGCTGCGGCCCTTCGCTGACCTCGTCGGAGAACCACTGCAGCGCGGCGCCCACCGCCTCGGCGCCGATCAGCGCGTACGGGTGATCCGGCCGCTCCCCCACGAGCTCGCCCAACGCCCGCTCGGGCTCCTCGACGCGGTCGGGCGTATAGCCGAGCACGTCGATCGTGCCCGGCGCCAGGTGCGTCGAGCCGACGCCCTTGGCCACCACGCATACGCGCGCGCCGCTTTCGGCCAGCCGCACGCCGGCGGTCAGCCCCGCCGTGCCGGCGCCGATGACCACGGCGTCGAAGTGCAGCTCACCTCTCAGGCCCACGGGGTCCCCCCTCATGGCGACTCCGCGCCCTGTGCAGGTGTGGGCGGGGGTGTGGGCAGGTGCCTCACGTCGAGGACGCCCTGGTAGATCCAGTCGTCGAGCCGCGCCTGGCGGATCTGGTCGCCGTAGAGGATCGGCCAGACGCCCTTCCAGCGCTCCTGCAGGAAGCCCAGCAGCGCGCCGTTGGCCTGCTCGGCGCTGAGGCCGTCGAGGCCGTGCAGGATCCCGGCCGCGCGGTAGATGCAAAAGCCACCCTGACACGGGCCCATGCCCAGGCGCAGGACGCGCCGGATGTCGTCGAGGTTCATCGTCTGGCGCCGGCGCATCGCCTCCTCGAGCCTGCGGCGCGGGATCATCTCGCACTCGCAGATGAGCTGGTCCTCGCGCAGGTTTTCCTCCTTGCGCGCCAGCCGCTCGCCCAGCTGGTAGTGCTCGCCGTCCTCCGAGCCGGGCAGGCGCTCGGTGCCCGTGGTGCACAGGCGCTCCTCGCCGATCTGGTGGCAGACCGCGTCGACGGTCTCCTCGGCCATGAGCCGGAACGTGGTCAGCTTGCCGCCGGTGATCGTCACGAAGCGCCCGATGCCGTCGCGCTGGGCGTGGTCGAGCAACGCGTGCGCGCGGGTGACGTCGCGGGTGTCGACGTCGGCGGCCTTGGCGTCCTCGAAGAGCGGGCGGACGCCGGTCCACACGCGCAGCGCCCGCGCCCGGCGGAAGCCCGGGACGAGCTTCTCGCCGTCGTCGAGCATCGCGTCGACCTCGTTCTGCAGGACGGTGTGGTCGTCGGGGTCGTCGGTGTGGACGTCGGTGGTTCCGATCACGCTCACCGTCCGGATCGGCACGATGATGTCGCCGTCGGTGGGCATCTGGCAGCGGTTGACCACCGTGTTCACCAGACGGTGGTTCATCGCGATCATGATTCCCCGCCCCGGGAGGATGCGGACGCCCTCGATGCCCGCCATGTCGGCGATGCCGCCCGCCCACGCCCCGGCCGCGTTGACCGTCACTCGCGCCTCGATGTCGGTCTCCTCGCCCGTGCGCACGTCGCGCACGCGCGCGCCCGTGACCTCGTCGCCATCGCGGTGGATGGCGATCGCCGCGTGGTAGGGCAGCACGCGCGCGCCGCGCTGCTGGGCGCCGCGCGCCATCGACCACACGGTCTTCCAGGCGTCGATGTTGGCGTCGGGGACGCGGAAGGCACGCGTGATCTTCGGGTTCAGGCGCGGCTCGTCGCGCAGCGCCTGCTCCACCGATATCTCCTCGCACTCGACACCGGTGGCCTGGCATCCCGCCGCGAAGCGATCGGCGTAGTCGGGGTCGTCGAACGGCGTCGTGACGAACAGCCCGCCAGTGTCCTCGACGCAGTCGGCGGCGATGTCGCGCACGATCCGGTTCTCGCCGATGCACTCCTCGGCGGCCTTGGGGTCCTTGACCACGTAGCGCCCGCCGGAGTGCAGCAGGCCGTGGAAGCGCCCGCTCGTGCCCTCCACGAGGTCGGCGCGGTCGACCAGCACGACGTCGAAGCCGCGCAGCGCGGCGTCCCACGCCACGGCGGCACCCGTGGCGCCGCCGCCGATGACCAGGACCTCGGTGCTCAGCGTGGCCATCAGTGGGTCTCCCGTGAACGTTGCGCCTGAAAGCCCGGGAGGCCGGCGCCGCCAGGCAAGGACGCAGACCCGAAGGAATACCAGAGGTACTTCGAGGGTCGAGGACGCCGCCTGGCGGTGATCGGCGCCCGGGATTTCGGGTGGAATGTTTGCGGGGGGCCCACTAACCCGTTCGGATCAGGTTCGAGCGCTGGGTGTGGTGACGGCCCTCGATGACGCGCACCGCGCCGGACTTCGAGCGCATCGACAGCGACTGCGTCAGCACGCGCCGCGGGCCGTAGCGCACGCCGCGCAGCAGCTCGCCGTCGGTCACGCCGGTGGCCGCGAAGAAGACATCGCTGCCCGCGACGAGATCGTCGGTGGTGAGCACGCGCTCGAGGTCGTAGCCCTCGTCGAGCGCCGCCTGGCGCTCCTCGTCGTTGCGCGGGTAGAGCTTGCCGAAGATCGCGCCGTCCAGGCACTTCATCGCGCACGCCGCGATGACGCCCTCGGGCGTGCCGCCGATGCCGACCAGCACGTCGACCGACGAGTGCTCGTCGGCGGCCATGATCGCGCCCGCGACGTCGCCGTCGAGCATGAACTTGATGCGCGCGCCGGTGCCCAGGACGCGCTGCACGAGCTCGGCGTGGCGCGGGCGGTCGAGGATGGCGACGGTCACGTCCTCGGGGCGCTTGCCGCGGGCCTCGGCCACCGCGCGCAGGTTGTCCTCGATGGGCGCCTCGATGTCGACGACCTCGGCGACGTCGCCGGCCACCGCGAGCTTTTCCATATAGACGCACGGGCCCGGATCGAACATCGCGCCGCGCTCGGCCAGGGCGATGACCGCCAGCGCGTCGGGCAGCGCCTTGGCCGTCAGCGTCGTGCCGTCGACGGGGTCCACCGCGACGTCGACCGCCGGGCGCGACCCGTTGCCGACGCGCTCGCCGTTGTAGAGCATCGGCGCCTCGTCCTTCTCGCCCTCGCCGATGACGACGATGCCGTCCATGCCGATCGAGGCGAGGACCGGGCGCATGGCGTCGACCGCCGCCTGGTCGACGCGCTCCTTGTCTCCGCGCCCCATGAAGCGTCCCGCGGCGATCGCCGCGGCTTCGGTCACCCGGACCAGCTCGAGCGCGAGATTGCGGTCGGTCTCGGGCGGCAGATCACCTGCGTCGCCCATCAGCGCGAGTCTATACCCGGGGCAAGGGCTGCCCGAAAGGGGGCCGGCAGTGCCGGCCCCCTCCCGTCCCTCTCCCTCACGAGGGTCAGTCGAACCAGTCGAAGGTCCGGGTGACGGCCCTCTTCCAGTACTTGTAGTACTCGTCGCGCTGGGCGTCGTCCATCTGCGGCTCCCACCGCTTGTCCTCGGCCCAGTTGTTGCGGATGTCGTCCTCGCTGGCCCAGAACCCTGTGGCCAGACCAGCCGCGTAGGCGGCGCCGAGCGCGGTCGTCTCCGCGACCGCCGGACGGATCACCGGCACGCCGAGGATGTCGGCCTGGAACTGCATGAGCGTGTCGTTGGCGACCATGCCGCCGTCGACCTTCAGCGACTCCAGCTCGACGCCCGAGTCCTGGTTCATCGCCTCGACGACCTCGCGGCTCTGATAGGCCGTGGCCTCCAGCGTCGCGCGGGCGATGTGACCCGCGTTGACGTAGCGCGTGAGACCGGCGAAGACGCCGCGGGCGTTGGACTTCCAGTACGGCGCGAACAGGCCCGAGAAGGCCGGCACGATGTACAGGCCGCCGTTGTCCTCGACCGAGCTGGCGAGCTCCTCGACCTCGGGCGCGGCCTTGATCATCTTGAGGTTGTCGCGCAGCCACTGCACGAGCGCCCCGGTGATCGCGATCGCACCCTCCAGGCAGTAGACGGCGTCGTTGTCGCCGATCTTGTAGCCCAGGGT
>DATBKW010000052.1:0-2830 GCA_036555665.1 Solirubrobacteraceae bacterium | reverse complement strand
ATCAAGGACGGGGTGGCCCATGTGCAGGCCGGCGGCGGGACCGTCGCCGACGCCCAGCCCGAGTACGAGTTCGCCGAGTCCGAGGCGAAGGCCAAGGCCGTGCTGCGCGCGGTCGAGATGGCGATGGAGCAGCCGGATTGGCCGTAAGCGCGATGCGGGTGCTCATGGTCGACAACTACGACTCGTTCACCTACAACCTCGTCCAGTACCTGGGCGAGCTGGGCTGCGACCTCGAGGTCGTGCGCAACGACCGCGCGGGCGTCGACGAGCTGCTGGAGCGCGACTTCGACCGCGTCGTCGTCTCGCCCGGCCCGTGCACGCCCAACGAGGCGGGCATCTCGGTGGAGGTCATGCGCCGCTTCCCGGAGGCGGGCGTGACGACGCTGGGCGTCTGTCTGGGCCACCAATCGCTCGCGCAGGCGTTCGGCGGCAAGGTCATCCGCCACCTTCCCGTGCACGGCAAGGCGACGACGATCGAGCACGATGGCCGCACGATCTTCACCGGCCTGCCGTCGCCGCTGACCGTGGGCCGCTATCACTCGCTCGTGGTCGACGGCAACCTGCCTGCGTGCTTCGAGGTCTCCGCCAGCGGCGGCGGCGTGGTCATGGCGATCCGCCACCGCGAGCTGCCGGCCGAGGGCGTCCAGTTCCACCCCGAGTCGGTGCTCACCGACGACGGCAAGCAGTTGCTCAAGAACTTCCTTGCCTAACGACACCCTGACCAAGGCCATCGACGCGCTCGCGTCGGGGCGGGACCTCGCGCAGGAGGAGGCCTCCGCGGTGCTGGCCGAGATCATGGCCGGCGACGCCTCGGAGACCCAGATCGCCGGGTTCCTCATCGCCCTGCGGACCAAGGGGGAGACGGTCGAAGAGCTCGCCGGCCTGGCCGCGACGATGCGCGCGCTGGCCACCCCGGTGCCGTGCGACCGCGGCGACCTCGTCGACACCGCGGGGACGGGCGGCGGGCGATCGACCTTCAACGTCTCCACGACCGCGGCGCTGATCGCCGCCGGCGCGGGCTGCGCGCTGGCCAAGCACGGCAACCGCTCGGCCACCAGCCTGTCGGGATCGGCCGACGTCCTCGAGGCGCTCGGCGCCCGCATCGACCTCGGCCCGGACGCCGTCGCGCGCTGCATCGACGAGGCCGGCTTCGGGTTCATGTTCGCGCCCACCCACCATCAGGCCACGCGCTTCGTGGTCCCCGTGCGGCGCGAGCTCGCCGTGCGCACGATCTTCAACTTCCTGGGCCCGCTGACCAACCCCGCGGGCGCCCGCCGTCAGCTCATCGGGGTCTCGGACCCCGCCTACCTGGAGCGGATGGCGGGGGCGCTGGCGCGTCTGGGGGTAGAACGCGCGTTGGTAGTGTCCAGCGAGGATGGTCTCGACGAGATGAGCACGTCGGCCCCGACACACGTCGTCGAGGTCAACGGCGACGCCATCGAGCGCTACGTCGTCTCACCGCAGGACGTCGGACTCGACACCACGACGCCCGACGCGGTGGCCGGGGGACCTCCTGTGGCCAACGCCCGGACGACGCGCGCGATCCTGTCCGGCGAGCCCGGCCCGCGGCGCGATCTGGCCCTGCTCAACGCGGGGGCCGCCATCTACGCCGGCGGCGTCGCCGACAGCCTGGGCGAGGGGATCGCCGCCGCCCGCGAGGCCGTCGACTCCGGTGCCGCCATGCGCACCACGGAGGGCTACGTGGCCCTGTCCCAACAGCTCGCGACCGCCGCATGAACGTCCTCGAACGCATCGTCGACGCCACGCGCGAGGACGTGGCCCGCCGCAGGCAGGCCGTCCCGTTGGCGCAGCTCGAGCAGCAGGCCGCTCGCTCGCGCGAGGACCGCCCGTTCTCCGAGGCGCTCACCCGCCCGGGCATCTCGCTGATCGCCGAGCACAAGCGCCGCTCGCCGAGCGCCGGGGAGATCCGCGCGGGCGCGACGGTCACGGACGTCGTCCGCGCTTACGAGGACGGCGGGGCGGCGGCGCTGTCGATCCTCACCGAGGAGCGCCACTTCGGCGGCTCGCTCGACGACCTGCGCGAGGCGCGTGCCGCGAGCGTGCTGCCGATCCTGCGCAAGGACTTCGTCGTCGATCCCTACCAGGTCTACGAGTCCGCGGTGGCGGGCGCCGACGCGATCCTGCTCATCGTCGCCGCGCTCGACGACGACGATCTCGCCCTGCTGCACGGCGAGGCGCTCGGCCTCGATCTCGACGTCCTCGTCGAGGTCCACGACGAGGGCGAGCTGGAGCGCGCGCTGGAGGTCGTCGATGCCGACGTGATCGGTATCAACAACCGCGACCTCGGCGACTTCTCGGTCGACGTCGAGCGCACCTACGAGCTGCTCAGCGACGTGCCGGCCGGTAAGACGGTCGTCTCGGAGTCCGGCTTCAGCACGCGCGACCAGCTCGACGACCTCGAGCGCGTCGGCGTCGACGCCGTGCTCATCGGCGAAGGGCTCATGCGCGCCGAGGACATCGAGGCCGCCTGCCGCGCCCTGAGCGGCATGGAGGGCGCCGAAGACGCGCTTTAACGCCGATTCAACAAAGATCGGCGGCAATTCATGGGGGATTAAGCACGGGATTGGATGCTGAGCCCATGCAACGCAGGCTGCTGCCGATCGCAGTCCTTTCCGCCGTGGTCGGCGCGCTGGCCGCCGTCGCGGCCGTCGAAGGCCTCGATTTCGGTGGCCGCGGCAGCACGACGGTCGTGCAGCAGGCCCCGCTCGGCGGCTCGGAGGCGGCCAGCGACAGCGAGGGGCCGGGGCTCACCGCGGGCGACATCTACAAGCGCGACGCCCCCGGCGTCGTCTACGTCCGCGCGCAGATC
>DATBKW010000051.1:0-13428 GCA_036555665.1 Solirubrobacteraceae bacterium | reverse complement strand
CGCGGCCGCGCTCCTGCTCCTCGAGGAGGAGCCGCGCAACGGCTACCAGCTCATGCAGGAGATCGAGGAGCGCAGCGGCGGCGTCTGGCGCCCGAGCCCCGGCTCGATCTACCCCGCGCTCTCGCAGCTCGAGGACGAGGGTCTCGTCCGCAGCGACGAGAGCGCCGGCCGCCGCGCCTTCGAGCTGACTCCCGAGGGCCGCAAGTACGTCGAGGAGAACCGCGACGCGCTCGGCATCCCGTGGGAGGAGGCCGGCGGCGATCTGCCCGAGGGCCTGATCGAGCTGCGCAAGCTGATGATGCAGCTCGGCATGGCCACGATGCAGGTCGCGCAGGCCGGCGACGACGCCCAGACCGCCGAGGCCCAGAAGGTCCTCGAGGACGCCCGCCGCTCGCTGTACCGGATCCTCGCGGGCGACGAGAGCTAGCGGCTCCGCGCGGCGCGACCTCTCCCCCACAGCGCGCCGCGCAGCGCCCGCCGCCGCGCCTCGAGCGTGCGCCGCGGGTCGAGCTGCTCGCGCAGCGCGCCGGCTGCCAGCCATGGCAGACCGGCGCGCGCCGCGCGGCGCAGCGCCCGGCGCTTGGCCGGCTCGATGTCCGGACAGCGCTCGAGCAGCGTCTGCGCCCACAATCGCGGGCGCTCCAGATGGCGCTCGCGGTCGCGCGCCGCGCGCACCGCGCGCGGATCGCCGCTCGACGGCTCGCCGCGGCGCCGGCGCTCCGACCAGCCGACGACGTTCTCCCCGTGCTGTACGTAGTCGACGAGCGCACGATCGACGTAGGCGATCCGGCCCAGGGTCAGCGCGCACACCGCCAGCCAGTGGTCGTGGTACGACCCCGCAAGCTCGGCCGGAAAGGGCAGCGCGACCCCGAGGACGTCGCGCCGCACCAGGCATGCCGCGCCCGTGACCACGTTGGTCTGCAACTCGGCGCCGAGGTCGTCCCACGTCGGGACGCGATTGGTCCAGTAGGTCGGCGAGAGCACCTGCCCCTCGCCGTCGACGACCCGCACGTCGCAGAAGGCCAGCGCGACGCCCGGCGCCATCGCCGCCTGCAGGGCGGCCAGTTTCTCCGGATGCCAGACGTCGTCCTGGTCGCACGGCGCCACGAACGCGGCCTCGGGCGGCACGCGCTCGTAGCAGCGCTCGAACGCACGCCACGCGCCGACGCCCTCCTCGTCATCGCAGCGCACGAGCGTCCACGCGGTGCCCTCCTGGGCGTCCAGCGAGGCCAATTGACCCTGCAAACGGGCCGGATCGGGCCGATACGCGGCCAGACAGACGGCGATCACGGCCGTAAGCATCGCTCACCGTGGACCCGAGCCCGAGAGGCGGCGTATCATTCGTCACAAGATGGCCGAGGAGATCAACCTCATGGGACCGGACGACCCGGTCTATCGCCTCGATCTCACCGAGGCGCAGCTCAAGGTCACGCACACCGCTCTGAAGGCGTTGTTCGACGGCCTGGGCCACGAGGAGCGCGACGTCCAGGCGATCGTCCTCGAGGTCCTCGCCAAGCTGCCCGACGACCATGAGATCCGCGCGATCGACCTGCAGCGCGAGATCCGGCGGCGCCGCAGCGCGGCGGCCTAGCACTACAGCGTCACCCCGCGCTCGGCGAGGAGCTCGTCGACGCCGGCCGGCCGCGGGCCCTCGAACTCCGCGCGCGCGGCCAGCTCGAGCAGCGCGCGCGGCTCCTGGTCGACCTCGTCGCGACGAAAGGCCAGATAGGTGGCCACCGCGGCGGCAAGCTGCAGCGCCGGGTCCTCGGCCTGGGGATCGAGCGCCCCGGCCTCCTCGGCGATCCGCTGCGCGGCGATCTGCGCGAGATCGGGCCCGAGCGGCTCGTCATCGTCCTCGAAGCGCTCGAGCAGGTCCTCAAGGCCGGCGCGGCCTTCGGGGTCGACGACGACGACCGCGCGATGGACGGCCTGCGAGAGCGTGACG
Source organism: Solirubrobacteraceae bacterium (assembly GCA_036555665.1). Lineage (GTDB taxonomy): Bacteria > Actinomycetota > Thermoleophilia > Solirubrobacterales > Solirubrobacteraceae > JAOPZW01. The sequence goes on along the minus strand of DATBKW010000051.1, from coordinate 11,483 downwards.
GGCTCGGGATCGGTGGGCATGCCCATCGGGTTCCCGGCTGTCGGGGCGCCAAACGGGCTAGCGTGCGGGCATGGCCACGATCGCCGTCCTGGGCACGGGCGTGATGGGCGGGCCGATGGCCCGCAACCTGGCGCGCGCGGGCAACGACGTCCGCGCCTGGAACCGCAGCCCCGAGAAGGCCGCTCCGCTCCGCGACGACGGCGTCGACGTGCGCGACGATCCGGCGAGCGCCGCACAGGGCGCCGACATGGTGATGACGATGCTGTCGGACGCCGGCGCGGTCCTCGACGTCGCCGATCAAACACGTCTGGCCCACGGACAGATCTGGTGGCAGGCCTCGACGATCGGCGAAGACGGCATCGAGCGCTGCGCCGCGCTCGCCGGCGAAAGCGGCGCCACGCTGGTCGACGCGCCCGTGCTCGGCACGAAGGTCCCGGCCGAGGAGGGCAAGCTGCTCGTCCTCGCCTCCGGGCCCGACGACGCGCTGGACACGTGCGCGCCGCTCTTCGATGCCGTCGCGCAGCGGACCATGCGCCTCGGGCCCGCCGGCGCCGGCACCCGCCTGAAGCTCGCGGTCAACTCCTGGGTCCTCGCGGTGACGCAGGGCGCCGCCGAGACCCTCGCGCTCACCCAGTCGATGGGCTTGGACCCCGCCCTGGTCTTCGACGCCGTCGGAGGCGGCGCCCTCGACCTGCCCTACTTCCGCATGAAGGCCAAGCTGATGCTCGAGGACGACTATCCGGCGTCGTTCGCCCTTGCCCTGGCCGCCAAGGATGCACGGCTGGTCGGCGAGAGCGCCGAGCGCCACGGCGCCGACGTGCCCGTCGCGCGCGCGGTCGCGGAGCGCTTCGCCGAGGGCGTGCAGGCGGGCTACGGCGACGAGGACATGGCCGTCACCCATCGACTCTCGCGGCCGCGCTGATCAGGGCGCAGCCCGCGCCCGCTCCACGGCCCCGTCGAGCGCCGTCCGCGCCTCGTCGCCGGTCATGCCCGATCCACGCAGGAGGTCCATCGCCGTCGAGCGGACCTGCGCGATGATGACGCTGACCGACAGGCCGGGGTCGTCCTGCAGGACCCTCGTGGCCTTGACCGCCGCCTCGAGTGCCAGACGACGCGCCGCCGTGTCGCCCTCGGGGTGCTCGAGCTGCTGGCCGAGCTCGAGCACGGCGTCGGCGAGCAGGGCGACCGCATCAGCGACGCCCGCGGGCGTCGGGCCGTAGCGGCGGATCGCGCTGAGCGCGCGCCGCGCCAGGACCCGCGTGTTGCGCACCGCATAGTCCATCTGCTGCGCGGCCTCCGCGTAGAGTGGCACGCGCTCGCGCGTACGCCGCCGCGGCGCACGCAGCGTGAAGGTCTCGCGCGCCAGCGCGACCGCGTCGTAGAACCCGGAGAGATCGGCGTCGGTGGCGCGCGCCATCTCGAGCGCCCGCCGGGCACGGTCCTGGTCGCCCTCGCGCATCGCCTCGGCCGTCATCCGCAGCGCCACGGCCAGGTCGGAAACAACCGGCGCCGCCGCCCTCGCCATCGCCCGGACCGGGTCGCGCGGGAAGAGGACGAGCCCGACCAGCAGCGCGACGGCGCCGCCGATGAGCGCGTCGAGGAAGCGCGAGGGCGAGGGACTCGAGCCGGGCTGCAGTGTGGCGACGACGAGAATGCCCGAGATCGCGGCCTGGTTGACCAGCAGGGCGCCGACGCCCACCAGCAGCGCGGCGGCCATTGACAGCCCGACCACGAGCATGAGCACGAGCGTGTTGGCCCCCAGCGCCCGCACGATGATGTCGGCGACCGCGATGCCGACGGCAACGCCGACCGTGAGCTCGATCGCGCGCACGGTGCGCCCGCCGCGCGACACGCCGAGCGAGATGACCGCCGCGGCCGGAGCGAAGTACGGGTGGGGATGCAGCAGCGAGGCGAGCCCCCAGGCCGCGCCCGCGGCCACCGTCGTCTGCAGGATGCCCCACAGGTCGCCCTGCACGCGGCGCACGCGGCGTCGCAGCGCGCCGCGCATCTCGGTGACGGACGGCAGGGAACGGCGGACGGGCACCGCTGGGATTGTGCCCGCCCGCCTGAGATCCGAATGCCTACGGCACGACCGTGATGCGATCGCGCGGCGTCGGCGCGATCGGGTCGTGCGCGGTCAGGTAGGCCGCCAGCGCGTCGAGGTCGACGGCGCCGCCGAGCCTGTCGGTCCCGTTGCGCAGCTCGGTGAACCCGTCACCACCGTCGGCGAGGAACGAGTTGACGGTGACGCGGTAGCTCGCCGCCGGGTCGACCGTGGTGCCGTTGATCTTGATCGTCGACGGGTCCACGCGACTGCCGAGCGGGCCCGAGGCGCTCCAGGTGTAGGTGAGCCCGTTGGAGACCTGCAGCACCTTCGGGTTCGTCCCCTGGCCGTCCCACTGCTGCTCGAGCACCCGGTCGATCTGGGCGCCGGTAAGCGTCATCGTCACCAGGCTGTTGCCGAACGGCTGCACCGCGAAGGCCTCGCCGTAGGTGATGTCGCCCGCGTCGAGATCGGTGCGGATGCCGCCCGGGTTCATGAACGCGACGACGGCGTTGCCGAAGCCGTCGGGCGCCGTGGCCGCCAGCTGCGAGTCGGCGATGATGTCGCCGAGGACCGATTCGCCGGCCGCGTTCTGCTCACGCGTCAGCGGCGCGGTCGAGGCGCCGATACGCCGGTTGGCGATCGGAGCGGCGATCGCGTCGTACTTGCCGATGATCGCCGTCTGCGCCGGGTCCTTGGCCACGTCCTGGCTGACGAGCTCGTTCTCGGCCGTGACCGAGACGACCTGGTCGGTGCGGCGGTCGATGCGCAGGGTCGACGTCGTCAGCGCGCGCCCGAACGACGACGCGCTCGTGGCGCGCTTGCCGCCGATGACGCAGTTGTAGAGCGCGTGCGTGTGGCCGGTGACGAAGAGGTCGACCTCCTTGCTGGAGCGCCCGATGATGTCGGCCAGCGGGCCCACGGGATTGATGCAGTCGTTGAGGCCACCGGCGTCGACGGTGTCGCCCTGATGCATGAGGACGACGATCGCGCGCACGCCCTTGCGCTTCAGCACGGCCGTGTACTTGTTGATCGCGTCGGCCTCGTCGCCGAAGGTGAGGCCCTCGACGCCCGACGGCGTGACGATGGTCGGGGTGTCCTTGAGGACGACGCCGATGAAGCCGACCTTCACGCCGCCGACGCGGCGGATCTCGTAGGGACGGAACAGCGTCTTGCCCGAGTCGTCGTCGACCACGTTGGCCGACAGGTAGTCGAAGTCCGCTCCCGCGAACCCGTCGCCATCCTGGCAGCCGTCGACCGGATGGCAGCCGCCGTCCTGCATGCGCAGCAGCTCGGCCGCGCCCTCGTCGAACTCGTGGTTGCCCACGCTGCTGACGTCGACGCCCATCGCGTTGAGCGCCTCGATCGTCGGCTCGTCGTGGAAGAGGCCGGAGAGCAGCGGGCTGGCGCCGATGTTGTCGCCGGCGGTAACCACGAGCGTGTTGCGGTTCTCGGCCTCGAGCGCCTTGATGTGGGTGGCGAGATACTCCGCCCCGCCGGCGGGGACCCGCCCCTCCGGGAGCGTGAGCGTGCCCGGCGGCGCGAGGTTGCCGTGGAAGTCGTTGAAGCTCAGCAGCTGCACGTCCACGGCGCGCGGCTTGGGCTTGTGATGGTGGCGCGAATGCGCCTGGGCGGGCGCGGCCGCGACGAGCAGCGCGGCCGCGGCGGCAAGGCCAACGGTGCGTAGGGTCATGACGCGACGCTATATCTCCACGAAAGCGCCGCTGTGAAACTACGTGGCGCTCTTCTCCAGGTGCCCGCCGAAGGCGAAGCGCATCGCCGAGAGCGCGCGGTTGCCGAACTCCGCCTCGCCGCGCGAGACGAAGCGCTGGTACAGCGCGGTGGTCAGCACCGGCGCCGGCACGCCCTCGTCGATCGCCGCCAGCGCGGTCCAGCGACCCTCGCCCGAGTCCGACACGCGCCCCGAGAACTGCTCGAGGCCCGGGTCCTCGCTGAGCGCGTGCGCGGTGAGGTCGAGCAGCCACGACGCGATCACGCTGCCGCGCCGCCAGACCTCGGTGATGTCGGCGATCGGCAGCTCGTAGCGATAGGCCTCGGGGTCGCGCAGCGGCGTCGTCTCGGCGTCGCGCTCGTGCTCCTCGGAGCCGATGTTCGCGCGATGCAGGATGTTCAGCCCCTCGGAGTAGGCGGCCATCATCCCGTACTCGATCCCGTTGTGAACCATCTTGACGAAGTGCCCCGCGCCCGCCGGGCCGCAGTGCAGGTAGCCCTTCTCGGCCGTCGTCGGCTCGCCCTCGCGGCCCGGCGTGCGTGGCGCGCCGTCGACCCCCGGCGCCAGCGTCTCGAAGAACGAATCCAGCCGCTGCACCGCCGTGTCGTCGCCGCCGATCATCAGACAGAAGCCGCGGTTCAGGCCGAAGACCCCGCCACTCGTGCCCATGTCGACGTAGTGCAGCCCGCGTTCGCGCAGGGCGGCGGCGCGGCGCAGGTCGTCGCGGTAGTAGGAGTTGCCGCCGTCGATGATCGTGTCGTCGGCAGCTAGCAGCGGCGCGAGCTTCTCGACCGTGTCGTCGACGAAGGCGGCCGGGACCATGACGCAGATGCAGCGCGGCGCCTGGAGGGTCTCGACGAAGTTCTCGAGCGAGCCTGATCCGGTCGCGCCCTCCCCCTCGAGCTCGCCGACGGCGTCGGGGCTGACGTCGTAGACGACGCACTCGTGCCCGGCGCTCATCAGCCGGCGCACCATGTTCGCACCCATCCGGCCCAGCCCGATCATGCCGATCTGCATGCCGTTGCTCCTTACCCGCTTGTGTGCTGGGCGACGCTAGCAGCGGGTAGCAAGTGCGGCATGCCGGCGGTGCGTGCGTGGCTGGTGTGGTGGGCGCTGCTGACGGCGCTCTACGTGGTCCTCGTCGACACCCGCAGGATCCAGGAGCTGGTGGCCGCCGCGATCGTCGGCGCCCTCGGCGCGACCGCGGCGCTGATCGTGCGCCGCGAGCGCGAGGTCGTCCTGCATCCGCGGTGGCGGACGGCGCTGCGCGAGCTGCGCGCGATCCTCGCGTGGCCGCGCGATCTGTGGCTGCTCGCGGGCGCGCTCGTGCGCCGCCCGGGCGGCCGCGTGGTCGAGGTCCCCTTCGAGGGCGACGCCTCCGACGCGGCGCTGGCCGTGGCCGAGCGCTCGCTGGCCCCCAACACCGTCGTCATCGACGTCGATGAGGAGCGAGGGGTGCTGATCTACCACGAGCTGGTCGACAAGTGACCGTCTGGATGGCCTGCGCGGCCGTGCTCGTGGGGCTGCTCGTGCCGCTCGCCGCCGTCGCCGCGCTGGGGACCCCATCCGACGGGCTCGTCGCCCTGCAGCTGGCCTCGATGATCGCGACCATCGCGTTGCTGGTGATGTCGGTCGCGCTCGATCGCGAGATCTTCGGCGATCTCGCGCTCGTGCTCGGCGTCAGCTCGTTCGTGGGCGGGCTGGCCTACGCGACGCTGCTGGAGCGCGAGCCGTGAGCGCCGTGCTCGTCGTCGCCGGGGTGGCCGTGCTTGCGTTCGCCTGCCTCGGTGTGGCCGTCATGCCCGGCGCGCTGGCGCGCCTTCACTACGTCACCGTCGGGGCGCTCGGCGCACTGTTCGTCGCCGCGGCGGTCGTTGTCGACAACGGCGCCTCGCTGATCTCGGTCAAGGCGGCGACCGTCGGCGTGTTCCTCGCCGTCACCAGTCCGGTGCTCTCGCACGTCGGCGCACGCGCCATCCACCGCCGCGAGGAGTCCGATTGAGTGCTTTGCAGGCCACCTGCCTGATCGCGGTCGCGATCATCGGCACGCTCGTCGTCGTCACCCGCGACCCGCTGCGCCAGGCCGCGGTGGCGGGCATCTTCGGCCTCGCGCTGGCGGTGCTGTTCCTCAGCGTGCAGGCGCCCGACGTCGCTCTGTCGCAGATGACCGTCGGCGCGATCGTCGTGCCGGTGCTCGTGCTGCTGGCGATGGCCAAGATCCGGGAGCACGACGAGTGAGCCGCCGCGTGCGCTACGCGCTCGCGCTCGTCGCGCTGGCCGCGCTCGGCGCGACGCTCGTGGCCGCGGTCGTCGACCTCGAGCCCTTCGGCCACTACCCCGGCCCGTACGGAGACGTCCTGGCCAAGGTCGTCCCCGGCGAGCGGCACACCGGACAGCTCGTGGCCGCCGTCACCTTCGACTATCGCGGCTTCGACACCCTGGGCGAGGAGCTGATCCTGTTCACCGCCGCGTGCGGATGCGTCGCGCTGCTGCGCGTGCGCCGCCGCGAGCGCGGCGACGAGGCGGGCGCGCCCGCGCGGCCGGTACCGAGCCTCGCCGCGCGGGCCCTCGGCGGCGCGCTCGTCGGCCCCGTGCTCGTGCTGTCGGCCTACGTCGTCATCCATGGCCACCTGACGCCCGGCGGCGGATTCTCGGGCGGCGTCATCGGCGCCGGCGCGCTGCTGCTCGCGTACGCCGCCGGCCAGAGCGTGCGCCTGCACCGGGTCGGCTCGATCGAGCTGCTCGAGGTGACCGAGGCGATCGGCGCGGGCGGCTTCGTGCTCGTCGCGCTCGGCGGCCTGATCGCCGTCGGCGCGACGCTGCAGAACTTCCTGCCGCTGGGCACGTCGGGGATGCTGCTGTCGGCCGGGACGATCCCAATCGGCAACGTTGCCGTTGGCATCGAGGTGGCGGGCGCCGGTGCCCTGATCATCGCCGAGTTCCTGGAGCAGGCGCTGTTGGAGGAGCGCGAGTGAGCCTCTTGGCTTACCTCGTGGCCGTCTGGCTCTTCCTCGCCGGGATCTGGGGCGTGGTCTCCAGCCGCCACCTCGTCCACCTGATCATGTGCCTGGCGGTCACGCAGTCCTCGACCTACGTGCTCCTGCTCGGCATCGGCTACCGCAACGGCGGCAAGGCGCCGATCTTCGGCGACATCCCGCAGTCGACGCCCGTCGTCGACCCCGTCGTCCAGGCGCTGACCCTCACCGACGTCGTGGTCAGCGCGACGGTGAGCGCGCTGCTGCTCGCGCTGGCGGTGCAGGCCCACAAGCGCTTCGGCTCGGTCGACCCCGACGAGCTCAACGCGCTGCGCGGCTGATGGTCCTGACCTCGCTGGCCATCCTCGTGCCGCTGCTGACGGCGGTCGTGCTGGCAGCCACGACGTCGCTGCGCCGGAGGCGCGCCGCCGACGTCGTCGCGCTTGCCGCGGCCGCGACCGTCGTCGGGCTCTGCGTGGCGCTGGTCGTGCGCGCGTCGGACAAGCCGGTCGTCGCGTGGCTGGGCGGATGGCACCCGCGCAACGGCGTCGCGCTCGGCATCGACCTCTACGCCGACCAGCTCGGCGCCGGCCTGGCCGCGTTCGCTGGCGTGCTGGCGGTGGCCGGGCTGCTGGTGGCCTGGCACCAGGTCGACGTCGCCGGCCATCTGTTCCACGCCCTCGTGCTGGTGGTGCTGGCCGGCATGGTCGGCTTCTGCCTGGCCGGCGACCTCTTCACGGCCTTCGTCTTCTTCGAGCTGATGGGCGTCAGTGCCTACGCGCTGGCGGGCTTCCGCGTCCAGGAGCGCGCGCCGCTGGAGGGCGCGCTGAACTTCGCGGTGACCAACTCGGTGGGCTCGCTGCTGTTGCTCGTCGGCATCGCGCTGCTCTACGGCCGCACCGGCGCGCTGAACCTCGCGCAGATCGGCGAGGCGCTCGCGCACCACCGGCCCGACGCGCTGGTCGCGGTCGCCTTCGCGCTCGTGGCCTGCGGCTTCTTCGTGAAGGCGGCGATCGTGCCGTTTCACTTCTGGCTCGCCGACGCCTACGCCGTGGCCCCGACGTCGATCTGCCTGATCTTCGCCGGGGCGCTCAGCGAGCTCGGTCTCTACGGCATTGCGCGCGTGTACTGGACGGTCTTCTCGGGCCCGCTCGAGCCGCATGCCGAAACGGTGCGCGACGTCCTCCTCGTCCTCGGGCTGGCCACGGCGCTGATCGGCGGCGCCATGTGCGCGGCCCAGCGCCACCTCAAACGGATGGTCGCCTTCGCGACGGTCGGCCACATGGGCATCCTGCTGTGCGGCGTGGCGCTCCTCGACGGTGCGGCGCTGGCCGGCGTCGCTGTGTTCGTCGTCGGCGACGGCCTGGTCAAGGCGGGCATGTTCGTGGCCGTCGGCGGGCTCGAACACCGCCGCGGCAGCGTCGACGAGCACGAGCTCTACGGGCGCGGGCGCGACCTGCACGCGCTCGGCGTGCTCTTCTGCGTCTGCGGGCTCGCGCTCGCCGCGATGCCGCCGTTCGGGCCGTTCGTCGGGCGGGCGATGATCGAGGACGCGGCCACGCACGAGGGGCTCGGCTGGGTGTCGCCGGTGCTCGTGGTGGCCAGCGCGCTGATCGGCGGCGCCGTGCTGCGCGTCGTGCGCACGGTCTTCCTCGGCCGCGGCCCCAAGCCGCCGCGCAGCCGCGTAACGGGTGCGTCGGAGTCCGGCGACGAGCCGATCGAGCGCGGGCGCGCCCCGCTGGCAGGCGTCGTCGCGTCGGTGATGCTCGTCGCGCTCGGCCTTCTGTGGGGGCTCGTGCCGGGGCTCATCGACGCGGTCACCGGCGCGGCCGCGCATTTCGTCGACCGCTCGGCGTACGCGGCCGCCGTCCTGCACGACACGGCGCCGCGCCCGCCCGGCACGCCCGGCGAGGGGCTGACCACGGCCGCCTGGCTGTACGGCGCTGCGTCGGCGGCGCTGGCCGTCGTGATCGCGTGCATGCCCACGGTGCCGGTGGGGGCGCTGCGCGACCTTCATTCCGGGCGCGTCGGCGACTACGTGGCCTGGCTGGCGGCGGGGACGGCGCTGGTCGCCGGCGTCTTTGCGCTGACACTTCCGTAACCACGTCGGAGCCGCACGGCTCTAGGTTCCGCCGGTGCGCTCACGACTCACGGTCCTCCCGCTCATCGCCCTGCTCGCCTGCCTCTGGGCGGCGGCGCAGGCGTCGGCCGCCTCGCCTTCCGGCGTGGTCATCTCCAAGCTGCGCCTGCGGACGGCCGCCTCGCAGTTCGACGAATACGTCGAGATCAAGAACACGACGTCGGCGACCGTCGACGTGTCGGGCTGGCAGCTGTATGACTGCTTCACCTCGGGCGGCACTCAGCGCGTGGGCACCGACGGCGATCCGCTGGGCGCGGGCACCAAGCTGCCCGCCGGCCAGACCTTCGTCTTCGGCAAGAACGCGGGTGACTACACCGGCACCGCCGACGCCACCTACAACTTCCAGGTCACCGAGGCCGGCGGCTTTCAGATCAGGGACGCGGGGGGCGTGATCCAGGACGCCGTCGGCGCGCCCGGCACCGCGTGCGCCGAAGGGACCGGCCTTACGTTCCCGACCACCGGCTCGGACTTCACCTTCACCCGCAAGGCCACAGGCGCCGGCCTGCAGGACACCGACGACAACGCGGCCGACTTCGACGGCCCCGCGGGTTCGGCGAACGGCACCGCGTGCGGCATCCCGTGCGAGCCGCCGCCGACACCGCTGGCCATCGACGCCATCCAGGGCTCGGGCAACACCACGCCCCACAACGGCCAGCTCGTGCAGATCACCGGGGTCGTCATCGGGGTCGACAACCAGCAGGGCGTATCGAACTTCGTCAACCTCGATCCGCGCCAGGCCGGCATCTACGTCGAGACGCCGACCGCCGACCAGGACGCCGACCCGGCCACCTCGGAGGGCATCTTCGTCGGCGGCCTCGGCGCCGCGGACCGCAGCGCCAAGCACATCGGCCAGACCGTGACGGTGACCGGCAAGGTCACCGAGCTGTTCAACCTCACGGCCATCGACGCCGGCGGGCGCGCGCCCGTCTTCGGCGCGAAGTCCGGGCTGCCCGCGCCGGTGACGATCGACCCGGCGCAGGCCGCCGCGCAGACGACGCTGAGCAACGGCACCCGCCCGTACTACGAGACGCTCGAGGGCATGCGCGTGCGCCTGGCGGTCGGCACGGCCGACTCGGGCGGCACCGACAAGTTCGGCGAGCTGTTCCTGCGGCCCGGCACGACCCGCGAGCGCGTGTTCCGCAACGCCGCCTTCCCGGTCGGCCCGCCCGACCTGCTCAACCTCGGCCAGGACGCCGGGTCGCGCGACGTCGACCCGACCAACCCCTCGCACACCCCGTCGTCGACGACGCGTGTCAACGCCGACCTCTTCGACTCGGTGACCGACGCCGTCGGCCCCTTCGGCTTCGCGTTCTCCGAGTACCAGATCATCCCCCAGCCGGGCGCGGCGCCACACGTGCACCGCGGCCCGATCCGCTACCCGCCGTCCGTGCCCCGCCAGCCGCGCGACACGCTGCGCGTGGCCAACTTCAACATGGAGAACCTGTTCGCCGCCGGGATGGTCGACGACGGGCACACGTTCACCCAGCGCGAGGTCGACGCCAAGACGACGCGGCTGGCCGACGCGGTCGGCCACATCCTGCACAGTCCCGACCTGGTGGTCACCGAAGAGGTCGCCTCGCCCATTCCGCTGGCGCTGGTGGCGCGCAAGCTGCGCGACTACACCTCGATCTGGCTGCCATCGACCGATGCGCGCCACATCGCGGTCGGCCTGCTCGTCAAGGACGGCGTGGAGATCTTCAACATCAAGCAGCTCGCCGTCGACGCCACGACCACGCTGTCGGGCTGCGCCGACGACCCCACCTCGCACAAGCTCTTCGAGCGCCCGCCGCTGCAGGTCGACGTGCGCAAGGACGGGCTCGACTTCACGCTCATCGGCAACCACCTCGCCTCGCAGAGCCATCCTGAGCCGTGCCGTCAGGCCCAGGCCGACGTTCTGCACGACGCCACCGCCGCGCTGGAGGCCGCCGGCCGGCAGGTCATGGTCATCGGCGACCTCAACGACTTCGAGGACTCGCCCGCGCTCACCCAGAACCTCGTCGCGCCCGGCGTGACGCTGCAGAACCTGTGGTCGCAGGCCCCGGCCGACAACCGCTACTCGTTCCAGTTCGACGGCCAGCTGCAGACGCTCGACCACGTGTTCGTGACCAACGGGCTCCACGCCGCGGTCCAGGACGTGCGCTACGTGCACTTCGACAACGACTACTTCGAGCGCGACGAGACGCGCCACGCGGCGGGCGTCTCCGACCACGACACGCCGCTCGTGACGATCGGGCTGCCTAGCATCCGGTAGGTGAACGAACCGCAGCCCGCCCTACGCGCCTCGGACGCCGAGCGCGAGCAGGTCTCGCGGCAGCTGTCGGAGCACGCGGCGGCCGGACGGCTGACGCCCGAGGAGCTCGCCGAGCGCCTCGACGCCGCCTACGCGGCGCGGACGCACGGCGACCTCGCGCGGCTGCTCGAGGACCTGCCGGGCCCGTCCGCGCCGTCGGCGTCCAAGCAGCAGCGCGAGCTCGCGCGGGCGCGGGTCGCCCACCGCGCCGGTGCGGCCGCCATCACCTGCCTGCTCTGCGTCGGGATCTGGGCGGCGGCCGGCGCCAGCGGCTCGTTCTGGCCGATCTGGGTGATCCTGGT
>DATBKW010000050.1:0-4502 GCA_036555665.1 Solirubrobacteraceae bacterium | reverse complement strand
GCCAGCGCCCGCTCAGCGAGGACTCCGACATCGATGTCCTCGTGCTCGCAGCGGATGCGTCATGGGACGGCAGGCGCCGCGTGCACGAGGCGCTTGACGATGCCGCGCGCGAGCTGGACCTCGAGTCGCTCGCGTTCTCCTGCTCGGTACATGTGAACACGCCCGAGTGGCTCGCCCAGCGCCGAGCAATCCAGTCGTTCTTCATCGCCGAGGTCGACCGCGACAAGGTCGTCGTGGCTGGGCACGGATGAGCCCGAGCTGCCTGCCGGCGCGCTCCCTCAGCCCTCGATGATGCCGCCCCCACTCCCACCGCCGCCGCCCCCGGTGGACGGGGCGCTCGGCGTGCGACTCGGCCTGGACGCGGGCGCCCGGCGCGCGGGCGTGGACGCCGCGCGGCGCGCGCGGCGGGCCGGTGCGGGCGCGAGCGCGGGGATCGCGCGGGTCGCCGCCGGTACGGCGATGGGCGCCTCGGGCGCCGACAACGGCTGGATGACCGGCGTCGCCGCAGCCTTGGTGCCGCCGGCGCCGTGGGCGGCCGCGTAGGCGACGAGGAAGGCGATCACGGCGGCGACGCCGACCGCCAGTGGGCGCGCGGCCTTCATGTGCACTTCCTTCGCGGCGTGTGCGAGCCGGGACGCAGGCAGCGGTCCGTGCGCTTGAAGTTGCCGCGCACGATGTCGTAGCGCGTGTAGGCGCCGATCGAGTCCGTCTTGGTCACGAAGATTTCGATGCGCGCGCCGGCGGGGAGCGCGCGGCCGCGCAGCAGCGGGAAGGAGACGACGCCCGCCGTGCGCGCCTGATGGCCCGAGCAGCGCCGGCGACAGCGGACCTCGACCTTCGAGCCCTTCGGCGCCGAGACGCTCAGCCGCTTGACGACGATGCCCGCCCCCGTCGGCATGGCGGTCAGCTTCGGGGTCGATCGCAGGGTGGGCGGGCAGCCACCGGCCGAGCGCACGCCGGGCTGGTTCGGGCAGTCGTCGAGCGGGTCGAAGATGCCGTCGTCGTCGCTGTCGGCGAAGAACTGGAAGTTGAACTGCAGCGCGCCGCCGAGCGGGCCGGCGCCCTCGTCGAGGCCGCCGACCTGGATGGTGTAGTGGCGCCCGCGCTTGAGCAGTTGGCGCGGGATGAAGTCCTGGGCGCCCGCCTCGGCCGAGCAGGCGACGAGGCGCACGATCTTCGACGTGCTCTGGTCGAACTGGTAGATCGCGATCGCGACGTCGAAGCCGCCGGTCTGGATCTCGACGGCGCCGTCGGTGTCGGGGTGGACGTCGTACCAGACGGTCTTGCCGAAGCTGCGGCCGTTGCACGTCGTCGTCTCGGGTCCGCCCCCGCCGGCGGGCGCCTCGGGGAGGAACAGGTCGGGCTGCGTCGTGGCCTCCGCGGTGTTGACGGAGTCCTTGACCTCCTCGCGCGGGAGGCGACTGCCCGGGGCGTTGATGCGCTTGGACTTCAGGTAGTCGTCGTTGCCCGGCGCCACCGCGAGCGCGGCGGTCGGTGCGACGAGCGCGGCCAGCGCCACCAGCAGCGCGATCGCCCAGCGCGACGGCATGTTCATGAGCCTCCCTGTACGTCGTAGCCGAGCAGCTTCAGCGCGCCGACGGCGGCGGCGAGATGGGCCTCGCTGGTGCGCACCGCGCGGGCGGCGCGGCGGTAGGCGGCGAGGTCGTGGGCGGTTGCCGCTGCGTCGAGGCGCCGGTAGGAGCGCTTGATCTGCGCGATGGCGGCGACGATGGCGCCGTTGGCTTGGCGTGCGACGGCGGGCGGAGTGAGCCGGAGCGCGCGGCGCTGGAAGGCGGCCTGCCCGCGCGCGGCCACGTGCGCGGCGGCGGCCTGAGTGCGCGAGTTGCCCGCGCGCGCCAGCGCGCGACGGTCGGCGGTGGCGCGCTCGGCGCGGCCGGCGAGCAGCTTGGCGAGCGCGGCCGCGTAGGCCGAGCTGGGACGGACGTCGAGGGCCTTGGCGCCGTGCACGCGCAGGGTGGCGGCCACCGCCTCGCAGTCGTTGACCGCGGTGTCAACGCACGACAGCGCCTGCACCCCGTGGTTCGTCGGCACCACGAACAGCTCGGCCGGCCGGCCCCCCACGCGTAGGCCGGTGTGGTGCAGCGCAGCGGTCGAGCCCAGCCTCACGACCTCGGTATCGCCCGTCGGCGCCGTGCTTTCGGGGAGCAGGCCCGGGCCGGGGGCGGCGATCCGGCCGGCGATGATGTGCGCGTTGGCGGCGCGCAGCGCGATCGGGTCGCGCAGCGCGAGACCGGCGTTGGCTTTGGTGTCGCGTGCCCATGGGGCGCCGTAGCTCAGCTGCAGCGCGCCGGCGGTGGCCGGCGTGGGCGCAGGGGCCTTCTCGCCGCCGCTCCCGCCCTTGCCGGCCAGCGCGCCGGCGATCGCCGCGATGACGACGACCGCTGCCGCCAGCGCGGCGGCCACGCGGCGGCCGCGCGGTGTGATGCGGCGGGTCGGGGCGACGGTCGGCCGCGCCGGCACCTGCGGGGGCGGCGGCACCGGGGCATCGGCGCGCGTGTCCAGCGCCCATCGCTCTCGTTCAGGCGAGGGATCGACGACCGGCGCGGCCGACGCGAAGAGCGCGGCACGGGCGGCGTCGACCATCGAGGTGCACGACGCGAAGCGCTCGCCGGGGGCCTTGGCCATGGCGCGGGCGATGACGTCGTCGACGGCAAGCGGCAGGTCGGGCCGTTCGGTGGTGACCGCGGGCGGCTCGTCCTGCAGGTGCGCCCACATCACGACGATCTCCTGATCGCGCGGGAAGGGCGGATGGCCGGTCAGGCATTCGAAGAGCACGCACGCGAGCGCGTACTGGTCGCCGCGGCCGTCGGGCGCGAAACCCTCGATCTGCTCGGGCGCGATGTAGTCGATCGTCCCCACGAAGGTGCCCGTCGCGGTCAGCTCGACGGGCGAGGAGGTGTCCTTGGTCAGGCCGAAGTCGGTCAGGTAGCAGTGCTCGGTCGCGCCCGCGACGCCGGGCGCGATGAGGATGTTGCCGGGCTTGACATCGCGGTGAACGAGTCCGCGCGTGTGGGCGGCGTCGAGCGCGCCGGCGACCTGCGCGGCGATATCGAGCGCGCGTTCGGGCTCGAGGGGGCCGCTGGCGTCCAGCAGCTTGCGCAGGTCCGTGCCCTCGACGTAGCGCATGCTGATGAACAGCAGCCCGCCCGCCTCGCCGGCCTCGTAGAGGGGGACGATGTTGGGGTGGTCCAGCGCCGCGGCCAGCCGCGACTCGTGCTCGAAGCGCGCGCGGAAGCCGGCGTTCGCCGCCATCTCCGGGGCCAGCAGCTTGAGCGCGACCTTGCGCCCGAGCCGGATCTGCTCGGCGCGGTACACGACGCCCATGCCGCCGCGCCCGATCACCGTTTCGAGCCGGTAACCGGCGAGCTCCGAGCCGATGCGCGCGTCGGTCGCCATGATCACCTCGGCGCCGTCACCCCGTCCGCCGCTTGCTCGCGGCCCGCTGCGCCCGAGCGAGGTAGCTGTGGCCGGCCCTCACGGAGATCGTCTTCTTGCGCTTGAAGTCGCGCACCTGCACGACACCGCGCTTCACCGTGGTCAACGTCCCATCGCAGCGATCGGCGGTCAACCAGATCGTCCCGCGCACCGTGGCCGAGCTGTACTTGCCGCTCGTGCGGAACTTGCCCTTGCCGTTGCCCCACAGCTTGCCGAGCGTCGACTTCGGCCCCTTCTTCTTCTTGTCGACGGTCGCCGCGCTTGCTCCCTTCAGGGGTGCGCACTCCGACCGCGGCGACTCACCCTTGAGAACCAGGTCGGTGATCAGCGCCACCGGCTTCTTCGATTTCTTCTTCGGCAGCGCCTGCTTGACCGCGAAGATCCCGTCGTAGAAGTCCGACGCCTGCGTCTTGACCCCGCCGGTGTCGGCCGCCGACGTCACCGCAACCCGCCCCTTGCGCGTGTCGAGCTGCGAGCCCATCGGGACGTTCGCGGCGCCCTTCAGCGGCACGAACCCCTTCAGCGGCTTGACGGCCCGGGGTCCCTTGCCCGCCGGGTACTTGATGTAGACGGTGCCGGAGACCACCCGGGCGTCGAACGACTTGCCGGGGATCGGCGGCAGCGAGCCGTCGGAGGTGTCGAGGTTGTCGGGAATGCCGTCGTGGTCACGGTCCCCGACGGCCTGGCTGCCGCCACCGCCCGGCACGAGCGCGCGCGGCTGGGCGACGGTGAAGGTCGCCGGGGCGCTGACGCCGTTGGCCGTCGTAGTGCCCGTGGTGTTGGCCTGTGTCGCCTGGGCGGTGTACTGCCCGGGTGCGAGGGGCGCGGTGGTCGCCGCCCACGTCGTGCCGCTGCGCGGGACCGTCAACGTCTGCACCGGAGCGCCCGCCGGGACAGCGCCGTTGTAGAGGCGGACGGCGACGCTGGGCGAGTCGCCGGTGTTGTTTCCTGCGGTGCCGGTGAGCGTTGGCGTCGGTGTGTCGACGGTCGCCGCGACGCTGGGGGCCGTGATCGCGATGGCGGGACCCAGTGGAGTGGACCCGCCT